>NZ_CP095046.1:600000-900000 GCF_022919215.1 Hymenobacter cellulosilyticus | reverse complement strand
AGGTGGTCATCGACGTGGGCTCTACCAAATCGATGCTGCTGGCGGCCGTAGCCGGGCACCCGCGTCGGGGCCGCTTCGTGGCCGTGCATCCCATGGCCGGCACCGAGTACTCGGGCCCCGAAGCCGCCGTGCCCGAGCTGTTTACCGACAAAACCCTGGTTATCTGCGACGCCGAACAGAGCGACGCCGACGCGGTGAACCAGGTGCAGCACCTCTTCGAGCAGCTCCGGATGCGCATCGAATACCTCGACGCCGCTGCCCACGACCTGCACACGGCCTACGTGTCGCACATTTCGCACATTACCTCCTTTGCCCTGGCCCTCACGGTGCTGGAAAAGGAAAAAGAGGAGCAGCAGATTTTTGCCTTGGCCAGCGGCGGTTTTGCTTCCACGGTGCGCCTGGCTAAAAGCTCACCGGATATGTGGGTGCCCATCTTCCGCCAAAACCGCGTCAACGTCCTCGACGTGCTCGACGAGCATATCAAACAGTTGCAGCACCTGCGCCACCTCATTTCCCAGGAAGACTACCCCGCCGTCTACCAGCAAATCGAGCAAGCCAATCTGATCAAGAAGATTCTGAAGTAAGAACAACCTGGATAGAACGTCATGTCGAGCCTTGGCGAGACATCTCGCGTGCAGTGCTAATCAATGCCATTGCAACCTCAGCACGCGAAATGCCTCGCGAAGGCTCGACATGACAGACGACTTCTTCTACCATTTCTCAACTCCCCGCAAAACTCAAACCCAACATATCATGCAATCCGCACTTTTCAACCGCCAGCCCGACGATAAGCCTTACCTGATTTCCGGGCCTTGCTCAGCCGAAACCGAGGAGCAAGTTCTAGAAACCTGCCAGCGCCTGGCCGCTACCGGCAAGGTGCAGGCCCTGCGCGCCGGCATCTGGAAACCCCGCACCAAGCCCGGCGGCTTCGAAGGCGTGGGCACCAAGGGTTTGCCCTGGCTCAAGAAAGCCAGTGAGCTGACCGGCCTGCCCATTGCCGTGGAAGTGGCCACCGCTAAGCACGTGGAAGACTGCCTGGCTTTCGGCGTCGATATTCTGTGGGTGGGCGCCCGCACCACCGGCAACCCCTTCTCGGTGCAGGAAATTGCCAACGTGCTGCGCGGGGTGCAGGTGCCGGTGCTGGTCAAGAACCCGATTCACCCCGAGCTGGAGCTGTGGGTAGGCGCCGTGGAACGCCTGCAGAAGGCCGGCCTAAGCCAAGTGGGGCTGATTCACCGGGGCTTCAGCTCTTACGGCAACACCGACTTCCGCAACGCCCCGATGTGGCACCTGCCCATCGAGATGAAGCGCCGCCACCCCGAAATGCCCTTGCTCTGCGACCCCAGCCACATCTGCGGCCGCCGCGACACCTTATCGGCCGTGGCCCAGCAGGCCCTGAACCTGGGCTTCGACGGCAACATGATTGAAAGCCACATCGACCCCGACCACGCCTGGAGCGACGCCAAGCAGCAGATTACCCCGAGGTGCTCAAGGACCTCATCACGGACCTGGTGTGGCGCCACGAAACCACCAACCAGCGCGAGTTTCTGACGGCCTTGTCCAGCCTGCGCGAGCAAATCAACCAGCTCGACGCCGAAATCATCCAGCTCCTAGGTCGCCGCATGGCTGTGGCCGAGAAAATCGGGGTCTACAAAAAGGAAAACGACATCACCATTCTGCAAACCAGCCGCTGGAACGAGGTACTGGAGCGGGCCCAGCGCCAGGGTTCATCCGTGGGCCTTACCCCGGAGTTTATCGAGCAGTACTTCGCCGCCGTTCACCTGGAGTCCATCAACCACCAGAACAAGGTGATGGAAGGCTAACTTCTAGCCCGAGCGGTCCGGTCGAGTCCCGCCACCTCACCCAGAGCCCCGTCTAACGGCCCGTTGCTGCTCGCCAGCAACGGGCCGTTGTGCGTCCTGGCAAGTCGAAATCAGCTCGGTCCGATAAGTATTTAAGAATACCCGAAATGCCCGTGAAGTTCTTGTCTAATTCCCTAAGGTTTCATCAGCGCCGCAGCCAGACCCGGCAACGACAGAGTGCCGGTAGGAGAGCAGGGTGCCGACCACGCAAAGTTTGCCGATAGAGAGGTTTGTAGACTTGGAAAAGAACAATTTGTGTTTAAGCTGGATTACAAATATTTGCTAAAATGAATTAGGATATTTTGTCGTAGTGTTCTTAATTTAGAAGCGCCTTACACCTGAAGTTTAGGATTAAGGTAATGTATTGGGATGGTGGAACTGATCTAACAACATTTAAATCTTGGCTATGTACAAAACAATACTCATTCTCCTGTGTGCCTTGTTTACGCTTCTGGAGCCCCAGGCGGTACAGGCAACCACCGCTGACTATTCGGTTGAAAAAACCGAAATAGCAGAAACCAACACTCCCCGCCCAAACTACAAGCCTTACCGGGGCAATAGCCGCCACCGGGCTAAAAAGCTTGGCGTATTCCGGCGGTGGGCCTTGCGCCGCAAGGCAATGCGTAAGCGTAAGCGCAAGGCAATACCATCGGTGAAAGTCGATAAGCCCATGCGCAACAAATAGGTCCAGTCTACTTAAGCACAGCATACGGAGCAGTTTATCCGAGTCCGAAAAGGGCCGGGTAAACTGCTCTGACTTTATAACGGGGTCATGGCCGTAGCCAACCCCAGGAATAACGGCTCACGTCTTCTAAAACAGATATGCCTTTGGGTTATACATAGTTGAGGACAACAAGCCCGTTAGAGAGTGCCCAACGCCGAGTGGCAAGAGGAGAAACATAGGATTATATTTTTAAAATTATATACTAGCTGTAACACTGAGCCTGTTGTAGCTGTAGTAGCCTTGAACGTTCATCATCCTCTATCTTGAGGCTCCATACTACCTCTGTCTTCCCACTCCTATGGCTGAACAATTGCAAACCATTACCAAATTTTTGAAACTAAGTGAATCTCTGGAGATAGACCCGGCAGCTTATGCGACAGTATTGCATCCGGATGTGGAGCAGGTAGAGTTTCCGAATATGCTGAACCGGACCCTGCAGCGCCGTTCCTTTGCCGAGATTCTGGAAAATATTCGGGCCGGGCGTGAGCTACTGGTAAATCCCCTTTTCGAATTACAGCAGATGCAGCAGTGCCCGGATGGAAGTGTGGTGATTGAGGCTCACTGGCAAGCCACGCTGGCCAATGATATTGGGCCGCTAGTCCGGGGCCAGCAGCTGGCTGCCCAGTTCTGCGTAGTCTTCGAACTGAAGGATGGCCTTATCATCAAGCAGCGCAACTATAGCTGTTTCGACCCTTTCTAGAAAAAGTGGGGAATTGTAGGTAGGCCCAGCAGGAAGATTGCAGGAAGCTGAATCCAAGGTGAACTTTTTTGCGTTTGATAAAACACCATTTTCATCCTGGTATAGTATTAGCTAGGAGAAAATGGAAAATTCGCCCGGCAAAGTTAGTGAACGGTAAACCTCTGCTGTTCAGGTTGTTTGTGCGAAGCGTAAAGTCCACCTTTTCTTCAGCGTTATGTACAAACTACTGCTCTTACTGCTTTGCGCGGTGCTATGCCTGGGGGAACCAGGATCAGCCATGGCCGAATCGGAAACCAGTGCTGCCGCTACGGAGCTAACCGTGGATGGCCGCCCGATTCCGCGTCCGAACTACAAACGGTATAAAGGCCGCAAAAAGCACCGCAAGCCCGGCTTCTTCAGACGGTGGGCCGCTCGGCGCAAAGCAAAACGGAAGCAGCAGGCTGCCCCAGTGCGCAAAGGCGTTATTACTGTAGATCCTCCAACGCGGAACCAGTAACCGGATCCGCTTCCCGGTATTCAGCCGCACTTCTCTCGTGAGGGAGGTGCGGCTGATTGTTTTACCGGACCGGGAGGCGCAAGTGCCAGATGCGGTTGCGGCGTAGTGCTGTGGTAGTTTTTAGTTTTGCCTTCTATGAGTTCTCCTTCCCCGCCAACGGCAAGGCTACGCTCGGGACGCCGTTTCAATACGCGCTGTTCCGGGCCATCTGGATTGCATCAGTCGTGTCGAACATTGGCACCTGGATGCAAAACGTGGCCGGGGTGTGGCTAGTCACGACGCTGACTACCTCGGCTTTGGTAGTAGCCCTGATGCAAACCGCCAACAGCCTGCCTGCCTTTTTGCTGAGCATGCCCGCCGGGGCCCTGGGCGACTTAATTGACCGGCGCAGGCTCTTGCTGCTCACGCAGGGATTTATGGCCATTGTCGCCTTCGCGCTAGGGGCTCTTACGCTCCTGGGCGAAGTTTCGGCTCTGGGTGTCCTGGCGTTTACTTTTTTACTGGGAATCGGGGCGGCGTTGAACGCGCCGGTGTGGCAAACCGTGACGACGGAGCTCGTACCCCGCCCGGTACTGCCGTTTGCTATTACCCTGAATGGCGTCAGTAATAACATTGCCCGCGCCATCGGCCCGGCCATCGGCGGACTCATCATTGCCTATTACTCGCCGGGCTGGGTGTTTTTGGTGAATGGGCTGTCGTTCTTAGGCACGTACGCCGTCATTTTTTCGTGGCAGCGCACGGAGGAGGCCAGCAGCGGCCCCGCCGAAAATTTTACCGGCGCGCTGCGGGCCGGCCTGCGCTACGTGCAGTATTCGCCGGCCATCTATGCTGTGCTGTTTCGCACGTTTGCCTTTTCATTTGGCGCCAGCGCCATGTGGGGGCTGCTCTCGGTGGTTATAGCCCGCAAGCTGGGCCTGAGCTCAGGTGCTTACGGGGTGATGCTGTCTTGGCTGGGAGCCGGCGCTATTACGGGCGCCTTGCTGATGGGCCGAGCCGGAAATAAGCTCAACTTTAACCAGCGGGTGCTGCTCGGGACCCTGGTATTTGTTGGTACCAATGTGTGCTTGGCCCTGGTAACGGTAGTGTATTGGCTGTATCCGGTTATGTTTCTGTCGGGAATTGCCTGGCTTATGGTCATGACCAGCTTTAGTACGACGGTCCAGCTGCACGTGCCCAAGTGGGTGCAGGCCCGGGTGGTAAGCATCTATATGCTGGTCTTTCAGGCGGGACTTTCGCTGGGCAGTATTGTGTGGGGCGAGCTGGCTGACCGGGCCTCATTGGAAACGGCCTTGCTGGCTACTGCAGTCTGGATGCTGGTAAGCATGCTGCTGGCTATTCCCTTTCCCATGCGCTCGGCCGAAGGGCTGGACCTGGCGCCCGCTGAGCACTGGCCCGATCCGGCGGTGCAGGGCACCATCGACCCCGATGACGGACCGGTGGTAGTCATGATTGAGTACCACGTAGCTGCTGCGGACCAGCCCGCTTTCCGGCAAGCAGTGGCTCGTCTTACCCGCCTGCGGCTGCGGGATGGTTCGTTGCGGGCCGGGGTGTTTTCGGATATCGCCGACCCGACGCGCATTACGGAATTTTTTCACGTAGCTACCTGGGGTGAGCACCAGCGGCAACACCACCGCTTTACCCGGGAAGATCAGGCCCTGGAAGCCCAGGTGCGGCAGCTGCATACGGGCCCGGAGCCGCCCCGGGTGACGCACTTTCTGGCTTTCCCTAAAACCCCTAATGTGGAAGTGGCCACGCCTTTCGAAACGATGGAAGGGCCGCAGTAGTCCGTAACGTAGCAAAACAACGTGGCCGCCCTGTAATGGAGCGGCCACGTTGTTTTATACCCGACGGGCTGAATTACCAGGAACCGCTATTATCGTTGGTGTCATCGAAGCCGCCCCGCCCGAATCCCCGGAGGAGGGGTCATCATACGACGAGCTTTCGTCGGAGGAGAAATAATCGGGGCCGGAATCGGCGGAGGTATTCTCGGAGAAGTAGTCTGGAGCTGGATTGTCAGTGGTGCCGCCAGTGCCGTCGAGGGCCGGGAAGCCGCCGCTGGTAGCCGGGCCGGCCGCGCCGTAGCCCAGGTGCGGTGCCGGCGCATCCGGATTGAGCTGATCGGGGTGGGGTGTGTCGTGGGCGGAGGCCATACGGTTGCCCAGATAAGCGCCGGCCGCTGCCGCTGCCCCGGTCATTAGCATGCCTCCCACGGCACTGCCGGAGCCACCGCCCCGGTTAGGAAGAAAATCCGGGGCTGGCTGTCGGTTATAGCCTTGGTTGTAGCCGGGGCCCGGCTGGTTGTAGCCACCGGAATTAGGACGGTTGGGCAGAAAATCGGGAGCTGCGCTGCCGGTAGCTGGCGCCGCGGGAGTTGAAGACCGTCGAAACAGCCGGGTTACCAGCCAGATACCGCCGCCCAGCACCAAGGCTCCGAGCAGCAGCGTACCTAGTCCAAATTCAGAAGACTCGGGCTCTGGCGCCGACACCGGAACCGAACTGATGGGCTCTGCGGCCGTAGCCGGTGGGGAAGTAGCTACGTCGGGACTGGCTAAGCCGGTGCCGCCGGGAGTGGTGGCCGTGGCAGCAGAAGCAGCCGGCTGGTTTTTCTGGGGTTGGATTCCGGGTTAGCCGCTAGCATCAGCGTGTTTAGGCCCGCGCGCAGTCCGGCGAAATAGTTGCCTTGCTTAAAGCGGGGCGTCATATCCTGGCTGATTACCCGGGCAGTAACCTCGGGCGTAATGGCCGTGCGCAGTCCGGAGCCGGCCTGAATGGTTACCTGATGCTCCTGGGCGCCAAGCAGGATAACGAGGCCGTTGTCTTTGTCGCGCTGGCCGATGCCCCAGGCCTGCCCCAGCGCCCGACCGTAGTCGGCAACGCTGCGGCCCCCGAGCGAAGGTACCGTGACGACAACTATCTGAGTACCGGTTTTATCGGCGTAGCGGCGCAGGCCGCCTTCCAGCGTTTTGGCATCGGCCGGGCTCAGCAGCTGCGCCTGATCTGTTACGAAGCGGAAAGGGGTGGGGCGGGCCGGTATATCATCAGCGGGGGCCGCCGCCCAGGCCGGCTGACTCCCAGCCACGACCACCAGGGCCCAGAATAGAAAGAGAAATCGGTACATGGCGCAGGCAGTAAGGTTAGCAGTTAGATCTGGTTTGCCTCACTTTTACGCACTGATTAGCCAAGTGGCTACGGTATTTTCCCTTCGGTTCGTCGGGGTCATTTAAAGCTGAAACGACTCCTGCGGGGCGTGCTACCGGTGGGTTGTCAGCAGGGAGTAAACGACCGTGTCCAGGTAGCGACCCTGGAAGTAGTAGTTTTCCCGATAGTGAGCTTCCTGCACGAAGCCGTGCTTGCGCAGCAGCCGGATGGAGGCCACATTATCGGGGTCCACCTGAGCTTCCAGGCTATGGAGCCGCAGGTGGTCGAAGCCGTAGTCGATTACGGCCTGCAATGCCTTAGCCATCAGGCCCTGCCGGGCAAAGTCGGGATGCAGTCCGTAGCCAACCTCTGCCCGGTGATGGTCGGCCTGCAAGTGCCAGAGGCAGATGGTGCCCATCAAGACTTGCGGCTGCTCGGGCGGGCTCAGGGCCCAGGTAATGCCTTGGTTGGCGGCTTCCAAATCGGCCAGCAGCCGCAGATGTTGCTGAGCCTGAAACAGGGTCGGCTCTTTTTCGCGGGGAACGTAACGCAGAAACTCCTCGTCGGAGCGGAAAAACCGCATGGCTTCGGCATCGTCAGCCGTCAGCTGCCGCAACAGTAGCCGGGGAGTGCGCAGCTCGGGAAAAGGCGTAAACTGAAACTGCAGCACGGCGCTACTTTTGAGCAGCCGGGTGGGCCGACTGGCTGGCGGTGAACAGGGCTTCGGCCGTGGGCTTGAGGTCTACCTCATCCAGGAATCCATCGGCCAGCGTCAGGACCGAAAACAGCTGCCGCTGCAAGTCCTGCACGTTCAGCGGACCGCTACGTAGGGCCGTTTGGACCAGATGCAGCGACAAATCGGCTAGTACCAGCCGCTTGCGCTGCCAGTGGTCGGGCTCGGCCACGGCGCCTTGTTCGGTCAGGGCGTGCGCCTGACTTACCAACTGAAGAATTTGCTCGTGCATGTTCGTTGCTGAATCGAAAGGAAGAAAGCCCCGGCCGGGGCGGAACACCAACATAAGCAGGCCGGGCAACCTGAGCAGCCCCAGGCGGAGAAGCCATAAAGCCGGCACCCGGCTCAGTTACCGCATCACCGACCGGGACGCCGGCGGCTCACTCGGCTCTACGGACCGGACAAAGCGTAGGCGGCCGTCGGGACCCATGCTGGCCGCTTCAAATCCATTGCGCTGCAGCACAAGCTGCGAAGCCAGGTTGTCGGGCTGGGTGTGAGCCAGAAGCTGCCGGACCATGCCCGTGTGACTGGCCTGCTGCACCAGGCCGGCTACCAACTCGGTTGCCAGGCCCTGTCCGCGCCAGTCGGCCGCTACGGAGTAGCCAATTTCGGCAGTGCCCGCCGCGTCGGGAGGGCCCAGAAAGCCGCCCGCGCCAATAAGGGTGGTGGGGTGGGCGTCGGTGGCTTTGCGCAGGGCATACCAGCCGTACCAGCCCGCTGCCGTGCGGCCACCAGCCGTGAGCTGCTCCAAAAAGTAGCGCATAGCGTCCAGGTCGTACTCACCCGGGGGCCAATCAGAGGGCAGAGCTGCCCCGAGCAGAACCGGAAAGTATTGGGGTTTGTGCAGCTCGGCGGTGAGCAGGGCCCGGCTGGCGGCAATAAGCGTGAGGCGGGGCGTGTGGGTGATGAGCGGAATCATAACAGGCTATACGATTTCCCGGGGTAGGAAAGCAAATATAGGCAGGGCCGCCACCTTTGGCTTAGCGGTCTGCCTCCCGGACGAAACCAGCAAAAGCGCCAAAAAGATTTTTAGTCACGCGCTTAATCCGGCCGCTTGGCAGCAGCAAAAGGTTGAACAACTAGCCCCGTTGCAGGTTGAGCAGAAGAATTGGGCCGCCGGCTCAGTAATCCGGCGCCGTCGTTTATGAGTGCAAAGCTTGCCTCCGCTATTTATTTTCAAAATGCCGCCGGCCAGCTGCTGGAAGATCCGGCGGGTTTTCTGCGAGTCAACTGGTCTTCGGGACCCCGGCAGCTTCAGGACACCAAGGCTTTGTTCACGCACATGGCCTCGGCTTTAAAGCGCCGGGGCTGGAGCCGGATTTTGATTGACCAGGTAGGAATGCTGCCTTTTTCCGAAGTAGAGCAGCGCTGGGTGGCCGAGGAATGGCTGCCCCATGCCGTGGTGGGCGGCTACCGGCACGGGCCATTATTGTATCGGCTGATGTGATGGTGCGCCTGGCCACGGCCTACATCACGACCCATATTCAGGGGTTGCCGCTGGTATACCGCTCATTCGAAAAACCAGCTCAGGCCGAAGCGTGGCTGCTGCAGCAACAGGGGCAGCCCGGGTAAGCCGCCCAACGGCTGCCAACACCCGCTGTTAGGGCTTGGTGGTGCTCAGGGAAGGAGCCATGGCTTCTTCTGCCAATGGGTTCCAGCCGCGTAGCGCGGTTTCGTAGTTGTAGAAAGCCGCCTGGTCGGCGTTGAGCTGCCGCGACCAGGTGGTGCGGGCTTTGGGGCTGGCGCCGGGGCCTTTCGACTTGTATTCGGCGAAAAAAGCTTCCTGCTTGTTGTCTTCTTTGCCCCAGTGGTCCCAGCCTTTGGCCTTAATAATGCTGCTCAGCTCGCAGTTCAGAAACACGGTTTTGGCGGCCGGCTTCCAGGGGCGGCCCAGGAAATACGAGTCCTCGGGTGCGTCGCCCACCACTTTGCAGCGCTGAAATACGTAGCCGAAGCCGATGCTGTCCGGGGTGGAAGCGGCCGTGATGCACGTGCCTTTGGGCTTGCAGTACAGCGTGCAGTCCTCAAACCACGCCGTGGCCGCCCCCAGGATAAAGTCGGTAGTGCCCTCGATGTAGCAGTTCTTGTAGAATTGACGGCTGCCGTAGCCATAGGTATAGAGCGTGTCGCGGAAGCCCAGGAAGCGGCAGTTCACGAAGCGGGCCTTGTCGCCGTACACCCACATGGCCGGGGCCTGACCCGCCAGCCCGGCCGAGTTCTGAAAGGTGATGTTTTCGGCGCTGAAGTTGTTGCCAAACACGCGGAAGCTGGCGGCTTCGGAGGTGCCCAGCTTTTCGCCGCTTTCGGCCACGCGGCCGTTATAATCATCGTACACGAGCACCGTCTCGTTGAGGTCTTCCCCAGCAGCGTTACGAAGTTCTGCTTTTTGGCCAGGTTGAGCTTTTCCTTGTAAGTGCCTTTCTTAATAAAGATGGTAATCGGAATGTCGTTGCCTTTCGGCACAGCGTCCAGGGCGGCCTGCACGGTTTGGTAGGTTCCGCTGCCGTCCTGGGCAACTATGATCTGTTTAGTTTGAGCAAAGGCAACGCAGCAGGAAAAGAGGAGCAACCAAACGAGTAGAAGCTTTTTCATGGGTAAGTAGGTGGGTAGAGATAATCATGGGATTTGAGAAAACTAATTGCAGAATAGGTGTGAAAAATGCGCGGAGCGCAGGGGCGAGGTATTTCAGAGCAAAATAGGAGAAAAGAAAGGCTTATCAAAATCAGATAGCCCGGAAAATCCGGCGCAGGGCCAGAACCCAGCGGCGCCAGCTTACCAGACTCTTCGCCGCTGGCAAGTTTGGAGTGCCCGTGTGGCTTTACTGTCGGGGGCAGTCTTTATCTTGCGCGGTTACTTGTTACTCGCCCAGCCCGATGAATCCACACCTTGCTCTTGTTACCGCTTATTTTGACCTCGTCGACTCGTTTACGACCGATCCGGCTGCGTATACCGACATCCTGCATCCGGACGTAGAGCAGACCGAATACCCCAATGCGGTGTATAAAACCCTGCAGCGCCGCTCATTTAGCGAGATTATCGACAACCTCCGCATCGGGCGGGAGCTGCTGTATTCTCCCAAGTTTGATGTGCAGCGTACTCAAGCCTGCCCCGACGGCACAGTGATAGTAGAAGGCCTGTGGCAGGCCACGGTGATAAGCGACGTGATGGGCCTTACCCGCGGTCAGCGTATTTCGTCCCAGCTGTGCCTGATTTTCGAATTCAAGGACGGTAAAATCTTCCGGCAGCGTCGTTATCCGTGCTACGAAGTACTATAAGCCGTAAACGAGGCTAATTTGTATTATTCCTGCTATTGATTGATCAAAGAAGCCCGAGCGTGCTGGTCAGTCGGCTTTCTGGCTGCCGAAGCTGGTGGGAGGGGAGCGGGTTCTGCAAGCATTGGCAAATCGGCACGAAAAAGGCCTTCCCTTACGGGGAAGGCCTTTACCTGATAGTTCGGGCTGCCAGTATCAAGAGCCCGTACCATTACTGCTGGTACCGGCCAGCTCGGACATAGCCGCCGGGCTGTTGGGCTGGTTCTGGTTTGTGTCGGAGCCGTTTTGCACGGGCACGTCGGTGGCTTGCTGGCCTACGCGCTCCGACATACGGCCGGTGCCGTTACTGCCATTGCCAGTGCCGCTCATCGTTGCTGCCGACTGGCTGCCGCGCACCTCAATCTGGTGCCGCCGGGTTTTCTGCTCGTCCTTGGGCACGCTGACGCGCAGCACGCCGTCCTCGAACGAGGCCTGAATCCGGCTGGCGTCGACGGTATCGGGGAGCTGGAAGGAACGGTTAAACGAGCCGAAGGAACTTTCTACCACGTGGTAGCGGCGCTGCTGCTGTTCCTGGCGGAAGTGCCGTTCCCCGGCAATGGTCAGCCGGCCCTGGTGAAAGTCCACCTTAATGTCTTCCCGCTTCAGACCGGGCAGAGCCGCCTCTATTTCGTAGCTCTGCTCAGTTTCGTAGGCATCTACGTGGGGAGAGAAGCTATTCACGCGCCCCCGCGCCGCCAGTGAATCGTTGAAGAACCGGTCGAGCATCGTGCTGAAGCTCGACGAAGCCAGATCCGAAAACGAATCCTGATACTTTTGAATGGCCATGGTCGTACAGGTTTGAGGTGAAACAAACGAATACAAGCGGCCTTAATACGCAGGCAAAAAAAGTGCGGTTTCACCCGAAAAGCAGCTTTTTTAGCCTGTAAAAGCGAAAAATCGGGTAACGGCTACTAGTCCTACCAGCCAGCTACGGGTTCTGAAACGACAGCGGCCCGCATCCGGAAAGACGCGGGCCGCGGGAACGGCGGTAACTAAAAGAACAGCTTGTCGGCCAGGTTATTCTTCCGTCTTCAGCGGAACGTTGGTGAAGCTGCCGTTGATGATAATGTCGCACCGGCGCTTGGGGAAGCTGCTGTACTCTACCGTTGGGTCATAGTTGCCGGCCAGGGTAGCGGTGTAGGTACCGCTCAGCAGCTGCCGCTTGGCATCGTAGGCCGTGATGATAAAGTTACCGGTGATATTCTGCCCGCGGCTGTTGAAGAGGACACTGCCGCCGCCCAGATTTTCCGGCAACCGGTAGGCGTAGGTCAGATCGGCGTCGCCTTTGGCAAATTCCTTCTGGGTTTTGAGCGTATAGCTACCCACGATGCCGGACTTAACCGCGGTTCGGTCGAAGGTAAAGTCGACGTACTCCGTAGACGTGAGCGGGCCGGCCGCTACGCGCATAATCTTGCTGTTCTGGACCGACACCATTGAGGCTTTCTTGTCCTGAAAAGTGGTGTCCCGGCGCTGGCCGTTGTCGTAGTACACGATGGAGCGGCTGTACACAAAGGTGGGCTCGGGCAGGGGCTCTGGCGCGACTTGCTGGTCATCTTCTTTGTCGCAGCCCGTGGT
Source organism: Hymenobacter cellulosilyticus (assembly GCF_022919215.1). Classification (NCBI taxonomy): domain Bacteria; kingdom Pseudomonadati; phylum Bacteroidota; class Cytophagia; order Cytophagales; family Hymenobacteraceae; genus Hymenobacter; species Hymenobacter cellulosilyticus. The sequence goes on along the minus strand of NZ_CP095046.1, from coordinate 887,461 downwards.
CAGTAGCAGCGTAAGGCCCAGGAATAAGGAGCGGGTAATAGTGAATTTCATAATGAAGTATAAAGGTGAGTTTGAATGCTCAGACGAAAAATAGTGCCAACTGGGCAGCTCAGGCCCGAAAATACCGATCGGGCCAGTTAAACTAGAGACCAAACGAAGGGCCGGAAAACAAAAAACCGAGGCACCCGCCACTGCGGATGCCTCGGTTTGAAGCTAGCCAGGAACAAGCCCGGCCAGTAAGCTTAGTCGACCAGCAGGCGGGCCGTCTGCAGCTGGTTGCCAGCCTGAACCTGTACCAGGTACAGACCAGCGGCCAAGTTGCGGAGCGACACCAGCTGCTCCTGCTGACCAGCGCCCTGGCGCACGGCCGAAAGCTGCTGCACGGGCTGACCCAGCATGTTCAGCACGGTCAGGGTAGCCGAGGAAGCCGAAGTCAGCTCGTAGGCTACGCGCACCGTTTCGCGGGCGGGGTTAGGAGCCAGGGCCAGGCTCAGCGTGGGCCGGCTGGCGGTAGTGCTGGCCGTCGTGTTGCGGGTGAACGTGTAAGCGCCGGTGATGTCGTTGAACGTTACAGAGTAGTTGCCGGCAGTAGCCACGGGAATGTTCGGGCCGTTGGCAACACCTACGCCACTGGGGAAGGTAGCAGCACCCCAGTTTACATCCCAGTTATCGTTGGCACGGAACTTCACCTCACCCACGGTCAGGGGCAGGGTAATGGTCCACTGGTGGTTGTTGGCGCCGGTGCCGGCCGTCATGGCCGTGGAAGCATCCCAGCCCTTAGCCGTAGCCGAGCCAATGATGCCAATCGTGGGGTAAGTTGTCTGGGCCATAGCCAGCGTAGCGCTGAACAGCAGGACCAGCAGGACGGTAAGCGTGCGGGTAAAGTTTTGCATGTGGTGGGAGTTGAATTGTGAATTAATTACACAACAAATAAAGCTATAAAACCTGTAATTAAGTACTGTTCAGCGCATCTTTTAACGAGGCTTTTGTGATCTGAACGAAGAGGAAGCTCCGGAATGCTGCGCTACACGCAGCCGCAGGTACTGCTGAAGCCAGATGGGGTAAAGATTATAGCCCACGTTACTAAGCAGCAGCACCACTGCCCAGCCCAGGTGCCCTTGCGCAGCTGCATATACACTCGTTCCGGCAAAGAAGAGCAGCATACTCGCGTGAAAACGCTCCTGGTGGTAGCTGCCACTGGCCAGCCTACGCAAAGCGGCCGGGCCCGCGGCGTGGCGGTAATGCGGGTACCGGCGCCGAATCAGGAAGTTAACGAGGTAGCCGTGCTGGGTGAAGTAGTTGACTGCGGGCACGCCAAGCCGCTGGTAAGGAACTCGGGAGCGGCTAAGCTGCCAGTACCGAAACCAGGTCTTGGGTACTGCATACACCAGCAGGCTTGCGGCCAGCAACCCCCACAGCCAGGGCCGGGCCATGTGCTGATAGCAAAAGGCGCTCAACGGCCCCAGGCTCAGCCCCGACCACAGCACGTTCGGCACTGCGTTGAGGCTGGTCAGAAACGCCGCGGAGGGAGCGGAAGCTTTCTTTTCGGTAAGCATGGCAAGCCCGTGAAGTAGCTCCTGATTATACAATCCTGAGGCGCAGTGGCGTCCCTGGCTCTGCTACTCCCGCAGGTGCTCGGCTTTCCAGCGCATGGCCGTCAGCACGCGGGTGTGGCCGCTGGGATGGTCGAAGAAGATGATTTCCTCCCAGGGGCTGGGGTCAATCTTGCGGTACTCCGAGAGCTTCATGGCCGTGGAGGCAAAGCCGTCGGGCTGGCGGGCGGCATTCAGGCCAAACATATCGGCTTCCTGCTCCTGGGTGCGGATAATGGTGTTGAAGCCGGGGCGGGCCAGCAGCATGAACACGCTGAACAAGACGGCCACCAGCGGCAAACCGCCCACGTCGCCGATGCTGCTGATGCCCCAGCGGCTGCCGTAGCGGGCCAGCAGGCGGTGGAAGGCCCAGTCGACAAACCCCAGCCCCAGCCCGATGATGAGCACGAAGAAGATGAGCATTTTGGGAATGTGGTTGAGCACGTAGTGGCCCAGCTCGTGGCCCATGACGGCCTGCACCTCGGCCGGGGTGCAGCGGCTCAGCAGGTTGTCGTTCAACGATACCCGGATGGTGCTGCCCAGCCCGCTCACGTTGGCACTGATGCGCTTACTCTGCCGGGAAGCGTCGTACACGTACACGTTGTCGGCCGGCACGCCATTGGCCCGGGCCATGCTCAGAATCTGGCTGCGCACCGGGCCGGCGGGCAGGGTGGTGTATTTATTGAACAGGGGGCTGATAAAGATGGGCGACAAAAACACCGACACCACCAGGAAAATGCCGACCAGGCCCGTGGCCCACGCCCACCAGCTGCGCCCCGTGCGCCGGATGGCCGCGTACAGAATCAGCACGACCACGCTGCCCACCACGGCCGATATAGCCAGGCTCTTGAGGTCATCGGTGAGCCACTCCCCAAATGACTGGTTCGACAGCCCGTACTGGTGCTCCCGGAAATAGTCGTCGTACACGCTCAGCGGAAAGCTCAGCACGTGAGTCAGCACAATATACAGGGCAATGTAGGCCAGCGTGGGCAGCACCTTGCCCGGCAGGCGCTGGGCCCAGGCTTTCATGCGGCGCGAGAGGCCCAGCACCAAAAACACGGCCGCCACTGCCAGGCCGTAGAGCAAGCCCCACAGCTGCAGCCAGTAGCCGCCCTCGAAGTAGGCGTCGGAACTGGCTTTCTGGGCCGGGGTCAGGGTGTTGAGGTAGTGCTGGGTAGCCGCTTCCACGTTGAAGGCCGCTGAGTCGGGAGGGGTGGCAGCCAGCACGGGCAGGGTGAGCAGTAGTAAGGTGCCGGCCAGCAGCAGGCGTCGGGTAGAAAGGGGCATAGGGAGAAATAAAGGAATACAAGCACTAAACACAGCAGCACGGCAGCAGTGGTGCGGTACCACTACTACGGGCGCTGCCTTGGCTCCCAGATGCACGGATTCCGGCTGGGGTTGCCTGCCTTATTTGTCTAAAAGCCCGAGGCTTGCGGCCCTTACCGCCGGACCCAGGCGCCTGCTACTGCACGGGTACGTTCGCAAAGGAGCCTTTGAGGACTACCGTGCATTTCTTGCGCAACGGCTCGCCCAGGCCGGCCAATGCGCCGGGGTCCGATACGCTGGCTTGCTGCAGATAGAACCATCCGGATATCAGCTTAGTCTTCGGGTCGTATTTATCGATGCTGATGCTGCCATTGCTCAGCGCGTTGAAGTAGGTATCAATGAGGGGGCGAGTCGCGGCTGAGCCCACCACGTACGAGCCGCCGGCACTATTCCGCTTCGTCTTATACAGGTCGAAGAAGTATTGTCCGGTCAGACTCGGGCTGAGCTTCGCGTCCGGAATCATAATGCGCACCTGCTCGGCCTGGCTGGGTACCTCCAGCACAATCTGCAGACCCATGTAAGACGACCACGTGGCCCCAGGCCCGATGGCCGTGGCCTTAATGACCTCCGCCGGATAGCCATTGGCCAGCACCAGCACCGTGTCGCCATTGGCAGCCGGGGGCGTCAGCGGATAACGCAGCTCCCGGTCCATGCGGGTTTCGGCAGCCGGTACCGGGTCGTCGCCATCCGACGTATCGGAGCAGGCGGGTAGAGCAACGGTGCCCGCAGCGAGCAGGAGGGCGAAAAGGTGTTTCATAGCAGGGCAAATAGAATAGTAGTTCTAAGGCAGATAAGATACTAAAGCACGCGGAAACCCACCGGGGCCAAGCTAGGAGCGGCCGTTGGAAGCTTCCGAGGCCGTATTGCCGCGAAACAGCAGGATGTCCTTATCGAACATGTAAATCCCGCTTTTATCGTCTCCGACCAGCTCCAGCTTGTCGTTCAGGGTGCGGGCCAGGGCTTCCTCTTCCAGTTGCTCCGAGACGTACCACTGCAGGAAGTTGTGGGTGGCAAAGTCGCGCTCCTGCAGCGTGAGGCCCACCAGTTCGTTGATGCTCTCCGACACGGCTATTTCGTGGCGCAGGAAGTCTTCGAACACGCGCTTCAGGGACTGAAACGTAATAACCGGCTGGGGCAGGGCCGGCACCAGGGCAAAGCCGCCCCGCTCGTTCACGTAGCGAATCAGCTTGAGCATGTGCACCCGCTCCTCGTCGCTCTGCTGGTAGAAGAAGTTGGTTACCCCATCCAGGCCCGGCTGAATCTCGGCCCAGGACGCCATAGCCAGGTAGGCCTGCGACGATTGGGCTTCCATGAAAATTTGCTTGTTGAGCGCGTTTTGAACGAGTTGGGGCAACATAGCAGATCAGCTGTTAAGGTGGACGGAGTGGGTAATTTACAGGTTTACCGCTTTCCTAGCGCTTGCCCAGCCAGATTATTCCGGAACCTGGTAAGGACCCGGAATCCGCTTTTCCCAATCCAGCTGCTGCGCCCGGGTCAGGGGGCCCTGCACGGCCGGGTCCCGTTCCTGCCGGCCCTGGTAGCGCTTCTTGTCCACCACGAAGTAGAACAGGCTGTCGGGAGGCACGGAGGTAAGCTGCCAGGCGTTGTTGTCGGCGTAGCGCCAGTAGCGGCCCTTGGTGAGCACGTAGCGGCTGTTCCACTTGGCCGAGTCGCACCCGCCCGGAATCACCGGCTCGGTGCCGTTGCCGATGTAGAGGTTGGTGTAGTCCAGGCTGTTTTGCCAGGCAAAGGTCATGTTGTCGCCCAGTTCGGTGGAGTAGCCGTTGTCGCAGGCGCTGAGGCCAACGGCGGCCAGGAGCAGGCCGAGTGCTTTTTTCATCCGGGAAGTAAGCTAGGATTGATGCCGAACCAGTCTTTCTTGCGGCCGTGCCGGTCCACGGTTTTGCGCCGGGCCATGTACCAGCTATGGGTATGCATACGCACGCTCCACACGTAAAACTGGTACGTGAACCCATAGGAGTACCACCGCGGCGACCGGAAATGGTCGAGCCGGTGGGTGCTGTGGCCCAGGAGCGAGTACAGGGACTTGGTGTCAGCCACCACGATGATGACCCGGTTACCGTGTACAAAGCCGCTCATATTGGCCGAGCCGGCAAAGGTCTTGTTGCGGTTGCTCAAGGACGTAACGGCCTCAATGGGTCCAAAAGACAGGGCCATGTCCACGTACTGGGCTGCCCCTTCCGGATTGCCCTGGTACTTGTCGTAGAGCAGGTAAATCAGCCGGTCTGTTTCCGACTGCATAGCCACCTTCAGGTCGTTAGTAACGGGGTGCTCACTAAGGAAGGCGCTGTTTTGGGGCCTTCCCCGTCGGCAAACTCATCCCACAGGTTCTGGAAATGATGCATCAGTGGCTTCAGCATCGGGGCCAGCACCTCGCCCGGGTTCCAGGTCGTCACGTCGGTGGTACGGATGTGCAGATCCTGGTCCTGGGAGTTGCGGTAGCCGTCCCGGCCCCGGTAGGCCAGGGTCTGGTGAATGCACTTCTCGTAGAGTACCAGCTCGTCGAGGTTGTAGCGCACGTTGCTCTCCAGGTTTATCACAAACCGGGTTCGGAGTGGCGGGCCGCTTCTGACGGGCCGCGGGGCCGCCTCCATCCGCCGCCCGGCGGGCAGCAAACTGGCTTTATCGTGCCGCACCGGCGGGGGCGTGGGGCGAAGCGCCTGCCCGGCGCGCGCCAGCTGCTGCTTGTCGCTCTGGGGCCTGGGAGTCAGCTGTTTCATAACCGTTGATAGAGTCGTAAGAAATAGAGCGTTGAGATAAATAAGGCCGGTGGGTAGGCGGCCGTAAGGTGTACGCTGCCACCGGTTAGCGGTTGGAATATAGGAAGTATTCCATGTCCGCGGCCGGATTGGGCCTGCCCGCAGGGTAGGACTTTGCCGGTGGGGCCCCAAACCGAAAGCCTGGATTGGAAAGCACGCCCGTTTGCCCTATTTTGACTCCTGATCAGACTGCCGGGGCAAAAGCCTGGCAGGTTGTGCCTATCCTGGTTACCACCTTTTATCAGAAGTTATATGAAGAAGTTAGTCATGGGGGTAGCCTTGCTGGGCTTGCTTACCGCTTGTCAGAAAGAAGATGAGGCCCCCGCCGCGGAGCCGGGCTTTACCTTTCGGGGTTCCACCATCGATGCCCTGGATATTGCCACGCACGATACCTGCTCCTTGTTCAACAAGTCGAAGAACGCCCAGTCGTTTCTCTGGGACTTCGGCAACGGCGTCACCTCGGAAGCCAAGCAACCGGTGCTTTCCTACGACAAGCCCGGCAACTATATCGTGACGCTGACCACTACCAACCAGGAAGGCCGGAAAACCTCGATTTCCAAGACCGTGCAGGTTCGGGACCTGGTGGTGAAGCGCATTATGCTTAACCGGGTCTACTGGTCCCTGACGCCGATTCCGAACTTCAACTCTACCTGGCCCCAAACCGACGAGGCCGACGTTTACCTCCAGATTCAGTACGTAACCCAGAACAGCAAATTCTTGCCCGGGGCATCGTGGAAAACGCGCCGGTGGTATTCCGGAGTGAGGCGCTGAAAAACGTGTTTCGGGACACCCGCACGCCCTTGGCCATCGAGGTGCCCAGCAAGGTGGCGCTCGACAAGCGCAAGTTTGGCCGCAGCTTTTCAAATGACTACTACTTGGTCAGCCTGATGGCAACCGATGCTGCCGGCACGTACTGTCTGATATCGAACATGTTTAGTGGGGGCAGTGCCGGGCCTAAGACCGATGACTTTGCCAGCCGCAAGTATATCTACAACGTGGCGCTGTTCAGCTCCCTGGACTTGGAGTGCAGCTACGAGTAAGCTCCTGCACCAACCCAGCCTCCAGCATACAAAAGCCCTTTACTACCGCGTAGTAAAGGGCTTTTGCATGCTTAATAACGCTTGTCAGAACATGGAGGAAGGTCCTTCGCAAGGCTCAGGATGACAGACAAGGAAGAGAAAAGTCTACATAAACAGGCCGCCGTGGGAAGGTAGCCGCTAGTAACTTTCCTTCTGGAAGCCGAACTCCCGGAGCTTGGCCTCAAACGTATCCGGGAACTGGGCCTTGATGTGGTGAATCAGGGCCCGCAGGGCTTTGCGCACCTGCTCTTCGCCCTGGTCCTTGCGGCTGACTTCTGATACGGCACAGCTAAGGGCCGCCGGCTTGCATAATAATATAGCGCAGAGGTTGATTTGCCGTTTGCTTGCCCGCATAAAAGCAGACCTTTGTACTTGCCTAAAGCTCAACTTTCTGCCTGCTTATGAAATACGGTACTCTTTTTATCTATTTGTTTACGGTTGTTACGGCGTTGCTTACGGGGCCCAAAGCCTGGGCGCAGGCCCCGACTGGCAGGCTGTAGTTGGTATTAGTGGCCCGGTGGGGAATGGCTCACAGATAAAAGCTACTACCACCGACGCCAGCGGCAACGTGTATATAGTCGGCACGTTTGGGGAAAGGCCGGCTTTGGCTCCCTCACCCTGACGAGTGAAAGAGTCAGCATATTCGTGGCCAAATGGAGCCCGGCTTCGGGGCGTTTCCTGTGGGCGCAGCAGGCGGGGGCCTCCTCGACAACGAGGCTACGGCCATAACGGTGAGCGGCAACGACATTTACATTGCGGGTCAATTTGCCAGCCCCACCATCACCTTTGGCTCCATCATGCTTAGCAGTACCAGCGTCGATTATACGACCGACGGATTCGTGGCGAAGCTTACCCAGCAGGGCGGTACGGCCCGCTTTGTCTGGGCGGAGCGCATAGGAGGCACCCGGGGGCAATATATTACGGCGGTAGCCTGCGCCGGCACCAGCGTATACGTGGCCGGGTATACCGATGGCCCTACGGCTCAGTTTGGCGCATTCACCTTCCAGAACGCTTCCTCCGACACCTATACGACGGATGCCTTCGTGGCCAAGCTCACCGACGCGGGCAACGCGGCTTCCTTTACCTGGGTGCAGTACCTCGGTGGCACCGACTTCGACCAGGCGGATGCGTTGGTGGCTGAGGGCAACAGCGTGTATCTGGTGGTAAGTTCGTCCAGTCCGGCTTTTGCCATCGGCAACACGGTGTTCAGCAGCGCCGGCGGCTCCGACATCTTCGTGGTCCGGCTGGCTGATGCCTGGGCTACCAGCACCATAACCTGGACGCGGCAACTCGGCGGCACGGGTGCTGACCAGGCCCGGGCCCTGACCCTGAGCGGCGACAACCTGTACCTGGCGGGCGGCACATCGAGCCCCGGGTTATCCTTTGGCTCCGGCAACTCCAATTCGGCCGGTGGCTATGATGCTGTGGTTGCCAAGCTTACCACGGCGGGCGTCCCGGTATGGATTGCCCGGGGCGGGGGCTCCAGTAACGAATCGGCCTACGCCCTGGCCGTGAGTGGGAGCAACGTGTACGTAGCCGGGTACCAAGCCAGCCTTACGGCTAGATTTGGCACGACCAGCCTGGTAAGATCGGGGCCAAATGCGTCCATGGGCACCGATTTGTTTGTGGCCCGGCTCACCGACGCCGGCCCTACCGGCGACTTTACCTGGGCCCGGAAAGCAGATGGTATAGGCAGCAGCAATTACGCGTTTGCCGTGGCCGTAAGCGGGGCCAGCGTATACGTCGCAGGTCAGATAGAGGGGTCTACTACTTTTGGCAGTGTGCCCGTAAGTACGGGAGGGGGACGCGGCGGGGCTTTCTGGCGCTGCTAGCCGATGTAGCTCCCGCCACCAACACCAAGGCTCTGCTATCGGAGGTAGGTCTGTACCCGAACCCCGCCCACACCAGCGTTACCTTGCAGTTGCCCTTGATACCCAAGGCTACGCCGGTGCTGTTCAAGCTGCTCAATACCGTGGGGCAAGTGGTCAGAACCCGCACCCTGACGCTCACCAATGGCCTGCGCTCGGAGCTAAACCTGGCTGGGCTGGCCGCCGGCCACTACATCCTGCTTATGGAGGCAGATGGTCAGCAGGCGGCCCACCCCTGATTGTGTACTAGGATAGGGAAGCGTTTGCGGTCCGGGAAGCAGATGTAAACACAGAAAAGGCCTACTAGCTGCTAGTAGGCCTTTTCTGTGTTTACATCTGCTTCCGGAACCTGAACTCCTGGAGCCAGGCCGCAAGCGTATCCGGCAACTGGTTGCCACTCGGTGCTCATACCGGCAAAGAAAGAGGATATGCCGCCTTCGCTACCGAGGCAGTGCGCCCGCAATAGGCGCAGCGGCCAGCTGAAGCGAAGTACCATCTATGCTTCGTTTGCCTTATTGCGTTTGTCATCCTGAGGCGCAGCCGAAGGACCTCCCTCACTTACCCCTCGAAAAAGGCGTTCAATGCCTAAAGCCCTTTCCTATCAGCGTAGGAAATGGCTTTAGGCATTGAACGACGCTTGTCAGAACATGGAGGAAGGTCCTTCGCAAGCTCAGGATGACAGAGGCGAGAAAGCGAAGGAAGGTCCGCCGGACGGGCTAGTAGCTTTCTTTCTGGAAGCCGAACTCCCGGAGCTTGGCCTCAAACGTATCCGGGAACTGGGCCTTGATGTGGTGAATCAGGGCCCGCAGGGCCTTGCGCACCTGCTCCTCGCCCTGGTCCTTGCTGCTGACCTTGCCGCTGCGCTGCCCGCTGGCGTGGGTGCTGTCCTTTACTAGCTCCTTGTACTCCGCCACCAAAGGCTCCCAGTGGGCGGTGCCGTACTTGTTCTTGTCGAACTTGTGCGCCTTGAGGGCCTTGAGCAGCTTGTCCAGGGACTTTACCCGCTCGGGGCGGGCGGTGGGGAGTCGGTAGTTTTTGCCCATCTTCTCGATGCCAAACTCCCCGTAATAGGCCGTTTTATCATCGTTGGCTTCGGCCAGGTAGCCTTTCACGTAGGTCAGGCTCTTATCCAGCAGCTTGTCCAGGGTCTTCAGGCGCTTGGCCTGCGGGGTGCGGGCATCCCCGGCGGCATCGGCCGCGTCGCGGCTGTTGGCGAAGGCAGCGGCCTGGGCGGCAAAGTCGGCCTTGGTGAGCCAGAGCAGCGCCGGCAGCTCCGAGCTTTGCCAGGCTTTGGCGGCGTTGGTGGCTACTTCCGCCAGCGCAATGGCGGAGGTGGGTAGTTGGCCGGCCCGGTTGGCGGGCTTAGCGGGTTTGGCCGGCGTAGCGGCCGACTCAATAGGATTACTAGACATCGATAAATGAGTTAAAGGATACAACTTCAGGAATATACCGTTCTGATTGTATACTGTCAAGCAGTAGCCGAGCCCGGAAACAATTATTTCTAAGCCCCGGGGGAGCCCCTGAGCCCGGAAACAAAAAAATACAAGCTCCTCTACTCCCCGGAGCCTTCCAACGATTGTTTTGAAGCTCCGGGGAGCAGATGAGCCCTAAAACGAATGTTTCCAAGCCCCGGTGTAGCAGCCGGGCTTGGAAACATTCGTTGGAGAGGTCAGGGGACTTTCTACCGGCAGTTGCTCGGCTGTGCCCAGTGACGACTAGAGCTGGTTTAGCGGGCAAAGCGCTTGAGAAGCTTGCCTTTGCGGGAGTACACGGCGTTGACGTCGAAGTAGGGAATGTCGTCGCATTGGTAGAGCACCCCCGCTCGCCCACCCCGATGTCGTAGCCAAAGCGGCCCCGCACCACGACCGTATCCCGGCGGCCGTGCCGGAGCTGCCGGCTGTAGTAGCGGTAAAAGGCCGTGGTGTCGCCGTAGTGGCCGCTGGGGTAGGGCACCAGCAGCGTGGTGCCCTTGAAGAGCCGCCGCACCAGGCTGTTGGGGTACTCCACCTTGACAACGGTATAGGCCTCCTGAAACTCGTCGCAGCCCCAGTCGCTGGGCCAGGTGACGGTGACGCGGGTAGGGGGCAGAAACCGGTGTTGCAGCCCATCCACCATTGCTCCCGCTCCGGCGTACAGCATCAGTCCCACCACAAGCAGTACCGGAATGGCCACTAGAACCCCAATACCATAGAGCCACCGCTTCAACATGCCGCAAGCTACGGGAGCGGGGTGAAGAACCCTACTGCGCACTAGGCTCCCAATAAACGTATGTTTGCCAATCCCTAACCCTCCATTTCAGCGCTATGCCGGGCTACAAGCTATACCTCGATGATATCCGCACGCCAAAGGGCGACGGGTGGACAGTCGTACGGAGCTACGAGGAGTTTGTGGCTACCATCAAGCAGCTCGGCCTGCCCCAGGAAATATCTTTCGACCACGACCTGGGCTGGGACGACGAGCACAATTGCGAAGTGAAAAGCGGCTACGATTGCGCCAAGTGGCTGGTCGAGAATGATCTGGTGGTAGAAAACTTTAATGTTCATTCGGCCAACCCTGTAGGCGCCGAGAACATCAAACGCCTGCTCCAAAACTTCCTGAAGTTTAAGCAGGAGCATGGATGAGCCTTGGCAGTGGCTTAGCAACTGCAGAAGCGACGAGCATCTAGGTCTTTTTTCGAATTAGGGGTTGTGCTGCTCCCCACGGAAGTTTAGCCCACGCAGGGACTGTACATTCCACAGTCTTATTGGGAGCTACTATTCGATATGCACCACCTAACTGCACAAGTGTATTTAAAATAGCCATTAAGAGGTATGCATGAGGAGGGCTAGGGTAGTGGAACGTGTCGACACGATAATAGCCAGACGACTCCTTGAAGTTTACCAAAGTGAATACCCCCAGATCATTACATTCTATTACTATTTCTCTTTCATTTTCATACGTCAGTATTAAGCCGGTATTCTCCATTGTCTTTTGGACAATGACATCTAAAGTCGGCAGTGGTTCCTCGAAGTAAACCGTTCCGCAACAGTGTGCCATCATAGTTGGACGTTAGACTGTAAATTCACCATTTATGTCGGGCGCATTCAGAACGACAACTCCGCTCAGGTATCTCCAGGTGGCGGAAGGTAAAGGAAACGGACAGAAACTGCTCCTCATTCACTCGGCACAGCCAAGCTACTAGTGCCTCTGGCTTACATAGCTAACTCAGGCTGTCCCATCCCGGAACTCGTAATAAAGAGTCACGCACCAGCTGATTCCTATCAGCAGGAAGAGTACTCCAAAGACGCTATGCATTCTGCCTTGCGTGGCTAATATTCCGCCGGACAGGAACAACAGAATTGGGCTTCCCAGCAAGCGAAACAGGATGAAGGCCCAGCTGGTAGAAAAGCCAAGGCTATTCCCCAGGGCGTAGGCAACAAGGGGTATCGTGGCAAGTATAGCTACTAGATACAGAACTACTAAAAGGAAGCGGTGCCCAGACATATTCAGTTACAGGATGTCGGCAGTCGCTCGGCTGTGCCGAGTGACGACTACGCGGAGCGGCTTTGCCGCGAGGGTCCCGCGCCGGTAGGTATCGTTCCAACGACCCAGATTAATTCGCAGCATAGCTGCTCAGAGCGTAAGCGTCACTCGGCCCAGCCGAGCGACTGCGGGAGGATTAGAACTGCTTGAAGAAATCGTCCCACACTTCACCGGTAGGCGAAAACTCGACATCATAATGGAACATGGGCAGCATGGGCGCATTTTTTGGTGGCAGCCCAATATTATGCCCCACCCGGAAGAAATGGGACCGGCGGCCGTTCTGCATTACTATCGACAGCTGGTTAAATTCAACTGCTAAGTCTTGCAGCCGGTATCCCTTCAATCGTTGGTAGTCTATTTCATGCTCTTCGCTGGGGTTGGACATAAGTTTTAGAGTAGCTGCATAGGCCTTTGCCTTGAGTTCCTCCATAAAGTCTTGGGTAGGCCACTGTATATCCATGTTGGTGCGAAAGTAGCGTTTGTCGCTCCAGTTCCCGGCTGTGCCTGCCCCATCAAAACGACTACGTCACCCTTATATCTCCAGGCGGCGCGGTTTCGGGGTGTTGTTGGCCTAGCTTAGGATTCTGTTGTCAACTGTACTCGAAAAATACCGCCTGCTGAATCTCCTGCTATCCACATGTAGTAAGTGCCATCTATTAATTTACTCAACGCCAATTTCATTTTTTGGGGCTCAATAGTATTGCCTGTTCCTGTTCTTTGGATGGGCTGATAAGTACCAGCGCGTTTTATCAGCCTGTTGTAATTCTCTTCGTCCCAAAGAGTAACGGAGGTTCTAATCATCCCCGGTAAGGCTAGCTCTATTCGCTCACCTTTTTTCCGGATCACTATAATCGGGCGGCACTCGTTGCCTTCTTCACAAGCCTGAAGATAGTCCATGCTCACTGGAATAGATCTGATAGGCCGGCTGTGGGGTATATAGGCACTACTCAAGAATGCGAGGCCAAGAAGGAGCGCAAGTATCAGATATTTCATGCTAAACGGATTCGTGAAAAGGAAGGAGGAGTCCTGTTTTGTAGCGTAAGCAAACAAAAAAGCCCCAAACGTTTACGCTTAGGGCTTTTTCTTATTCACGTTTAGCTAAACTATGATGCCAGCTGCCAATTGGTATCAGGCGGTAGTTGGCCATTTTTGCGCAGATGAGTCAAGAACTGTTGCTTAGTCAGCATGCCGCCGGTGCGGGCACGTTCGTACTCTTCAGCTGTCTTACCAGCCATCGAAAGATTAGAGGCCGGCTGCGAGTTGGCGGAGGATGACGTCTTGGATGGTTTCATAGCTCGGCAAAATTACGTCTTCGATGACAACGTGGTCATCATGTAACGTAAAGGTAACCGAAAGAAATTTCCGATGTTTCGTGTATCCGACAACTTCGTAAGCCCCAGCTTCTTTCGGGTAAAGCCCACTACGAGGAGGAAGTAGAAGAAGCTCTTCTATTTCCTCCTGTAGAATGCTGTAACTGCCACACCAGTTCCAGTTGACCTTACCGAAGTCGACCCTATAGCCGTCTAACATCTTACGACCCGCAGGCCTCGCAGGCGTCCGGGTTATCCAGGGAGCAGGCCATGTCCGAGGCGTTCTGGGCCATGGCGTTCAGGGGCTCCAGGGTTTCGGCGGCTTGCTTCTGCACCGTGAACTTGATGGCGTCGGCGGCGGCTTTGGTGCGCAGGTAGTACATGCCGGTTTTCAGGCCCTTCTTCCAGCTGTGGAAGTGCATGCTGGTCAGCTTGCCGAAGTTCACGTTCATCACGTGCAGGTTCAGGCTCTGGCTCTGGCAGATGTAGGCACCCCGGTCGGCCGACATATCAATGATGCGGCGCTGGGAAATCTCCCACACCGTCTTATACAGGTCCTTGATGTGCTGCGGGATGGTCGGAATGTTCTGCACCGAGCCGTTGGCGGCAATGATGTCGTTCTTCATCTGCTCGTTCCAGATGCCGAGCTTCACCAGGTCCTTGAGCAGGTGCTTGTTCACCACCATAAACTCGCCGCTGAGCACGCGCCGCACGTAGATGTTGGAGGTGTAAGGCTCAAACGACTCGTTGTTGCCCAGGATCTGCGCCGTCGAGGCCGTGGGCATAGGAGCCACCAGCAGGGAGTTGCGCACGCCGTGCTCTACCACTTCCTGGCGCAGGCTTTCCCAGTCCCAACGGCCCGAGTCGGGCTGCACGTTCCAGAGGTCGAACTGGAACTTGCCCTGGCTTAGGGGCGAGCCTTTGAAGGTCTCGTAGGCGCCGTCCTTCTTGGCCAGGTCCTTGGAGGCCGTCATGGCCGCGAAGTAGATGGTTTCGAAGATGTCCTTGTTCAAGCCGCTAGCTTCGTCGCTCTCGAAGGGCATGCGCAGGGCAATGAAGGTATCGGCCAGGCCCTGCACGCCGAGGCCGATGGGGCGGTGGCGGCGGTTGGAGTTCTCGGCTTCCACTACGGGGTAGTAGTTGATGTCGATTACCTTGTTCAGGTTCTTAGTGGCGTGGTACGTCACGTCATACAGCTTCTGGTGGTCGAACACCAGGTGGCCGTTTTCCTCTTTCAGGAAGCGGGCAGGGCCAGGGAAGCCAGGTTGCAGACGGCAATTTCGTTCTCGTCGGTGTACTCCATAATCTCGGTGCACAGGTTCGACGACTTGATGGTGCCCAGGTTCTGCTGGTTGCTCTTGCTGTTGGCGGCATCCTTGAACAGCATGTAGGGCGTGCCGGTCTCGGTCTGGCTTTCCAGGATGGCAAACCACAGGTCCTGCGCCTTCACGGTGCGGCGGCCGCGGCCTTCGCGCTCATACTTCATGTAAAGCTTCTCGAACTCGGGGCCCCAGGTGTCGCCCAGGCCGGGGCACTCGTTGGGGCACATCAGCGTCCAGTCGCCGTTGGCTTCCACGCGCTTCATGAACAGGTCGGGAGTCCAGAGGGCGTAGAACAGGTCGCGGGCGCGGTTTTCCTCCTTGCCGTGGTTTTTCTTCAAGTCCAGGAAGTCGAAGATATCGGCGTGCCAGGGCTCGATGTAGATGGCGAAGGCGCCTTTGCGCTTGCCGCCGCCCTGGTCTACGTAGCGGGCCGTGTCGTTGAACACCTTCAGCATCGGGATGATGCCGTTGCTGGTGCCGTTGGTGCCCTTGATGTAGGAGCCAGTGGCGCGCACGTTATGAATGCTCAGACCGATACCGCCGGCCGACTGCGAAATCTGGGCGCAGTTCTTCAGCGTGTCGTAGATGCCCGTGATGGAGTCGTCCTTCATCGTGAGCAGGAAGCAGGAGCTCAGCTGGGGCTTGGGCGAGCCGGCGTTGAAGAGCGTGGGCGTGGCGTGGGTAAACCAGCGCTCCGACATCAGCTCGTAGGTCTCAATGGCCGACTCGATATCCTCCTTGTGGATGCCAATGGCGACACGCATGAGCATGTGCTGGGGGCGCTCCACTACTTTGCCGTCTACGCGCAGCAGGTAGCTCCGTTCGAGGGTTTTAAAGCCGAAGTAGTCGTAGCTATAGTCGCGGTCATAGATAATGGCCGAGTCCAGGGTAGCGGCGTGCTTGTGGATGATTTCCCACACGTCCTTGGCAATCAGCGAGGCATTCTCGCCGGTCTTGGGGTCCTCGTAGGTGTAGAGGCGCTTCATGGTGCTCGAAAACGACTTCGAGGTCACCTTGTGCAGGTTGCTTACCGCAATGCGGGCCGCCAGGATGGCGTAGTCAGGGTGCTTGGTGGTGAGCGAAGCAGCGGTTTCGGCCGCCAGGTTGTCGAGCTCCACGGTGGTCACGCCATCATAGATGCCGTCGATGACCTTCTTGGCTACCTCAATGGGGGAAACGAAGTTCTGGTTGAGCCCATAGCAGAGCTTCTCGATGCGTGCCGTGACTTTATCGAATTTCACGGATTCGCGGCGGCCGTCGCGTTTGATTACCAGCATAAGCGTGCGAGGTTGTATTGAATTTGTGTATGAAAACACCACGCCGTGAAAGGGCGGGGACTACGTGCAAAAACGGGAGCAGCCGGGAACTTTTCCGGCCTTCCTGATGCGGAAGTTATCCGCTTCCGTTGGGTAGGACAAACCTAAAGTTTAGAAGTTTTCCACATTAGGCTAAAACGGTGCTGTTCAGGCCCTTTTTCGTCATTCGCACCCTACTATATAGGGCCAGAATGACCCCGGAAATAGGGTTGGCAATGTGCGCAGGATTCGGTATTGTCGGGGTAGGGGCCCGCGGCCTGGAAAGCAAAAAGGCCTCGGCGCCGGTCGGGGGCTTTTTGGCTGATTCCAAGGCCTACTATTTTCCAGCGGTAAGCAGAGTTCGAGCTCATACTGAGCCAAGGGCTGCGGGCTTCGTCGGACAGCGGACCGGCTAAAGCGCGGGGTCCCACTTGCGGTAGGTCTTCCCATCGTAGCCGTAGGCGCAGAGGCAGTTGGGCTTAATGGGCCGGTCGGGAAAGAGGGCCCGATACAGCTGCACCCGGTTAACCTCACCGGGCCCCACCGCCAGCGGGTCCTGATGATTACGCAAAAAGTAGCTGAAACCCAGCAACGGGTCGTGCAGCGGTGGGCGCCAGCCGTCGTAAAATTCGACCTGGGTGTGATACCGAAAATGCATACCCACGATGCGCTCCGCCACGTAGGTTTGCGGCAGCACCTGGGCCAGGTTGTGGGTGGTGAGTTGGTGCTGGTGTGCCAGTTTGGTGGCTATGCCTTCTATA
The DNA here is from genome assembly GCF_022919215.1 of Hymenobacter cellulosilyticus. NCBI lineage: Bacteria > Pseudomonadati > Bacteroidota > Cytophagia > Cytophagales > Hymenobacteraceae > Hymenobacter > Hymenobacter cellulosilyticus. The sequence continues at coordinate 870,606 of NZ_CP095046.1, read as the reverse complement.
GCCTGGTACTCCCGATAAAACCACAACTGGACCGGCAGCAGCACCGTGGCGCCCAGTAGGCCTACCAGCCAGGCACCGCGCAATGGACTGCGGCCAATACGCCAGAGAATCTGCAACCCAAACAGCACCGGTACCCAACTTAGCAGCGGGAACAGCAAGAAGCCCATGAGCAGCGTCCAGACCAAGGTGGCGGGCTGCAAAAACAGTACGCAGTAGCAGCAAACAGTAAAAGCCAGGCCTTGCAGGAAGACAGCACCGTACCGAACGAGCTCAGGAGTATGGGTCAGCCAGGGCCAAGCTAAAAAAGCGCCGACGGCCGCTACCAAGGCCAGGCCCGCCCACACCACGGGCTGACAGAACATCTGCACAAAGTAATTGGCCGTCCAGGCGGCGGCGGCCAGCCAGATGTTGAGAAACGGCAACCGCTGCCGGAACAGGGAGAACACACGCTTTAGTCGGGGTAGCAGAGCCATAACGCCAGTAACGGCAGGTACCGGAATTTCTTACGCGGGCAGCAAAAAGCCCGGCCCTTTTTGCGAAGGAGCCGGGCTGAAAAAGGAAGCTGGATTTAGCTTAAAAGTCCTCGTCGAGGGAGAAGGCGTTTTCGGTCCGCTCGCTCATCACGCCGGCTTTCTGGTACTCAGCCACGCGCTTTTCGAAGAAGTTGGTTTTGCCCTGCAGCGAAATCATCTCCATGAAGTCGAAGGGGTTGGTCGAGTTGTAGATCTTGCTGTAGCCCAGGCTCTGCAGCAGGCGGTCAGCCACAAACTCGATGTACTGGGCCATGCTCTTGGCATTCATGCCGATCAGATTCACGGGCAGGGCGTCAGTCACGAACTCCTGCTCGATGCTTACCGCGTCGCGGATGATGCTGTGCACGCGCTCCTCGCTGAGCTTGTTCTGCAGGTAGCTGTAAAGCAGGCAGGCGAAGTCGCAGTGCAGACCCTCATCGCGCGAAATCAGCTCGTTGGAGAAGGTCAGACCCGGCATCAGGCCGCGCTTCTTGAGCCAGAAGATGGAGCAGAACGAGCCCGAGAAGAAGATGCCTTCCACGGCGGCAAAGGCAATGATGCGCTCGGCAAAATTCTCGGAGTTGATCCACTTCAGGGCCCACTCGCCTTTCTTCTTCACGCAGGGTACGGTTTCCAGCGCGTTGAAGAGGCGGTCTTTCTCCTGGGGGTTCTTGATGTAGGTGTCAATCAGCAGCGAATAGGTTTCGCTGTGAATGTTTTCCATCATGATCTGGAAGCCGTAGAAACAGCGGGCTTCGGGCATCTGCACCTCCTGCATGAAGTTGACGGCCAGGTTCTCGTTCACGATGCCGTCGGAGGCAGCAAAGAACGCCAGCACGTGGGAGATGAAGTGCTTCTCGTTGTCGTTGAGGTTGTCCCAGTCTTTCTGATCCTGGGAGAGGTCAATTTCTTCGGCGGTCCAAAAGGAGGCCTCGGCCTTCTTGTACATCTGCCACACATCATCATTCTGGATGGGGAAGAGCACGAAGCGGTTGGGATTCTCGACGAGCAAGGGTTCCATAGCAAGGAAGTAAGGCGTGGAAAGATCTTCTGACAAAACCTGAACGGGCAGGAAGAACAGCTAGCCAACCCCGGGCCAAGGTGAAATGTTTGGCCGCTTTTTAGGGGGACTGAGCCGAGTCGAAGCATCAAATATAAACTCATGCTTCACCTCATTCACGTTTTTTCTACGCTAATTTTTCTGTATGACCTACAGATATCCACACTGGCGGTATAGACGAAAATCGGGCGAAAAACCTGGATTTACCCCGGTTTTACAAAAGTTATCCACATTTCACCTGTGGACAATCTGAATTATCCACAAAATTACTATGCGTGCACCCGCTCAGGCGTTCCTTAAGGAACTATTACCGACTGGTGCTGATGCCACAGTAGAGCCTACATGGGACCCGACTGAATGATGATTAACGAGTTAGGTTTGGTTTTGTGAAATGATACTTCTACTTTTGCCTTCCAATTTTCAGAAAACGCGAAGACGCCGATGTACGCAATTGTCAACATAGCCGGGAAGCAGACCAAGGTCGAAGCCAATAAATTTGTATACGCCCACCGTTTGGCTGGCAACGTCGGCGATACGGTAGAGCTGGGCAAGGCCCTGCTGACCGACAGCGACGGGACCATCACCATTGGTGCCCCCACGCTGGACGTAACCGTAACCGGTACCATCCTGTCGCACGTACAGGGTGACAAAGTACTGGTATTCAAGAAGAAGCGCCGTAAGGGCTACAAGAAGCTGAACGGTCACCGTCAGCAGTTTACCAAAGTAATGATCAACAGCATCGGCTAATTAGAGCTTAGTTGTTAGTGCCTGGTACCTGGGAAAGCCCGGGTCGTTCGGCTCTAACGCGACATTCTAAGCACTGATAACCAAGCACTAAGTACTAAATACAATGGCACACAAGAAAGGCGTAGGTAGCTCCAACAACGGCCGCGAATCACATTCTAAGCGCTTGGGCGTGAAGATCTTCGGCGGTCAAGATATCATTGCTGGTAACATCATCGTGCGTCAGCGCGGCACCAAGCACCACCCCGGCCAGAACGTGGGTATCGGCAAGGACCACACGCTGTTCGCTATGGTAGACGGCACGGTTCAGTTCCGCAAAGGCCGCAAGGACCGTTCGTTCGTGACGGTTGTTCCGGTTGGCGAAACGGCTGAAGTTGCTGCTTAAATAACTGCTCATCCGCTCTTCGGAGCTGGTTGAGTATACAAAGGGATAGTCCTACCGGGCTATCCCTTTTTGCGTTGCCCTAAACCAAGCCTGTTGCCGCAACCTCCGTGAGTTGGTAAAGCACTGGCTTGCTGGGGCTGGCATCCAGTTCCAGGCTGGTAATCTGAAGGTTGAGCAGATACAAGCCGTCGGTTACGGAGTCGGGTACGAAGATGAGTTCAGTAATCGTGCAGCTGGTGCGGGTACGCTCCGGGTACTGCCAGAAAGCGTGGTGGGCCAGCAGCGCCCCTGGTCCTCCTCCCGGTCGACGCTGGGCAGGTCGAGCAGCAGGTGCTGAATATTCTGCGTGACGAGGTAGTGCGCCAGGGCCGGCTCCAGATAGGTAGGGTTGGTACCCGAGTACTGACGGTGGCGCTTGGCTTCATCATTGGGCAGGGTGCGCAGCACCAGGGCCTCCGGGGCTGCAGCAGTTGCTTCGAGCAGGGGCTGCACATCGGCCAGTAGTATCACCAAGTCACCGTTTGGCTGCTCCTGTGGAGCCACCGAAACCAGTTGGGCGACAAAAAGGAAGCGGTGCAGGCAGCGGTTGAGCGTTGCCTCGGGCTCGGGGCTGATGTGGCCATAGCACTCGGTGTGGGTGCCGTTGCCGTGGGGCGTGAGGTGCACGCGCTGATAGTTGGTACTACCGCCCAAAGCCACGCTGCCCACAAAAGAGCCCACGCGAATCGTTTCAAACTCCACCGGCTCGGCCCACCAGCAACTTACCTGTTCGGGCCCGGGTGCCAACGGCAGAGAGATGTCCAGCGGGGCAGCAGGGTCAAATGAAAAGGTGCGGCCGTGGTAAGGGTAGGTGGCAGACATAGGGAAAAGACGGTCGGGGACAGGGCTAAGATAACAGCGCGCCAGCAAGGCCGCCGACAACGCGCCTTCCTTTCCTTGCCAGCGCCAAGCCGCTGGGTACAAGTTGCGGCCTAGTAAGCGGTTAGTTTAGCGGCAGCGCGTTGAGGATCCGGCTGATTTCCGCAGCGTGGCTCAGGACCATAAAGTGCGTGCCGCCCGGAATAAGGTACTCCACCGGCGTGGGACCGGGCGGAAACACCCGATCGTGGGAGCCCAGAATCTGAATGCTACGGCCCACGTTGGTACTGTCCCAGTGCAGGAGCCGGTCGATGGCCCAACGGGTGTAGTGGGGCTCCATGTCCTTCAGAATCTGCTTAAAGACCTCGTATTCCTCCCCATTATTGACCCCGAAGTACCACTGTCCGGCCCGAGGAAATAGTTTGAAAGCCTGGGGTGGCACCAGCTTGTATACCCTGGTAGCCCGGATAAGGCGCAGCAACCGGGGCAAAGCGTCGGCGTCGGGAATGCTGGAAACCAATACGGCCCGGGCCTGCGGACGCAGGCGGGCAATTTCCAGCGCTACCACGCCCCCAAACGACACCCCTACCACGAAGCAGGGCTGCTCGGGTGGTACGGCCTGGGCCATGCGAGCTACATAGTGGGGCAGGGTTTCGGCGGGTTCGGGCGTCAGCCAGTGCACTACGTGTGCCTCACCCTGTAGCAGGGGCAGCAGATTTTGAAAGACCCGCTCATCAGCGCCCAGGCCGGGAATCAGATAAAAGACGCGGGAAGCGGCAGCGGTAGACACGTTGGAGAAGGTTAGCGTCAGAACAAGAATCAGCCATTTCACGGCTCCAGCCGCATGAATACTCCCTCCAGGTAAAAGATATTGTGAGGCATGCTGTCCTCGTCTTCCTCGGGCTCGTCGGCGGGGTAGGTGCAGGAGAGCTTCATGGCCACACCGTCCAGCGGTACCGGTGGCGAGTCCTCGGTGGTGTATTCCAGCAGGCAGGGCCACTCCGTGACGGTGGCCAGGGCGTCGGCTATCTGCTCCTGCAGCGCTTCGGCCCGGGAGCCAGCCAGGCGCAGGAGTAAGTCGAGGGCCGGGAACTGCAGACCCAGGTGGAAAAAGTGGATATCGTCGTCAAAAAACGTGGTGGCCCACACCGTCACGTCGTCGGTGTTATCAAAGACAATGGCTGTAATCTGGACTTGCTCGACAAAAAAGTCGGTGTCATCCACAAGAGCATCAACGAGGCGTTTCATCTTCTGAACATACGTAAATCCAAGCCACGAACTAAGCTGATTACGCAGATTTCCCCGATTTTGGCGGCCCGTTTTGGCAAGCGGCTCAGAGGAAAGGACTTAAGCAGAACCTAAAAAATGGCGGCTCTCAGGCTGGTCTGGGTTAAGCCCGGCCGAAAAGAAAGACCTTGCTATCCACATTGAGTACTTGGGTGCCATTGGCTAATACCGCAGGCTCGGTACTGGGCCAGTGCGAGTGACCACAAAAGACCAGCGTCGGGTTGCCTTTGGTCAGGACGGCCGTTAGCTGCTCCTCACCCTGAAAACCTTTATCAGCAATGGCCGGCGACAAGTGCGTTAGCAATATATCCGGCTGGTGCTGCAGTAAGGTTGTTACCGCGCGCAAGTAGGCCGTTTCGGGCAGCCGGAAGTTTTTATCGGGCCTTCCAATGATGCCGCTAATACCCGCCACGGTCAGCCCATGCTCATGTGTAATGCCCTGGGTCAGAAAGCGTGCCTTGTCCAGGGCCTGTACCTGGCTGAGGGCGGGGCCGAAGTCGTCGTGGTTGCCGGCAATGCCAACGGTGCGCCCAAAAGTCGCGTTGAACTTGTTCCACACGCTGCTGGGATTCCCGCTTGCCCCGCGCTTGGATTTGTTGGCGTACAGGTCGCCGCAGAGCAAAGCCAGCGTATTTTCCTTGTCCAGCTCAGGGAAGTACAGCGCATACAGTAGCTCCAGATAATCTGCCACGACCTCCCCGAGTAGAACATCCTCATTTCCGGTTGGCACTACGCCCTGCAAATCGGAAGCAACAATCAGGGCACTAACCGTTTCGGGTAGTCCCCGCATCGTGCCCGTGTAGATAGGAAGCTCATACTCCCGGGGCTCCGTTTCGTTCGGGGCAGTTGTCCAATAAGAAATTGTCTCCAGCGGGATAGGGCAAACAGAGACAATTTCGAGGCGCATCATGGTATCCTTTTAACAGCTGGTTCTGGGCTCGTCCTACGCTTCCGCCTCCAAGAAGAGCTCCAGCGTAATCTGGTCGGCCAGCAGCTTGCCCCGGTCGGTGAGTACCAGCTGGGGCCGCGCACGGTGGCCCAGCCGTTGTGCTCCAGCTCCCGCAGGTAGGCTGCCCGGCCCGTGCGCAGGTCGGTGCCCAGGGTGTGGTGTAGGTAGTCCAGGTCGCAGCCCCGGCTGGTGCGCAGGGAGGTCATCAGGTACTCGTTGGCCCGGTCGGTGGGTGACAGGGTTTCCACGGTGGCCGGCACCACGCCGCGTTCCAGCACGCTGCTCACGTACTGCGGATTGTTGGCTACGGCGTACTGCCGGCTGCTGCCATTAAACGAGTGGGCACTGGGACCCAAACCCAGGTAAGGCACGCCGCGCCAGTAGTTCGAGTTGTGGCGCGACTCCCGGCCGGGGCGGCAGAAGTTCGATATTTCGTACTGCTCGTAGCCCTGCATGGGCAGGCTGGTGAGCAGCATTTCAAACTGCTGGGCCACGAAATCATCGGGTGGGGCAGCGAAGGAACCCTTGCGCAGCCGGCGGCCAAACACCGTGTCGGGCTCGATGGTCAGGGCGTAGCAGGAAAGGTGGGGCACGTTCAGAGCGAAAGCCGCGGCCATATCCTGCTCCCAGAGGCGGTGGTCGGGCGCGGGCACGCCGTAAATCAGATCCACGGAAATATTCTCAAAGCCCGCATCCTGAGCATGGCGCACAGCCAGCGTCGACTCCTGGGCCGAGTGGGCCCGGTTCATTAGGCGCAAGTGGGGCTCGTGGAAGCTTTGCAGGCCGATGCTAAGCCGGTTGATGGGCGAAGCGGCCAGCTCCCGCAGCTTGGTCGGGGTCAGGTCGTCGGGGTTGGCTTCCAGGGTAATTTCCACCTGCGGGCTCACCGCAAAATGCCGGTAAATGGCCTCAAAGAGCGTGTGCAGCTCCGCTTCCGTCAGCAAGGAAGGCGTGCCGCCGCCGAAGTAAATGGTTTCCAGCGTGGCAGCCGGCCCCAGGTAGTCGCGCCGGATTTCCAGCTCCCGCACCAGGGCTTCCACCAAGCTGGTTTTCAAGCCCATGGATGTGCTGAAGTGAAAGTCGCAGTAGTGACAGGCCTGTTTGCAAAAAGGAATGTGAAGGTAGATGCCAGCCATGGAAGGGGAAAAAGGCGCCGCCCTACGGAAGCGGCTAACGCTGGAAAACAGCGGCGGCCCGGTGCTTCGTTCACTCGTGGAACTGCTGAATAGGTCCGGGCCCGTATTTTCGGGAAATTAAAAGCGCGGTTTCGCGTTTGTGTTTCCAAATGTACGCCCGTGCCCTCGTTTTCCTGCTGCTTGGCAGCTGGCTGCTCTGCGGCTGGCCGGGCGCAGCGCGGGCCCAGACGCCGACGTTGCCGGTGCCCAACCAGCCGGGCCTGACTACGCCCGCCCCACCCGCCACCGCCCGGCCCGATTCCAGCGCCCGAACCCGGGCCGGGCGCAACGCCAGCCGGACGGTTATCCGCCTGGCAACCGAAGCTGCCGACCAGGCCGTGCTGCGCCGCTACCGGTACCGCACCACCGTCCCCGATTCCCTGACTGCCTTCCACGAGGTGCGGGACTTGGTACTGGCTCTGCAAGCCGCTTCCTACCTGACGGCCTCGGCCGACAACATGCGCTGGAGCCACGACACGCTGCGGGTGCAGCTGTACGTGGGCGAGAAGTTCCGCTGGGCCCGCCTGCGCAACGGCAACCTCGGCGACGGGCTCATGACCCGGGCCGGATACCGGGAAAAATTCTTTAACCGCACTCCCTTCGAGCCCAACGAGTGGCATAAACTTCAGCAAAACATCCTGGCCGAAGCCGAAAACCAGGGCTACCCGTTTGCCGCCGTCCGCCTGGACTCCCTGGAGCTGCGCGGAGCCGATATCAGCGGGCGGGTGGTGCTGGACCGGGGCCGGCTGGTGGTGTTCGACTCGATTCAGATAGTAGGCAAAACCAAGACAAAGAAGCGGTTTCTGACCAAGTACCTGCAGATATTTCCGAACCAGCCCTACAACCAGCAGCGCGTGGACGCGGCAACCCGCCTGCTGCGGCAGCTGCCGTATCTGCAGGTGCAGGCCGAGCCCGAGGTGCGGTTTTCCCAGGGCAAGGCCCGCCTGTATCTGCTGCTGGAGGATAGGCCCTCAAACCAGTTCGACGCCATTGTGGGCGTGCTACCTAACCCGTCGCCGGGAGTGGGCCAGAAAAAACTGCAGCTCACCGGCGACGTCAACATCAACCTGCGCAACCTGAGCGGGGGCGGCAAGCAAGTGGGGCTGCAGTGGCGCAAGCTCGACGTGGCCTCCCAGCAGCTAGCGGCCCACTACGTGCATCCCAACTTCTTCGGTACGCCCCTGGAGCTGGGCGCCAACTTCGAGCTCTACAAGCAGTCCAACTCTTTTCTGACCGTGCAGCCCCGCTTACAGGTGACGTACCCCACGGTGCGGGCCGGGCGCATTAGCTTCTTTACCGAACGGCGCAGCTCCCGCCTGCTGGCCGACACGGCCCGCAACCTAAAGGAGCTGGACGTGCTGCCCGACAATATTGACTCCCAGTACAACTCCTACGGCCTCGACTACAATTGGAATAGCCTCGACGATTTGCTGTTTCCGCGCCGGGGCTTTCTGGCGGCCGGGCAGGCCGCCGTGGGTACGAAGCGCATCACCAAAAACGCCGACCTGGAAGACTCGCTCTACAACCGGGTGCCCTTGCAAACCACGCAAATAACCCTGGGCCTGCGGCTGGAACGCTACTTCCGCGTCGGGCGCAACGGCGTGCTGCTCACCCGCCTGCGGGGGCAGTCCTTGGTCAATGAGCGGCTGTTTCTGAACGACATGTTCCGCATCGGCGGCCTGGCCACGCTGCGGGGGTTCAACGAATACGCCTTTTACGCCAACACTTACGGCATTGGTACGGCCGAATTCCGGCAGTTCACCGGCGCCGACTCCTTCGTGTTCCTGTTCGTGGATCAGGCCTACCTGCGCCGCGACCTGCAGAACGACAAAACCAGCGAGGCGCCCACCGGCCTGGGCGCCGGGCTGAGCTTCCGCACCGGGGCCGGCCTGTTCCAGTTCGTATACTCGGTGGGCCGTTCCGAGAATCAGCGGATGTCGCTCAGCAACTCCAAGATTCACTTCGGTATTATCAGCCGGTTCTGACCAAACTTGTCAGCGCATAGAAAAGCCCGCCCTGATTTCCAGCGCGGGCTTTCTGTGTTAAAACAGGCAACTGTTAGCTTACTTCAGCGCGTTTTTTAGTTCGCCAGCGGCCAGGTCCTGGGCTTCCTTGGCCTGGGGCACCACGGCACCCATTCCGAAGAACTCGTGCGTTACGTTGTCGTAGTTCTGGTACTTGACGGCAATGCCAGCGGCCTGCAGCTTGTCGGCATAGGCCTTGCCTTCGCTCATCAGTGGGTCGATGCCGGCTGTGATGACCGTGGCTGGTGCCAAGCCTTTTACATTCGGAGCTTTTACCAGCGAAATCAGCGGGCTGTTGCCGTCGGCAGGGGTGCGCAGGTAGTGCTTGAAGAACCAGCCCATGAAGGGCTTGCTCAGGGGCTTGGCCTGGGCATTCTTCTGGTACGACTCCGTGTTCATGCTATAGTCGGCAATGGGGTATACCAGCAGCTGGTGCTTGGGCTGCATCACCCCTTTGTCGCGGGCCATCATGCAAACGGCCGCGGCCAGGTTGCCGCCGGCACTTTCGCCGGCTACGGCTACCCGCTTAGGGTCACCCTTGATGGAGGCCGCATTCTTCAACACCCACTGATAGGCCGCAAACGAGTCGTTATGCGCCGTGGGAAACTTGTTTTCCGGGGCCTGCCGGTAAGCCACCGAAACAAAAACAGCGTTGGTTTTCTCGGCCAGGGCCCGCACCGATGGGTCATACGTGTCGAGGTTGGCAATAACCCAGCCCCGCCGTGGTAATAGACCACCACGGGCAAAGGGCCGGTAGCCCCCTTAGGAACATAAATCCGGGCTTTCACGCCCGGGGCTACTTCCCGGCTCATGGTATCGAGCGGAGAGGGAGGGGTAGGAATGCCAAAGTCCTTCATGACGGCCATGGTGGCGTCGGTAGCGGAAGGGGCCTTGCGCACTTCGGCTGGCGTGAGGGTTTCGGGCGGCGTAGGGCCCTGCAGTGCCGCCAGCTTCTCGATGACGGTCTGCATTTCGGGCGCAATGTTCGGGGCCCAGGCTGGGGCGGGGCCGGCGGGCTTCACCGGCTTAGCGCCAGCCGTAGCAGCCGTGTCGGCAGCGGCAGCTTCAGTGGTAGCGGTAGTTTCGGTAGTTTGCTCACTCGTGCTGGAGTTGCCGCAGGAGGCTAAGCCCAGCGTGGAGGCAAACAGGGCAGTAGCCAGCCACGTAGGGCGGCTGGAGATGGAAAAAGAAGGTGTCATAGTGTGGTTGTGTAAGAATGGTTGAGCTTATCCACCTGTACGCCCTGTCGAGGTTAATGTTTGAACAATTACCTGTTTGAATAGGATAGTAGAATAGGGATTATGAATTCTCTATCAGGGTATGATGCTTTTGTGAAAAATTTTGTCCCTGATAATCAGGTTGAAAGCCTAGGAAAAGGGTATAATGTAGACTGGTAGGACGCTTTTCCGAAAAACCCTCTTACATTTGCATCACCAAACAGTGCGGGGTGGAGCAGTTGGTAGCTCGTTGGGCTCATAACCCAAAGGTCACAGGTTCGAGTCCTGTCCCCGCTACCTAAAAGGGCGTTTCCAATACGGAAACGCCCTTTTTCTTTTTAGCCAAGTGACTCCAAGCCACTAGGCTTTGGCTAAGTAAGGATTGCTTTTGTAGCGGCTCCAGGCTACTAGCAAGCCAGTACCCGAGATACCCGCGCAAATGCCAAACCACAGCAGAACGTTGTAGGTGTCGGTAAGGGCCCGGTAGCCTGCCGTGTATACAAATAACAGCAAACCAACTACTTCCCAGATTCGACTCTCATACAGCGGCGAGGTCGGTAGTACCAGCGCGGGTTTGTTGACGAGCGGCCGTAGGCTGTTCCAGTCCCAGCCAAGCAAACCGAGGGTTGCCAGTAGCATAGCGCCGGTAATGACGGGCGTGAAAGCGAAGTCGTAGGAAATGGTAATAACGAATACGTTGGCAATGATGGGCAAGAACAGCAGGGCTCCGAGCAGGGCATACCGCTGGGTCAGGAGCAGCATACCCGCCACGAACTGCCCTACGCCGATGAATTGCCAATACAGGCCCGACTGGTACAAGGTCTCGAAGAAATGCGCCGCGCTGTGGATTGGACTCAAGGCACCGTTGCTGGAAGTAAACCGGTGGCCCTTTATCTTAATCAAACTGGCAAATACGAAGGCCCCGCCCAGTAGGTAACGGGTGTAAATGACGGCGAGCTGCAGCAATGCAGACTGTTTTAGCTCCTGAATACGCATAGCTTCTGACCCTGGTGTAAGTAGAGAAGAACAGCTTTCCGGCTTACTGCCACAGCCCCGGAATTGATAGAATACGCGCTGTAATAAAGATAAATCCTCGGTAATGATTTCGGCCTGCCCTGCAACTGCTGCTTAAAGGCTATGGGCTTGCGGTAGGTTGTAACCAATTGGGACGGGAGCTTTACTATGACGTCGTAGGAGTTGCCGTGTGGCAGGGGAGCCACCCGGGCCACAAGGCCTTCCAGCATGCCATACTGCTCGGCCGGGTAGTTGTCTAGCATAATATTGACGCGCTGTCCTGCTTTCACCTTGCCGGAGCCCTGCACCGGTAAGCGCAGGCGCCCCGTCATGGCCGTGCTACGAATGAGCACGGAGAGGACGGGTGTGGCGGCCGGCACAAATTGGCCCACCACCCATTCCTTGAGCAAAGTCACCGTCCCGGCCTGCTTGGTCAGCAGCACGTGGTCGGCTTCCCACTGGGCAATGGCATTGCGTAGGGAGCGGGCCGTTTGCTCCTGGGTCAGGAGCAACTGTTGCTGCCGTTCGTCGCGCTGCAGCCGCAACTCTCCCATGCGGCGGCGCAGCTCAGAGGCGGTAATGGTATTGGCAATAATATTGGCCTGGGAGCTGGCCACGCTTTTCTTCTGCTGAAGCAGGGTTCGCCGGGAGGCTTCCAGGTCAGTTTCTGCAATTACTTTGCTGGTAAGTAGACGGTCGTCAATTGCATACCGTTTGCTGGCCAGAGCTAGCTCCTGGGTTTGGAGCTCCTTCTGGCCGGCCAGGTTACGGTTAAGGGCTTCGTAGGCCGCCACTTCGTAGCTCAGGGACCGTACCTGCTGACTGTACTCATCCAGCTGCTCGAAGTGCTGATAGTCGGCCGTGGCCTTGCGGAAAGTCTCGTAGGCGGATTGCAGCTCGCCCAGCTGCTTAAACTGGTCGAATCGGGTCCAGATGCCGGCCGTGGCGGGAGCTTCGGCTAGGCGCTTTTTCAGCGCTTGTACTTGCCCATACGAAGCCGCACTTTCGACGTAGCCCAGGGGCTGGTTGGGCTGTACTCGCTGGCCTTCCCGCACGAGGAGCTGCAGCGGCCCATTGACGCGGGTAACGGCCGTGAAGGGAGCTACCTCGCTGGTTACCACAATGGAAGCGGGCAGCACGTCGGGGTAGCGCACCGCGCCGCTGAGCACGAGCACCAGTAGCAGCAGCCCGAATAAATAGCCGGCCCCGGCCCGGAGCAGCCAGGACGGGGAAGTGCCAATAATTTCCTGAATACCGTCGCTCCGGTCGGTGAACTGAGTAGGCATGGCTGATAACTGATTGGCAGGTAACTATCTAGATACTAATTGCTTGTTACGCCAGCTCCAGCTGGTTGCGCACCAGGGAATAATAGGCGCCCTGGGAGCGGGTTAGCTCGGCATGGGTGCCCACTTCCACAATTTTGCCGCGGTGCAGCATCACAATCTGGTCGGCATTTTTCACGGTGCTCAGCCGGTGGGCAATAACCACCACGGTCCGGTCCTCGAAGAACTCGTTCAGGTTTTGCATAATTACCTTCTCGTTGGTCGAGTCCAGGGCGGAGGTAGCCTCGTCGAAAAACAAGTAGTCGGGGTCTTTATACACGGCCCGGGCAATGAGCAAACGCTGCTTCTGCCCCTGACTCAAGCCAATTCCGTCACTCCCGATTTTGGTGTGGAAGCCCAGCGGCAAGGACTGAATAAACTCCTCAATGTTGGCCACCTGCACTGCATGGCTCAGCTTGTGCGGATCAACTTCCTCGTCCGACACGGCAATGTTGTTGGCAATGGTGTCGGAAAAGAGGAAGCCATCCTGCATCACCACGCCGCATTTGCGCCGCCATTCCTTCGAGCTGAGTTGGTCGAGCGGGGTGCTGCCCACCAGCACGTGCCCGCCGGTGAGCGGGTAAAACTTGAGCAGGAGTTTGAGCAGCGTGGTTTTGCCGCTGCCGCTAGAGCCCACAATGGCCGTTACTTTACCTTTGGGAATGAACAGCGACAGGTCGTCGAGGACCAGAGGGGAGCCCGGACCGTCGTAGCGGAAGTTGAGGTGCTGCAGGTAGATATCCTGCTGGCGGCGGGCGGGCACGGCCGTCTGCGCGTCTTCTTCATTGGCCAGGGAATGAATTTCGCTGATGCGCTCCAGGCTCGTGTTGGCGTCCTGCATTTCCTGAACGAAGCCGATAAAATCATTCACCGGCGCATTGAGCTGCCCAATGATAAACTGCACCGACAGCATCATGCCCAGCGTCATGTCGCCATTGATGACGGCCTGAGCGGCTACGAAGGTGATGATGATGTTTTTGAGCTCGTTGATAAAGGCGCTGCCTACCTGCTGGTATTGGTTCAGGGCCGTGGTGCGCACGTTCAGGCGAAAGAGCTTGGCCTGAATGGCTTCCCAGTCCCAGCGGCGCCGGACTTCGCAGCCGTTGAGCTTGATTTCCGTCATGCCGTGCAGCAGCTGAATCAGGGTGCTCTGGTTTTGCGCCAGCTGGTGAAAGCGGAGTTGGTCCAGCTTTTTGCGCCGCTTCAGGAAAAACGTGATATACAAGGCATAGAGCGCGCTGCCGCCCAAAAAGATGAGCAGAATAGTCAAGTCGTAATAGCCCAGCACCGCTCCAAAAAGCACCAGGTTGAACAGCGAAAACACCACGTTCAGGGACGACGTGCTCAGGAAGCTTTCCACCCGGTCGTGGTCCCGGATGCGCTGCAGATGGTCGCCGATGCGCTTGGCTTCAAAAAAGGCCACCGGCAGCTTAAGCAGCTTGGTCAGGAAGTCGGACACCAGCGCCACGTTGATGCGGGTGCTCAGGTGCAGCAAGATCCAGCGGCGCAGCAGTTCTACGCCGGTGCGGCCGGCAAACAGCGTAATCTGGGCAATGAGAATCAGGTAAATGAAATTCAGGTTCCGGGTCCGGATGCCGGTGTCCACAATGGCCTGGGTTAGAAAGGGCAGTGCCAGCTGGATAATGCTGCCAATGAGCAGGCCAATGAAGAGCTGCACCAGCAGGGGCCGGTGCACCCGCAGGTAGGTGCGCAGCAGGGCCCAGCCACTCAGGGCTGCGTCGCCGGCTTCCTCGTCGCGCTCGTGAAAGGCGGGCGTGGGTTCCAGCAACAGGGCAATGCCCACATTCGCCCTGCCCTGCCAATGCTGCTCCAGCTCGGCGCGGGTACAGGTAATGGGGCCCAGGCCCGGGTCGGCAATGTGATACTGACCACGGGCAACTTTGTGCAAGACTACGAAGTGCTGCTGGTCCCAGTGCAGGATGCAGGGAAGCTGGGTTTCGGTGGTCAGCTGCTCCACCGTCAGCTTCACGCCCAGACTGCGCAGCCCGATGCCTTCCGCCGCTTCGCTCAGCCCCAGCAAAGAGGCCCCCGAACGGTTTAGGAAACTATGCTGCCGCAGATACTGCCGGGAATAGTCGCGGCCATAGTGCTTGGCCACCATCCGTAGGCAGGTAGGCCCGCAGTCCATTTCGTCCTGCTGCCGATAGAAAGGAAATTTTTTCATCGAATAATAGCCAAATACACCTAGAGCCTAATCAATCAAAAGGCATTGTCAGCCGGGGTCTTATAAGGACTCCAGCAGCAGCACGGCGGGTACTTGCTCGGGCCGGGCCAGGCGCAGCAGCTGGTAGCCAATGCCGGCCAGGCCAGTCATCAGGCCCGGGTTTTCGATGCCCAGGGCCACGCCCGAAATCGGGCCGTGTTGTTGGAAGCTGTAGCGCACGGCACCTAACAATTGCGTCAGGGTAGCATCCAGCTGGGCTTCGGGATGGGCCTGCTGGTACTGCAGCAGGTATTCCAGGCTGCCAAAGTCGCCGTGGCACAAGGAGTGGTTCCAGCCCATGCCGTAGCGCAGCGTGGTGTCCAGGGCAATTTTAGCTTCCTGGGCCAGCTGCTCATCCTGGTAAAACGGCCGCATGGCAAGGCGGCTCAGGCCCACCCCGGTGGCCCCGGCGCACCAAGCCGTCATGTTTACCATTTCGTTGTTGCTGTTGCCGGCCTCCACGTTGAGGTTGCGCAAATCGGCCCAGTTGCCTTTACCGGGCAAAAATTGGCTGCGCTCATAGGTCAGGGCTTCTTGCAGCAGCGTTTGGAAGCGGGCATCAGCCGTGGCGTGGTGCAGCTTGGCCAGGGCCAGGGCTACCCCGCTGGTGCCGTGGCCAAAGCCAGTGAGGGGCTGAGCACTGTACGAAAGCCACCCAACGCCGTGGGGCATCGGCTTGGCTTGCTGCAGCAGCATTTCCCCGCAGCGGGTAGCGTGGCGTAGTGCCGAGGCCGAGCCCGTAGTTTGGTGCAAGCCCAGGTAGGCAAGAATCAGCCCGGCGAAACCGTTGATAATGTCGAAGTTCGTGCTGCCCTCAATGGCGGCGGCGGCTAGGTCCCCGAGGTGGTGGGCCCGTTCGGCCAAAGCCGTGTCGCCGGAAAGAGCTGCTAGCTGCGAGTAGAAGTAGATCCAGCCCCCAACCCCGTCGAATACCCCGATACTGTTGGTCAAAGGTCGTTTCTGGGCCAGGATATTATCCACGAAGCCGTTGAAACAGCCCAGCGTTTTCTCGGCCAGCTCGCCGTACTTGGCCTCGCCAGTGAGTTTGCTCAAGTGAGTCAAGAACAGGATAATACCCGGCAGGCCACTGTAGAGGTCTACGCCCACGGGCCATATTTCGTACACCTCGCCCTTCATGGAAAAGCCCAGCCAGCTCACCGTGCCCTCGCTCGAATGAATAGCCAGCTCGCTCAGCCGGTCCCCAATCATTCGGGCCTCTTGCAGCAGCAGCGCCGGCGTTACCGGCAGCATCCCGTCTTCCAGGTAGCGCAGGGTGGAGAAGTTGATTTGGTTGGGCAGGGCCGAGGCAATAGTGGAGCGGATCAGCCAGCACTGCCGTTCCAAGTCCGTGTTGCTCATGCGGGCTATTTTCTCCTTGCAGCAATCGGCGCCCGAGGCGGCGTAAAAGTTGGGAAAGCAGTGGGCATGGTCCAGCCACAAATCCCGGGAGGCCGGATAGGTCGTAAACAGCGGTACGTCCTGCCGGGTCAGGGCCTCGTGCTCCAGCTGAATCAAGGCCGCGGGCAAGCGGTCAGACTCGGTTTGGTGCCACAGTCGGTCAAACAGCCGGTCGCGGTCCAGGGAATGAATCAGATAGTCGGGGTGGTAGCTGGCGTATAGCAGGTCGCCGTAGGTGCTGGTATTGCGGAGCAGCACGCGCACCGCCGTATGGTTGAACGCATCTACAAAGCCATTCGGGCCCATAAACAAGGCTTTGTTGCGCTCAGTAAGCGAATAAACGGCCCGGAAGCCGGCTTCCAGCTGCGGGAGGTAGTCGGATACCTTCACCTTTTGGCCGTTCAGAGTCGGGTTATTTTTGCCCCGGCCCAGCGGCATTTCCTGGGGCTCAATGCGCATCTCGTCGGTTTCGAAGGCATTCCAGGCCGGCCGTAGCGTCAGGCTCTTCTGATCCTGGGCCACGCTGATGCCGCTCAAGTCGACCCGCTTACGGGCCTGGGTGTCGTAGCGCCACGTGGGTAGGATGGCAATCTTCAACACGGAATCCTCCAAAATTCCCTCAATGGAATCAAGAGGTTTCATGTTGGGCGTTACCAGGGTTTCCAGGTCAATCAGCGTTGGGTCGGAGCCGTGCGCAATTAGGTTTTCGTAATGAAAGTCGGTGGCATTGGTAAGGTGCAGCAGGGCCAGTAAGGCCCCCAGCTTCTCATGGAAGCTGGCTACTTCGGCTTCACTCCGACAGGGCAGCTGGTCGATGTGCTCAACCCAGCCGTACTCGGGCCGGCCAATAATCCGGACCGTTTTGAGTGTGAAGCCCAACTGCTGGGTGTTTATCCAGCGAATGATGTCGTGGAATTTTTCGTCCGTATCGAGGGAGCGGGGCTTGTAGACGACTTTGCTACCCGATTTAAACGTAATAATAGATACCGACTTCCCTCCATTGTGCGCATCGCCGGCGCCTAACTGCACCTTTATAATTGTATCGGCTGTAATGCCAAATTCTTTTTCGATTTCAGCTTTATCAGCAATAAAGCGGCTAATTAAATCGGCGCTATTATGACGCCAGTTTTTTAGAGTGACATAGAGTACTTTGAAAAGGGCCGGATATTCTTCGTATAAGCTTCCGATTTTGTCGGGGTTGCTTAACGATTTTAAATAAAAGGCGAAACGCTCGGCCGGGGTTGCACCTTGTAGCAAACCCAGTTCCCGCGACACATTCAAGTCTAGCACCAACGTGCGGTTGATGATTTCAAACAGGATGGCGCCCAGGCCCCGCTTACATTGCAGAACGCTCGTGCGGCACACCTCAGCGTGGGCCGGGTGGCGCTGGGCCAGCTCCTGTAGCAGCAACTGTTGCTGCCAGAACAGGATAGGCTCGACCACATCGAAGAAGGCGGCCACCGGATATTCCTGCCGGAAAAAATGGGACAGTCGGTCCGTGGGTTGTTGCCAATCGGCAGAGTGGAGCTCGGCCAGTACCGTAGCAATAGCCTCATTTACAGCTTGGCTCTCCTCAGTTGGTTGGCTAATAATAGCAGTAAACTCATCCTGGCTTAGCCCGATGCCCTTGAGCCGTTTTTCTAAAATGCCGGGGTGTCGCAACGTCTCCAACCACGCCTTGACGCGGAAATGAGACGTTCCCTCAGCGCTATTCAAGCGGAGTTTGCCGTGAACAGATGTACGGCGCAGGTGCACAACCCGCTCGGCGAGACCAACGGTTTTGTCGCTCATAAGGATGAGAATAGAAACTAGTGATAAGGATATAATAGAATAATATAAAGGCACTCTCACTCGTAAAAAACAGGGAGCATTTGAACCGAATGCCCAAATGCTCCCTGCTACTCACTGACTTGTCAGCTTTCTACAGTTACTAAGGAAGGTTTGAGCCGAATGGGTTGCAGCAGGTGCCACCGTTGCATTCGCCGCTAATGGTGGTAAACCAGCCGTCGCCAACCCGCAGGCCACCAGCATTCTGGGCAAGCTCTTCTTCGGTGAGGGCGGTGCCCACGGGTTGGGCTCAATTAGGGCCAACTGCTCGGGGGTGAGGGTAGCGCGGTACTCGGCATCTTTCCAAGCGCGGATGGTCATCAGTTTCTTTTCCATAATAATAGATATGCCTTACTATAATTTTACAATGCTCTACAACCGCAGAGCAGTCAAGGCACAAGCAAAAAATAATTCAACGAATTGCTGCAGGGGTTGAATTTTCCCTCGGCCTTACTATTCACTTTGCTAATTAGACAGGCTGTTGCTAGTATAGATAATGGCAGTCTTTTTTATAGAAAAGAGCGTTGCCCGATTATGCAAAGGCTGTAATTATGCTGGTAAAAATAAGGTACGCGTACTTTAAAGCAAGCTGAGTGGCACTCAGCTTCTTACTGCAAGCAAGCGGCTTAGATTATCGGCCTGAGCCGAATGGGTTGCAGCAGGTGCCGCCATTGCATTCACCGCTAATGGTGAGGAACATACCCGGGCCAACCAATTCGAAGAACTGTCCGCCAGTGTTCTGGGCGAGTTCCTCTTCGGTGAGGGCGGTGCCCACGGGGTTGGGCTCAATTAGGGCCAACTGCTCGGGGGTAAGGGTAGCGCGGTACTCAGCATCTTTCCACGCACGGATGGTCATCAGTTTCTTTTCCATAATAATAGATATGCCTTACAGTATAATTTTATAATGCTCTACACCTGCAGAGCAGTGAAGGCAGGGTCAAGTAGCAGGGTTAAGACTGGAATTCCTAGCGTATTGGAATAGTGCCGTATCAACACTTTGATTGGGAGGACCAAAAGGCGTAATTGCAGGACTTAAGCAGGTACATACGCCTGATAGTTCAACCCACTTCCTTTACCGGCTATTTAGTAGAGGCAACAGCCCAGAGCGGCAGGGTAACAAACCGGAAGGATGTGGGCCGACAGCCGGCACAACCAGGTGCTGCTCGTCACTGTTAGGGCATTCATCCGTAAGCAGTGTCGTATCAGGTAAGGTACAGCCACCGCCACCGCCACATTCCCCTATGCCATCCTTTCTTACTTGGTTTCTTTGCCTGTCCCTTCTGACCTTTGGCAGTAGCTCCGCCGCTTTGGCCCAAACGCCGGCCACGGCCCGCCAACCCACCGGCGACGTGTACGTGGACGGGCAGGGTGTCCTGCGCTGGCAGCAAACCAAGCAGGAAGTAGCCCTGTTTGGCGTCAATTACACTGCCCCGTTTGCCCACGCGTACCGGGCCCAGCGGACGGTGGGAGGCAGCCCCGAAAAGGCCATTGACCAAGACGTATATCACCTCTCGCGCCTGGGCCTGGATGCTTTCCGCATTCACGTGTGGGACGTCGAAATCACCGACACGCTCGGCAACCTGCAGCAGAATGAGCACCTGCGCCTGCTCGATTACCTGGTGGCCCAGCTCAAGCAGCGCGGCATCAAGATTATCCTGACGCCCATTGCCTACTGGAACAACGGCTACCCCGAGCCGGATTCGGGCACGGGCTTCTCCAGCATTTACTCCAAGGTGCAGGCCTACACCAATCCGCGGGCTATCCGGGCCCAGGAAAACTACCTCACGCAGTTTCTCAACCACCGTAACCAGTACACTCAGCAACTGAACCGCGAGGACCCGGATATTCTGGCGTACGAAGTGTGCAACGAGCCCCGCTACCATCAGCCCGAGGCCGAGGTAACAGCCTTTGCCAACCGGATGGTGGCCGCCATGCGGGCTACCGGCTACCGCAAGCCCATCTTCTATAACATTGCCGAAAACCCGGGAGTGGAAGAAGCCATTCTGGCCGCCAACGTGGATGGGCTGACCTTTCAGTGGTACCCGGCTGGCCTGGTGAGCGGGCACACGCTGCGCGGCAACCTGCTGCCGCACGTAGACCAGTACCCTATTCCGTTTCGGCAGGACCCGCGGTTTCAGCGCCGGGCCAAGATGGTGTATGAGTTTGAGTCGGGCGACATTATCCAGCCGGTCATGTACCCGTTTATGGCCCGCAGCTTCCGGGAGGCTGGGTTTCAGTGGGCCACGCAGTTTGCCTACGACCCGTTGGCCATTGCCTACGCCAACACCGAGTACCAGACGCACTACCTCAACCTAGCCTACACGCCGGCCAAAGCCCTGAGTTTGCTGATTGCCAGCAAGGTATTTCACCGGGTGGGTCGGGGGCAAACCTTCAGCCGCTACCCTGCCGACTCCGTGTTTGACGCCTTCTGCGTCAGCTATCGGCAGGGGCTCAGTGAGATGAACACCGAGGAGGAATTTTATTACACCTCATCTACACAATCGTTTGCTAAAAAAGCCTCGAAATTACGCCACGTTGCCGGCGCAGGTAGCTCACCCGTAGTGCAATACGGCGGCTCCGGGGCCTATTTCCTGGACCGGCTGGCTCCTGGGGTGTGGCGCCTGGAAGTGCTGCCCGACGCGGTGCCTATCCGGGACCCGTTTGAAACAGCTTCCCTGAAAAAGCCGGTCACCCAGATTCTGTGGAACGACCAGCCCTTACGCCTGCTGCTGCCGGAACTGGGCCGCCGCTTCAGCCTGCGCGGGCTCAACGAAGGCAATACTGCCCAGGCCCAGGCCCAGGATGGGCGCGTTACGGTGCGGCCGGGCGTGTACCTGCTGGCCGCGGCCGGCAAGAAGACCAGCTCCTGGACGGCCGATTCGCGGCTGGGCAGTTTGCGCCTGGGCGAATATGCGGCTCCCGCGCCCACGGCGCTAGGGCCTCAGGTGCGGCACACGCCTTTCGCGCAAGCCGCGGCCGGCCAGCCCCTGACCATCCGGGCCACCATGACCGGAATTGCGCCTACCGACAGCGTTTTTCTGATTGCCCAACACTACTACGGCCGCACCCAGGTCCTGCCCATGCGGCAGCCGGCCTACGCCACCGTGGAAGCTACCGTGCCAGCCGAACTGACCTACGCCGGGTTGCTGCGCTACTGGATTGTGCTGAAAAAAGCCGGGCAGCCGCTCACGTTTCCCGGCGGCTTCGGCGGCTCCCCGCGCGACTGGGACTATTTCCCCCGGGAGCATTGGGAAGTGCCCTTAGTAGCGCCTAAAACCCCCTTGTTCTTGTTTCAGGCCGCTACTGACAAAGAGCAGGGGAAGCCCGCAGCCTGAGCCGCAGCAGCTGGACCGACTACGTTACCACGGAAGCGGCCGGCGCCCTGGCCCTGCGCTTTGTGCAGGATGCCACCAAGAGCGGAGCTTCGGCCGCGGAAATCGGGCCGGCTGCCAGCCTGCGCGCCTACTACGGCGACAAGCTACTGGGTCGCCTCGGCGACCTGAGCGGCTTTACGGAAGTGGTGGTAAAGGCCCGGGCTAGCCAGCCAATAGGCGTGCAGGTGGTGCTAGCCAACCAAGATGCCGCCGCTTTTGCCGCCCCGGTGCCTCTTACCACCGAGCTGCGCGAGGTGCGGGTTCCGCTGAGCGCCCTGCAGCCTGGCGCCCTGCTGCTTAGTCCGCGGCCGTATCCGGGCTTCCTGCCGCTGCGCTTCCAGAGTGGGGGAAGGGCCCGCTGCGGCTGGCCGATACCGAGGTACTGCAGGTGCTCGTCGACGCGGCTTCGCCCTCGGCAGCAGCTCCGGTACAGGTTGATATCGAAGCCGTTTACCTCCAATAAGCTCTTGCCTGTCACTGGCGGCTATGGTCACGGAATTCACTATCTGAACAGCTAAGATCATGAAAAACAGACTTGTACTCTTTCTGCTAATTCTGCTGCTGTACGCTGGCTTCGGCGCGGCGGTACGGGCCCAAAATCCGGCCTTTGCCAAAGGGGCCGATGTAGGCTGGCTGACCGAAATGGAAGCCGCGGGCCGCCAGTTCTACAACTCGGCCGGCACGCCCCAGGATTTGCTGCAGATTCTGGACGACTACGATATGAATACCATCCGGCTGCGGGTGTGGGTAAACCCTGCGGGCGGCTGGAACGGCAAAAACGACGTGGTAGCCAAAGCCATCCGGGCCCGCAACCGGGGCTTCCGGCTGCTGATTGACTTTCACTACAGCGACAGTTGGGCCGACCCGGGCCAGCAGGCCAAGCCCGCCGCCTGGCGCAACCTGGGCTTTGCCGACCTGAAAACGGCCCTCTACAACCATACTTATGACGTGCTGGACTCCCTCAAGGACAACGGCATCGTGCCGGAGTGGGTGCAGGTAGGCAACGAAACCAACGACGGAATGCTGTGGCCCGATGGCCGGCGCACTACCAACCCGCAGAATTTTGCCGCTCTGATTGACCAGGGCTACGCGGCCGTGAAAGCCGTGAATCCGACTTCTAAAGTCATTGTGCACATTTCCAACGGATTCAATAGCAGCTTATTCCGCAGCGTATTCGACGGGCTTACCACGCATGGGGCCCGCTACGACGTCATCGGCATGTCGCTCTACCCAACCACCACCGACTGGCCCCTGCTGACGGCCCAGTGCCAGGCCAACATGAACGACCTGGTGACGCGCTACCCCGGCAAGGAAGTTATGCTGGTAGAAACCGGCATGCCAGCTGATGCCCCCATTCCAGCCCGGCAAATGCTGCTGGATTTGATGAGCAAGGTGCGGGCCGTGCCCGGCAACAAGGGCCTGGGCGTGCTGTACTGGGAGCCCCAGGCCTACAACTGGCAGGGCTACAGTCTGAGCGCCTGGAGCAACACCGGCCGGCCCACCGCGGCTATGGATGCTTTCCGCGACACGCCGCCTTCCGACGGGCTGGTGTATAACCCCAGTTTCGAATACACGGCCGTGACCCAGACGCCGGTGGGCTGGAGTACCGCGGGCCCCAACGCCACCGCTAATTTTACCCAGAGCTACGGCCGCACCAGCCCCTTGCAGCTCGTGCACTATCAGGCTACGGCCTACCAGGTGCGCACCTACCAGCTGCTGACGGCGGTACCCAACGGCACGTACACGCTGCGCGCCTGGGTGCAGAGCAGCGGCGGCCAGAAGCTGTGCCAGCTCTACGCTTCGGGTTTCGGGGGCGCTGAGCGCACGGCGGCCATTGTCGGCACCAGCGGCACCTGGCAGCAGCTGCAGGTGCCTGGGGTAGTGGTAACCAACGGGCAGTGCGAAATCGGGCTGCGCTCCGACGCCAATGCCAACGACTTCTGCTCCCTCGACGACGTGGAGTTTGTGCCCAACGCCGTGACCGCCGTAGGTCAAACTGCCGCTGCCAACGGCCTCGACGCGCGGATTTTCCCCAACCCCGTAAGCCAGCAGTGCACGATTAGCTACACGCTGGCCCAACCCGAAACCGTGCAGCTGGACCTCTACAGCCTCACCGGCCAGCACCTGCGCACGCTGCAGCCCGCCCGGCGCATGGCATCTGGTACCCATCGGCAAGCGGTGGAGCTGGGCAGCGCGGTGGCGTCGGGCGTATATCTGCTCAGCATCTCCCACGGCGGCCAGCACACCGTCCAGCGCCTCATCAAATACTAGCTGACGCAATGCTGTTTGCCTGGTTCCCCGCCGCGGGCTCTTCTCCAACTTAAGCTTATATCAGACGCTGAACCTCGGCTGCAAAATCACCTGGCCTAACCCATGCAGGCCGGTATAGTGCTTGCCAGTTCGCGTCCAATCCCCAACTCATGCGCTTTTTTCCTTCCTTTCTGTCCCTGCCGGGCCTGGCCCTGCTGCTCACCCTGACCAACCCGGCCGCGGCCCAGTCGCGGCAGGATATTCTGCTGACTTCCAACTGGAAATTCACCAAGGGCGACGTGGCCAACGCGGCCCAGCCCGGCTTTAAAGACGACAAGTGGCAAACCGTGAGCGTGCCCCACGACTGGGCCATCTACGGTCCGTTTAGCAGCACCAACGACTTGCAGCAAGTCAAAATTGAGCAGAACAACGAGAAGCAGGCCACTACCAAGGCCGGCCGCACCGGCGGGCTGCCCTTTATCGGCACGGGCTGGTACCGGCGACGGTTGGCGGTGCCGGGCTTCGGACCGGGCAAGCGCGCCGAGCTGGTTTTCGACGGAGCCATGAGCAATGCCCACGTGTTTGTGAACGGCAAGGAAGTAGGCTACTGGCCCTACGGCTACAACTCGTTTCACTTCGACATTACCTCGTTTCTCAATCCCAGCGGCGACAATACCCTGGCCGTGCGCCTGGAAAACCAGCCGGAAGCCTCGCGCTGGTACCCCGGGGCCGGGCTGTACCGCAACGTGCATCTGCTGGTCACCGACGAGGTACATATTCCGGTGTGGGGCACTTACATCACGACGCCCGACATCACCGCCGACTTTGCTAAAGTGAAGCTGCGCACCGAAGTGGCCGGGGGCTCGGTAACCCAGAATCTGCGCCTCGACACCGAAATCCGGGACGCGGCGGGCACGGTAGTAGCTACGCTGAGCACCGCCTTGGCTGCTACCGACGGGCAGCAGTTTGAGCAAAACCTGGTGGTGCCCCAGCCCCGGCTTTGGTCGCCGGAAACGCCGGTGCTCTACACGGCTTCCTCGAAGCTGTACGCCGGCTCGGCGCTGAAAGACGAGTACCAGACCCGCTTCGGCATCCGCTCCTTTACCTTCGAGGCCAACAAGGGCTTCTCCCTGAACGGGCAGCTGCGCCGCTTCCGGGGCGTGTGCAACCACCACGACCTGGGCCCGCTGGGTGCCGCCATCAACACGGCGGCCCTGCGCCGGCAGCTGACCTTGCTCAAAGACCTGGGCGCCGACGCCATCCGGACGACGCACAACATGCCGGCGCCCGAGCTGGTGAGTTTGGCCGACGAAATGGGCTTTATGCTGATTGTCGAGTCGTTTGACGAGTGGAAAAAGCCCAAGGTCAAGAACGGCTACAGCCAGTATTTCGACGAGTGGTCGGAGCGCGACGTGGTAAACATGGTGCACCGGGACCGGAATCATCCGTCGGTGATTATGTGGAGCATCGGCAACGAGGTGCCCGACCAGTGGGCCCCCGGCGGCACCAAGATTGCCAAGCGCCTGCAGGACATTGTGCACCGCGAAGACCCGACCCGGCCCGTCACGGCCGGCATGGACCAGTTCGACGCGGTAGTCAACAACGGCTTTGCGGCCTTGCTCGACGTGCCGGGCTTCAACTACAAGCCCCACCGCTACCCCGAAGCTTACACCAAGCTGCCTCAAGCTTTGATGCTGGGCTCCGAAACGGCTTCTACGGTCAGCTCCCGCGGGGTGTACAAGTTTCCGGTGGTCGTGGCCAAGGACAAGAAATACCCCGATAACCAGTCGTCGTCCTACGACCTGGAAGCCTGCAACTGGTCCCAGACGCCGGACGAGGAATTTGTGCAGCAGGATGCGCTGAACTACCTGATGGGCGAATTCGTCTGGACCGGCTTCGATTACCTCGGCGAGCCGACTCCGTATGATGAGTCCTGGCCTTCGCACAGCTCCTACTTCGGCATTATGGACCTGGCCGGCTTGCCCAAAGACCGGTTTTACCTGTACCGCTCCCGCTGGAATCCCACCGCGCCCACGCTCCACCTGCTGCCCCACTGGACCTGGCCCGGCCGCGAAGGCCAGACTACGCCGGTGTTCTGCTACACGAACTACCCTTCGGCCGAGCTGTTCGTGAACGGCGTGAGCCAGGGCCGGCAAACCAAGGGCCCGTCCGACAAGCCCCAAACCCGCTACCGCCTGATGTGGAGCGACGTGAAATACGCACCCGGCAGTCTGAAAGTGGTGGCCTACGACGCCCAGGGCAAAGCCGTGGGTGAGGAAGAAGTGCGCACCGCCGGCAAGCCCCACCACATCAAGCTGGTCACGGACCGCAGCAGCCTGGTCGCCGACGGGCAGGATTTGGCCTACGTGACGGTGCGGGTGGAAGACGCCCAGGGCAACCTTTGCCCCGAAGCCGCCAACGAAGTGCAGTTCAAGGTCAGCGGCGCGGGCAAGTTCCGGGCCGCGGCCAACGGCAATGCCGCCAGCCTGGAGCTGTTTCACGAGCCCCACATGAAGGCGTTTCAGGGCCAGCTGGTAGCCGTAGTGCAAGCCTCCGACAAAGCCGGCAACGTGCAGCTGCAAGCCACCGGCAAAGGGCTGAAAAGCGCGGCCGTGACCATTCAGACCGGCAGCGCGAAGTAGTCTGTAGCACAAGCTTTTCCGGAAACTTGAATAACCTAAGAAAGGCCGTTGGGAAACTCCCGGCGGCCTTTCTTAGGTTATAACAATACGCCCGGCGGCCTGCTGCTGTAGTTGCCGGGGCCCGGCGCATCGTTGATTTGTGCGGTAGATACGCGGGTTTGTGTCTTACTTGGCGTGCGTGCCGTAGGTAGTTTTGTAGTGTTATCTGACTTCAGCCTCCGCGTTATGAAACCCATAGATTCGTCCACCCTGGCCTTGCTCGATTTGCGCTGCCCGCGCTGCCACCAGGGCCAGCTGTTTTCCTATCCGGCCTACAAGCTGACCAAGTACGCCGTGATGCCCGAGCGGTGCCCGGTGTGCAGCGTGGCCTACGAGCCCGAGCCCGGCTTCTACTGGGGCGCCATGTTCGTGAGCTACGCCTTTTCGGTTGCCTGGTTTGCCATCGGCGGGGTAGCGGCGTACTACCTCTTCAACAACCCCTCGGTGTGGGTATACATGCTGCTGGTCACGGTGCTGGTGCTCCTGACGGCCCCGGCCACGCTGCGCTACTCCCGGGCCATTATGCTGTACTTGTTTGGCGGCATCAAGTACGACCCGAGTTATCAACGGCTCGAACCAGATTCTTCCCAACGAAACCGGGCCAACGCCCCCGCTGCTTTGTAACCGTAGCCCCGCTGTCAGAAATTCTGGCGGCGGGGCTTTTTCTTGTTATCGGCCGGCTACCTTGCCTGCTTTCCGGCCCAGCCCCACCAGTATGGATGATTTTCTTGCTGCCCGCTCCCAAATGGCCCTGTCGCTGGGCTTTCACATCATCTTTTCCTGCATCGGCATGGTCATGCCGTTTTTTATGGCTGTGGCCCACTACTACTGGCTCCGGACCCAGGACGTGACTTACAAAAACGTGACCCGGGCCTGGAGCAAAGGCGTAGCTATTTTCTTCGCCACCGGCGCCGTGTCGGGCACGGTGCTGTCGTTTGAGCTAGGCTTGCTCTGGCCCAAGTTCATGGAGCACGCCGGACCTATTTTCGGGATGCCGTTTTCCCTGGAAGGCACGGCTTTCTTTATCGAGGCCATTGCCCTGGGCTTTTTCCTGTACGGCTGGGACCGGTTCAACCCCTGGTTTCACTGGTTTACGGGCGTCGTGGTGGGCGTGAGTGGGCTGGCCTCGGGCATCTTGGTGGTGGCCGCCAACGCCTGGATGAACAGCCCCGCCGGCTTCGACTACGTGAACGGCCAATACCTCAATATTGACCCCATTGCGGCCATGTTCAACGACGCCTGGCTTTCCCAGGCCCTGCACATGACCCTGGCCGCCTTTGCCGCCACCGGGTTTGCCGTGGCCGGCGTGCACGCCCTGATGCTGCGCCGGGGCCGCAACCTGGCCTTTCACACCCGCGCCTTCCGCATTGCCGCCGCCTTCGGGGCCGTGGCCGCCCTGCTTCAGCCCCTGAGCGGCGACTTTTCGGCCAAGGACGTGGCCCGCCGCCAGCCCGCCAAGCTGGCGGCTATGGAAGCTCACTTTCACACCGAAAAGTCGGCCTCCCTGGTGCTGGGCGGTTTGCCTAACGAGGATAAGCAGCGCGTAGACTACGCCCTTAAGATTCCCGGGATGCTGAGCTTTCTGGCCCACGGCAACTTCGAGCAGGAAGTCACCGGCCTCGACCGGATTGCTCCGGAAAACCGGCCGCCGGTAGTTGTGCCCCACATTGCGTTTCAACTCATGGTGGGCCTGGGCACGCTGATGATGGGCATAGCGGCGGTGTACTTCCTGGCTTTGTGGCGCAAAAAGCAGTGGCTCACGAGCCGCTGGCTTTTGGGCTTGTTTGTGGCCGCCACGCCCGCCGGCTTCATTGCCGTGGAAGCGGGCTGGACGGTAACCGAAGTTGGCCGGCAGCCCTGGATTATCAACGGGGTGATGCGCACGGCCGACGCCGTAACGCCCATGCCGGGCATTGCCTACTCGTTTTACCTGTTTACGGCCGTGTATCTGTCCTTGAGCCTGGTCGTTATCTTCCTGCTCTACCGCCAGATCCGGATGGTACCCGAGCTGTATGACGTGCCCGCCGGTACCCCCGAACCCGAACCCGCCCACGCCTAGCTGCTGCCTGTATGGACTACGTCGTTATCACCTTTCTCTACCTGGCCATTCTGCTTTACCTGCTGCTAGGCGGCGCCGACTTTGGCGCGGGCATCATCGAGCTGTTCACGTCCCGAAAAAACCGCCGCGTAACCCACGAAACGCTCTACCAGGCCATTGGGCCCATCTGGGAAGCCAACCACATGTGGCTCATCATTGCCATTGTGATTCTGTTCGTGGGCTTTCCGCGCGTCTACAGCGTGATGTCGGTAAGCCTGCACATTCCGCTGCTGCTCTTGCTGCTGGGTATTATTGCCCGGGGCACGGCCTTCGTCTTCCGCCACTACGACGCGGTGCACGACCGGATGCAGGGCATTTACGCCACCATTTTCGTGTATTCCAGCCTGGTCACCCCGCTCTTCATCGGCATTCTGGCCGGCAGCGCCCTGGCCGGCTACGTGGACCCCGCCGCCCCCGATTTTCTCTCGGCTTACGTCTGGAGCTGGATGCACTGGTTTGGAGTGGCCGTGGGCGTGTTCACCGTAGCCCTGTGCGGCTACCTGGCCTCGGTGTATACCATAGGAGAAGCCACTACCGAAGCCGACCGGCAACGCTTTATCCGCAAAACCCGCCTACTCACGATTATGGCCTTTGCCGCCGGGGCCCTGGTATTCGTGGCTGCTTATTACGAAGGCTTGCCGCTGCTAACCTGGATTTTCGGTAACCCAGTGGGCATAGCGGCTATTGGGCTGGCTACCATTTCGCTGGGGTTGCTGTGGTACGTGCTGGGCCGGGACAGCCGCACCTGGCTGCCCCGGGTGCTGGCCGGCTTTCAGGTCACGATGATTCTGCTGGCCGTCGGGTACGCCCACTTCCCCGACTTCATCCGCCTGCGCAACGGGGAGCACCTGTCGTTGTTTGAGCAGTTGGCCCCGGCCAAAACCATTGCGGCCCTGGGCTGGGCCCTGCTGCTGGGTAGCCTGTTTATTCTGCCTGCCCTGGGCTACTTGTACTACAGCTTCCAGCATGTGTCGAGGCCGCAGAGCGCGGCACCCGAAGCCGCGCCGGTGCCGTAGGCCGAACTTTCGCGGCGACGTGGCTCCGCAAACACTCCGTGCGTAGCTTGCGGCCCAGCAGGTTTCGGGCCGGGAAAAGGCCGGGACTTGCTTCCCGCATGAAAGCTCCCAACCTGCCCGTTCTGGCCCTCGACGCGTTTCCGCACGCCGGCAACAATCATTGGTACTACATTCAGCAGCTGGAAACCCATGTGCAGCAGTTTCCGCACGTGAGTGAGCCTCACGCCCACAACTTCTACCTGCTGCTCTACATCACCCACGGACAGGGCACCCATACCATTGACCTGGTTACCCACGATATCCGGCCCGGCGGCCTTTTCTTTCTGGCCCGGGACAGGTGCACGCCTGGGCGCTGTCGGCCGAGGCCCGAGGCTTTATTCTGTTTTTTACCGCCGAATTCTACCTGCAGCACTACCCGGCCAGCCGCCTGGCCGAATATCCGTTTTTCGCGCCCGGACAGGCGCCGGTGGTGTACCTGGAACCCGCCGAAACGCAGATTATACCCCTGTTTGAGCGGATTTACGGGGAAGAGCAGGCCGCTGCCTCCCACCGCGACGAAGTGGTGGGTGCCTACGTGTACCTGATTCTGGAACTGGCCGCCCGGGCGTATCCACCGCAGGAACCGGCCCAGCTGCCCGCCTACGGTCTGCAGCAGGTGCGCGAGTTCGGACAGCTGCTCGACGAGCATTTCCGGCAGGAAAAATCGGTGCGCTACTACGCCGACCAGCTGGCCCTGACGGCTAACCACCTCAACGCCATCTGCCGCCGGGTGCTCAACAAAACCGCCAGTGACCTGATTCACGAGCGGGTGGTGGCCGAGGCCAAGCGCCAGCTTACCCACTCGGCCCAGTCGGTGGCGCAGGTAGCTGACGCCGTGGGCTTTGAGGATGCCTCCTACTTTGCCCGCTACTTCAAAAAGTACGTGGGCCAGACGCCGGAGGCTTTCCGGCAGGGTGGCAGGTAGGTTGTTTAATAGCCAACTCGCAGCTCATACAAATAGCAGGATTGTGAGGCCATATCTTTGTTATGATAAAAAAAGAAGTGGAGTATATCTTTTCGGAGTGAATTAGATAAATTCCGAATAGGTGGGCGTGAGAAAAAAATTGAATGATGGAAAAAGATTTTTGGGAGCAAATATTGGGCGAAAAATACGTCGTTAGAGATGTAGTCGATGCAAAAGAGAATATTTACATTTTCTTTGTTTCAAAAGAATATCACGAAAGTGGTGGCAATGATCAATTTTTATTGATTGGATCAGGGCCTTTGTGTTATAATAAAAGCACAAGAACTCATAAGATATTAGGCGTGGTAGACTATATAGAGAATCATTCGCACATAGATGAGATACAGAAATATTTCAAAGAAGAGCCTGTGCCAAGTTTGGATGAAATTATTAGGTCTGTCAAAGCAAGGCAGCATCTTAATTTTGATGAACTAGAATATGTGATGAATCACCTGGGAATTGATTATGAGTTTGTGGAAATACGGTCTAATGATCTTATTCATGAATATTTCAATTCGTCTAAGTCGGAGTATATTCTTTTGTTCAGAAAATTTCTAGACGAAGCTGGACTAGCTTACGAAGTTGTTAACAATAATAGTCTTGTGTTTAAAAATAATTAGATCTAGCCTTCGGTATTTAACTTTTGCTGCATACGAAAGTAGGGCGCCGAGGTGTCGATTTTAACAAAATGGATAGTACTCAGTAAACCTTTGTTCGTGTTGTGGAAGATAAAAGTAATGTGCCTAATCATAACTTTAAAATAGTGTCAAAGCAATGGTAATTAAATAAAATAGAATGTTCTAGAATAACGGATTGCTAAATAATACGGGCTTGTTTTAAATATATCAGCTAGATTTTTCATTAAAAATCAACCGTAGCAAGGAAATGTCTTGAACTCACTTGGGCGGGAATTCCGTTGTCCTTGCTTTATCTTTACCTTCTATACCTGCCCGTACTGCATGCCCACTACCCTTCACCGCCCGGCTATTCTAGAGCAATTACGTACCGAAACCCGGCCGTACCACGATGCGCTGGAACAGAATAAGTTCAACCAGATGCTGCAGCAAGGTACGGTTACTGAGGCCGTTACCCGGCGGTTTCTGGCCAAGCTCTACGGCTTCCTGGTGCCTTACGAAGCCCGCCTGCGCCAGCTGGAGCTGGGCCCCGAGTGGCAGGTAGAGCAGCGGCTGCGGGCCCACCTCATCCCCCAGGACCTAGGTGTGGCCGCGGCCGAGTTGCCGCTGTGCCTGGCTATGCCCGAGCTTGGCACCCGAGCTCAACTGTTGGGCGCTATGTACGTATTGGAAGGCTCCACGCTCGGCGGGCAGGTATTAGCCCGCCAGCTGGCCAAGGCCGGAATAGAAAGCCGGACGTATTTTATGGGTAATGGTGACCAGACCGGCCCGCTATGGAAAAGTTTCTGCCAGCTGCTGGCTGAGGCCGCTACCGAAGATAATCAAGCGCAAATCGTGGCTTCGGCTGCCTCAACGTTTCAAACCCTGCACGCGTGGATCGAGAAACTGTAATCTACAGCGACGAGAGTCTGCTTAACTCCCCATTACGCTGACCAACTGCGACCGGGAGCCTATTCACATTCCTGGCTCGGTGCAGCCCTACGGCTTTCTGCTGTGCCTGTTGCCCGAAACCCGGCAGGTGGTGCACGCCAGCGAAAACACGCTGGCCCTCATTGGCGTGGCCGCCGAAGACCTCGTGGGCCGGGGCCTCGACCAAGTGCTGGGCGCCGCTACCATTGCCGAAATCGAGAAGCTGCTGCCTACGCTTACCGAAACGACCCGGCTGCTGGGTGCCCGCCTAGAGCAAGTAGCCGGGCAGCCGTTCTACAAAATCATCCTGCACTGCTACGACCAGTTGCTATGGCTGGAATTTGAGCCGGTGGAGGAAACGGCAGCCACGGGCGTCGACTTGTCTTCCCTCAACCAGAGTCTGGGCCAGATGATGGGGGCCTCCTCGGTGCTGGAGTTCTGCCAGTTGGCTGTGGAGCAGGTCCGCGAAATCACGGGCTTCGACCGGGTGTTGATGTACAAGTTTGCCGAAGACGCCAGCGGCGAAGTAGTGGCCGAAGCCAAGCGCGACGACCTGGAGCCCTTTATGGGCCTGCACTACCCCGCCACCGATATTCCGCAGCAGGCCCGGGCCCTGTACCTCAAAAACTGGCTGCGCTTTATTCCCAACGTGAATTACGAGCCGGCCAAGCTCGTGCCCGTGCTGCATCCGCAGGCCAACCGCCCGCCCGACATGACCTACGCCGTGCTGCGCAGCGTGTCGCCGATTCACCTGGAATACATGCGCAACATGGGCGTGGCCGCTACCATGACCATTTCCATCATTCAGGAAGGCGTGCTCTGGGGCCTCATTACCTGCCACCACATGGTGCCCCGCCTGGTGAGCTACGAGCTGCGCGAGCTGTGCCTGTTCCTGGGCAAAACCTTCTCGGCCCTGCTCAAAACCAAGCAGCAGCAGGACGAGCAGGCCTACCGCCTGCACATCCGCGACACCCAGGTGCGCCTGTTTGAGCTGGTCGGCCGGCACAGCAATTTCGTGGAAGGCCTCTACCAGCGCATGCCCACCATCCGCGACGCCTTTAGCTGCGGCGGGGCGGCCATCTGCTTCGAGGGCGACATTATCATGCTTGGCACTACGCCCAGCCAGGAGCAGATCAAAGAGCTAACCGAGTGGCTGAAGGCCAACGTGACGGACGACGTGTTCTACACCGATTCCTACGTGAAGCACAACCCGGAGGGCCTGGCCATTCGTGGGGTAGCCAGCGGCTTTATTGCCATTTCGCTGGCCCAGGAAGCCGGCGATTATATCATCTGGTTCCGCCCCGAGCAGATTCAGACCGTAACCTGGGCGGGTAAGGCGCAGAAAGCGGAAGTGCTGCAGGACGGGCAGCTCAAACTCTCGCCCCGGCAGTCGTTTGAGGCCTGGGCCCAAACGGTAGTCAATACCTCGGCTCCGTGGCAGCCCCTGGAAGTGGAGGCTGCCCAGGAAATTCGGCTGCACCTCTCGGATGTACGTCTGAAAGTGTTCAACGAGCTGCAAACCCGCGCTGCCAGTCTGGTGCGCCTCAATTCGCAGCTGGAGCGCAGCAACGACGAGCTGGATTCCTTTGCCTACGTGGCCTCCCACGACCTGAAAGAGCCCCTGCGCGGCATTCACAACTACTCCATCTTTCTGCTCGAAGATTACGCCGATAAGCTTGATGCTGAAGGCGTTGGTCGGCTCGAAACCCTGGTGCGCCTCAGCCAGCGCATGGAGTCTTTGATTGAGTCCTTGCTCCAGCTTTCCCGCGTGGGCCGCCAGGAAATGACCATCGAAGAGACCAACGTGCAGGAACTGGTGGAGGAAGTAGTTGACCTGCTGCACCCACGCTTCGAGCAAACCAGCACCCACGTCACCATCGTCGATGCGCTGCCCACCTTCCGCTGCGACCGAATCCGGGTACGGGAAGTGTTCAATAACCTGCTCACCAACGCGATGCGCTACAGCAACAATGCTGAGAAGCAGATTCGCGTGGGTTTGGCTCCCGAAGGTATTCTGGGACCGAAAGGAACAGGACGAAGGGAGGATTTTTATGTGTTTTATGTTCAGGACAACGGTATCGGTATCGATCCGAAGCATCATGAAGCCATCTTCAAGATTTTCAAGCGTTTGCACCCCCAGGAAAAGTACGGTGGGGGTACGGGCGCGGGCCTTGCAATAGCCCGGAAAATGGTGGAGAAGCAGGACGGTGAGCTCTGGGTCGACTCGGTGCTGGGCAATGGCGCCACATTCTATTTTTCCATCTCAAAGCACCTGTAAGTGATAGCCTCAACTCACAAGCCCATCTTGGTGGTGGAAGACAGCGTGGAAGACTTCACGGCTCTGGGCCGGGCCTTTCGCAAGCATGCCCTGCCCAACCAGCTGTTGCGCTGCGAAGACGGCGACCAGGCGCTGGAGTACCTGCAGGGCTATGGCAAGCACGCCGACTGGCCGCCCCAGCTGCCCGTGTTTGTGCTGCTGGACCTGAACCTGCCCGGCACAGACGGACGCACCGTGCTCGAAACCTTGAAGCGCGACCCTCGTTTGCAGTCAATTCCAGTGATTATCTTCAGCACCTCCACCAACAGTCGGGATATCGAAGATTGCTACCGGCTGGGGGCCAACAGCTACCTGACCAAACCCATTGAGTACGCGGCCCTGGAAGAAAAAACCCGACTATTGGTGCGCTACTGGCTCAATACCTCAGAATTACCCTCGACCAATTAGGTTATTGCTCGCGTGAAAAAAATCTTACTCGTTGACGACAACGAGCATGACCGGATGTTGTATAAGCGCTATCTGGGCAAGCAGATAGGGCATGAGCGGTTGGAAATAGTTGAGGCTACCTCGGGCGAGGAAGGCATTGCCCTGTTTCGGCGGGAACGGCCCGACTGTGTTCTGCTCGACCATAACCTGCTCGACACCGACGGCCTGACTCTGCTGCAGGATCTGAAGCAGTTTACCCCGGTCGATACCCTGTGCGTGGTCATGATTACGGGCGGCGGTAGCGAGGAGCTGGCCGTGCGCGCCCTCAATACCGGCGCCCTGGATTACCTGGTCAAGCAGCGCTTCGATCAGGAGCTGCTGTGCAAAACGGTGATGCACGCCATTGAGAAAAACGAGTGGCGCCAGTATGTGGCCCGCTACCACGGGCAACTGCAAACCGTGAATCAGCAGCTGCGCGAGTCGTTGGAGGAGCTTACCGAAGCCCGGCAGCAGGTGCAGCTTACAAACGCCCGGCTGCTGGCGGCCAATCAGGAAGTGGAGGCCCGCAACAAAGAGTTGGCCCGTACCAACCGCGACCTGGACAACTTTGTGTACGCCGCTTCCCACGACCTGAAGCAGCCCATCAACAACCTGCGGGGCCTGTTTGACGAGCTACGCCGCTCCGCCACCTTCGACGACCCCGAGGAAGCCGAAGTGCTGCGCCTGGTCGACGACTCCCTGCGCGACCTGACTACCACCGTTACTGATTTGTCGGCCGTGGTGCAGGTAGACCGCGCCCCGGGCGAGCAGGACACCGAGCCCGTGGCCCTGGCCGACCTCACCGCCGACGTGCTCCAAACCCTGCGCCCCCAGCTGCTCGACGCCCAGGGCACCGTGCGCACCGAATTTGAAGTTCTGCCCGAGGTAGTAGCTGTGCGCACTAGCTTACGGACCGTGCTCCTGAACCTATTGGCCAACGCAGTAAAGTACCGCCACCCGGAGCGCCCCCCGCAGATTTGGGTGCGCAGCCGTCTGGTAGAAGGCCAGGCCGTAGTGGAAGTGCAGGACAACGGCCTGGGCATCGACCTGGAGCGGGACGGCGCGGAGCTGTTTCACCTGTTTCGGCGCTTCCACCCCGAGGCCGGGGAAGGCACCGGCGTAGGCTTGTTCCTGGTAAACCGCTTGGTGCAGGCCCAGGGAGGTCATATAGCCGTAGAAAGTGAGCTGGGCGTGGGTACCACGTTCCGCATCTTTCTGAATCAACCGGCTTAGGGCGAAAAATGGCACCAGTCAGGGCTGCAGGTAGCGGCTGAGCTGCGAAATAGAGCTGATACCCAGCTCCCGGGCCTGCTGCTTCCGCATCAGCAGTGCATAGGTGTTGTTGAAGCCCAGCGGGGCCAGCCACTCCAGGCCGTAGCGCCGCCGAAACTCCTGCTGAACGTAGCGAAACACCGCCGGCGGCTGGCCCCCAAGCGAGTCAAGCACGGCGGGGGAGGGCTGCAGCAGCACCAGTAAGCCCGTGCCGGTGTACTCCGGGTACATGTCGATGGCGCCGGTACGCAGGGCTTCGAAGCAGATAGTGGTGCCGCCGAGCCCGGTTTTGGTTTCCACGGCTAGCTCCGTGTTGCCCCGAATAAGGGCCGCGTACATTTCCAGCAGAATATACTGTTCGGCAAAAATCTTGGAGCCCAGCCGCACTACCGGGGCCCCGGCCGGCAACGTGCGGGGCTCCCGCCACAACCCCCGCCGCCGCAGAAACGCTTGGGCTACAGCCCGCGGCTCCTGGTGCAGGTAGTCCACGCGGTAATTGAGGTTAGTCATTACCGAGTCCGAAATCTGCCCGGCCAGCTGGGCCAGTACGGCGCCAAGCTCCGGATGCTGCCGCAGCATGGCCGGCCGAATCACCGGGGCAGCATAGTAGGGCGGAAACACGCGCCTATCGTCCTGCAGCACCTGCAAGTGGTAAGCCCGGATGCGGCCATCGGTCGAGTAGCCGTC
This sequence comes from Hymenobacter cellulosilyticus, assembly GCF_022919215.1. Lineage (NCBI taxonomy): Bacteria > Pseudomonadati > Bacteroidota > Cytophagia > Cytophagales > Hymenobacteraceae > Hymenobacter > Hymenobacter cellulosilyticus. The sequence goes on along the minus strand of NZ_CP095046.1, from coordinate 833,942 downwards.
AATCAGGTCGACATCGTGGTGGCGGGCGGCTTCATACACCAGGGCCGGAGCCAGCACCACGCTGGGCAGGCGGCGCAGCCGGTAGGCGCTCTGCAAACCCGGCAGTCCGTCGGCCCGGCCCACAAACTCGGGACTGAAGCCCGCCAACAGCTTGCCCGCCGCCCGAGGCAGCAGATACAGGGCACCCAACAGCGGTAGCAAAACCAGCAGTACGGCGCCCACGCGCACCAGTCGCCGGGTGCTCAGCCGCTGCAAGCCCGCCAGGGCGGCATCAAAAGCCAGTGCCAACGCCGCGGCCGGCAGGGCCCCAGCCAGAATCATGACCGGGTTATTCAGCGCAATGCCGCCGAAGATAAACTCGCCCAGACCACCGGCCGCCACGTAGGCCGCCAGCGTAGCTACGCCCACGTTGATAACCGTGGCAGTACGAATACCGGCAAACAGCACCGGCAAGGCCAGCGGCAATTCCACCCGGCGCAGCACCTGTGCGTCGGTCAGGCCCAGGCCGCGGGCTGCTTCCACCGCCGCCGGACTCACGCCCTGAATACCGGTCAGCGTATTGCGGATGATGGGCAGCAAGGAGTACAGAAACAGCGCAAAAATGGCGGGCCGGGGCCCGATGCCCAGCAGTGGAATCAGGAAGCCGAGCAACGCAATGCTGGGCACGGTTTGCAGGGCTCCGGCCACTCCCAGCACGGCCGGGGCCCAGCGTGGCCGGCGGGTGAGCAGCAACCCCAGCGGCACGCCCAGCACCACGGCCAGCAGCAGGGAAGCCGCCGTCAGGCCAATGTGCTGCAGGGTTTGCTCGCCCAGCTTGCCGGCCTGGGTGTGCCAGAAAGAAAGCAGCTCGGTTAGCGTTTCCATGCGGTTTCGGTGTGTTGGAGGGCCTGTCCGAAAGCTGCCATCAGCTGGGCCAAGCTGAAAGGGTAGGAGCTTGGCTGGCCTGCAGTTAAGTGTTCCAGAGCTTCGTGCACGGTGGTTTCGGCCGCAGCCTGTGGTAGGCTTACGGCGGGTTCCAGATAGGGCTGCACGTCGGCCAGGGTAAACACGCGCAGCTGCAGAGCCAGGCGTTCAGCCGCAAAAAACTGGCGCACGAAGTCATTGGCGGGTTGTAGCAGCAGCTCGCGGGGTGTGCCCAGCTGCTGCACCTGGCCCTGATTGAGTAGTAGTATCCGGTCGGCCAGTTCAAAGGCTTCGGTTACGTCGTGGGTCACGAGCACCACGGTTTTATGGCGCAGCTCCTCCAGCTCCCGAAACTCCCGCCGGATGCTGGCCCGGGTGATGGGGTCGAGGGCCCCGAAAGGCTCATCCAGCAGAATAATGGGCGGGTCGGCGGCCAGGGCCCGGGCCAGGCCCACGCGCTGCTGCTGCCCGCCCGAAAGCTGGTGCGGATACTGCCGGGCGTAGCGTTCGGGCGGCAGGTGCAGGCGGGTCAGCAAGGCGTCAGTGCGTTGTTCTACCGCCGCTGCCGCTTGGCCCAGCAGCCGAGGCACCACCGCAATATTCTCAGCTACGGTATAATGCGGCAGCAAGCCGACCTGCTGAATGACGTAGCCCAGGCCCCGCCGTAGCTCGGCCGCGGGCTGGGTGCGCACGTCGCGCCCGTTGATTTCGATATGGCCTGCATCGGGCTCTACCAGGCGGTTAAGCATCTTGAGCAGGGTTGTCTTGCCGCAGCCGCTGGGCCCGAGCAGAACCAGGGTTTCGCCGGCGGCCAGCTCAAACGACACGTTCTGCACCACGGCGTGGGGCCCGTACTGCTTATACACCTGAGTTACGCGAATAGTAGGGGCAAGAGCAGATGACATGCGGAAGGGCGTAATCGGGAAAAACAGGCGGAAGTCGAGGCTACAACCGTCAAGGTATACTTTTGTGCTATGAACCCGACCCTGACTACCGCGCCGGCTGCGGCCAGCGACATTCCCGCCCTGGTTTCCTTTGTCAATAGCGTGTACCGCGGCGAAAACTCCAAGCAAGGCTGGACCACCGAGGCCCACCTGCTCGACGGCCCGCGTATCGATGCCGAATCCTTGGCGGAAATGCTGGTAGCCGAGGGTGCTACCCTGCTCATGAGCCGCAACGAGGTCGGGGAGCTGGTCGGCTCGGTATACCTGCAGAAACAAGCCGATGTCATGTACCTGGGCATGCTCTCAGTGGATGCCACGCGGCAAGGTGGGGGCATTGGCAAATTTCTGCTCGGAGCCGCCGACGACTACGCCCGCCGCCAGAAGTGTAGCCGTATGAAAATCACGGTAATAGCGGTGCGCCACGAGCTGCTGGCCTGGTATGAGCGGCACGGCTACCACCGCACCGGCGCCACCGTGCCCTTTCCCGACAATCCCCGGTTCGGCATTCCCCGGCAGCCGCTGGAGCTTCTGGTTCTGGAAAAAGAGCTGTAGAATAGGTTGGGTCTAGCTGATGGCCAGCGGCGCAGCGGAGTTGGCAAAACTGGGCTGAACGGTCAGGGGCAAGGTGATGACAAACTCGGTATACTCGCCCGGCTCGGTTTCCACCGTGAGCGTGCCGCCGTGACCTTTGGTTATCAAGTCGTGGCTCAGGGCCAGGCCCAGGCTGGTGCCTGCCTCGGGAGCTGTGGTCGAGAAAAACCGTTCGAATACCTTGGGCAGCAGCTCCGGCGGAATCCCCATGCCATTGTCGCGCACCCGGATTTCGATGTGGCTGCCAGCATTGCGCGTACTGACGGCCACCTGCGGGATGTAGCCCTCCTGACCCATCCGCTGGCGCTGCTGCACGGCCTGAAAGGCATTAGTAAACAGGCTGATAAGAACCCGGCCCAGGTCGTGGCGGATAATGGAGAGGTTGCCCACGGCTGGGTCCAGGGTAGGCAGCAGCGCCGAGTAGAAAGAGCGGCTCTTGGCCCGGGTGTCGTGGTAAGTCAGCCGGAGGTAATCTTCCACGAAGGCGTTGACGTCGGTAGGCTGGTGCGGGCCGGGGCTGGTGCTCGAATATTCCAGCATACCGCCCACAATGGACGCCGCCCGCTGGCTGGAGCGCACAATGTTGTGCTGGTATTGGCTTAGCGCCTGCAGGTTATCGGCTACGGTGTCGGGCTCGGCCACGGCTCCGAGGCGCACCAGTTCCCGGCGCAGATTTTCCACCAGATCGGCACTGACGCCAGCCAGGTCCCGCACATTATTGACGGGCGTCTGAATCTCGTGGGCCACGCCGGCCATCAACTCGCCCAGGGAGGCCATTTTTTCGCGCAGCACCAGCTGGCTTTGGGTAAGCTTGAGCTCGTGCAGCATCCGGCCCAGACTGTCGCGCTGGTTGGTAATTTCCTGATTTAAAGCCGATAATCGGGTATTAGCCCGCTGTTGCAGGCGGTTGTTGCGCCACAGCAGCAGGGCCACCAGTAGGAGGCTACCCAGCACGCCGGCCAGAATATAGAGCCGGTTGCGGGCCTCAAACTGAGCATGCTCCAGTTCCAGCTCCCGCAGGCGCTGCTGCTCGGCAAAGCCAATGGCGTCGAGCTGCTTGATTCGCTGCGGATTGTAAAGGCTGTCTTCGGCCTGCAGCATAATGCGCATGTACTTGAGCGTGCTGTCGGTGCGTTGCCGGGCCTGAAAAGCCTCGGTGAGCAGCTCGCTGGTGCGCACTACCCCGATGATAAACGGCAGCGACTGCGCCAGCATCAGGGACTTACGAGCGTAGAACACGCTGGAATCGAGCTGCTGCCGGCTGTAGTAAAGCTCGGCCATGTATTGGTAGGCCCGGCAGGCGCTACGCCGGTCATTCTCAGGAAAGGCGGCCTGGGCGCTGCGCCGGTAGTAAGCCAGACCCTCAGCGGGCTGGCCCCGGGAGGCGCGGAGCAGACCTATTTCCCGCAGCACATACGGCAGCGGGTTGCCCCAGCAGCTCTGGTTGACGGTTTTGGAGCTTCGGGTCAGCTCGTAGGCACGGTTCAGGAAATACTGGGCCGAATCAAGCTGCCCCCGGCCCTCGTAGCTGGCGCCCAGGTTGGTAAGCACGCTGATGAGTTGGGAATCGTCGCCGAATCCTTGCTCGTAAATCCTTTTAGCACGAAAATAATACGACAGGGCCGGGCGGTAGTCTTCCAGGGCGTGGTAGAGCAAGCCCATCTGGTTGAGGGTACGAGCCATGGCTTCCAGGTCGTGGCTTTGTTCGTGGAGCTGCAGGGCCTGCAAGTCGATGCGCAGGGCCTGGGGCAGGTTGCCCCGCTCTCCCATCAGAATGCCCAGGCGGGACAAGCAGCGTCCTTCGCCTTTGGCATACTCAATCTTGCGGGCCAGTTGCAGGCCCTGCCGGGCATACCATAGCACCGAGTCGAAGCGGGAGTAACGGTAGGTGGCGCTCAGGTCGGCCAGTAGCAGTACGCGGGTTGTGTCGTGCCGGGCCCCGGCCAGCGCTGCCCGTAGTCCCGCCGTCTGCGGACTTTGGGCCTGAGCCAGCGTGCCGAATAAGGTCCAGAAGCTGAAAAATAGTATGGGAAGTAGTTTCCGCATGTGTAAAAGTAAGAAACAACTATTAGCCAAACAGTATATTGTTTGGCTAACAGGTTCTTTCCTCTCACAATCAGCGAATACCGGGCCGGGAATCCACTGCCGCTACACCCCGAATTTGCGCAGAGTATATGTGAAGCTCAGCAGCACGTAGCGCGTGAGCACCCGGCTGCGCACGTCTTCCAGGTAGGTGTCCGTCACGTTGCGTACCACGCTGCGGTTCTGGTTCAGGATGTCGTACACCTGCAGCTTTAGCTCGCCCTGCTGGTTGGTTAAGAATTGCTTGGCCAGGCCCATGTTCCACAAGCCCACGCGCTGGTTATAGCCAGCGGCCCGGCCTGAGTTGTTCACAAACCACACGTCGGAAGTCAATACCACGTGGCCCGGCAGCTGGTAAAACCCATCGGCCGTGAGCGTCTGGGTGAAGTAGGCCGTATTCTGCTCGGGCAAGAGGGAATAGCGGGCATTCTGATAAGTCAGGTTGGCGCTGAAGCCGAATTCCAGCCGGTCGTTGTAAGTAGAGTTGAGGCTTAGGCCCTGGCCCAGGCTCCAGGTGCGGGCCACGTTCGGCGCATCGTTGACGAAGCTGCGGCCCCGGGTCAGGCTGCCGTTGGTGGTTAGGTTCAGGTTTACTTTGTGCGTTGCCAGCCGCTGCCCCCAGGCCAGAAAGCCATTCAGGACCCGGTAGCCGTCGGCATTCACGGGCCGGGTGGTTTGCACGCCGGCGGCGCTGAAATACGTGGAGGTTACAATCCGGTCCTGCACCTGGGCCGCGTCGAGGCGGGCAAACAGGCTGCGGTTAGTACGGGCATTGAATTGCGAAAAGGAGCCTACCAGGGCGTGCACGTACTCGGGCCGCAGCGCGGGGTTGCCCACCTGAATAGTGAGCGGGTTGGAGTTGTCGGCTACGGGCTGCAGCTGAGTGGCCGTGGGCGCGTTCAGCCGGGTGCGGTAGTTGAGGCGCAGCGTGCGGCTCTGGCTGCCGTTGTAGCTAAGCAGGGCGTTGGGCAGCAAGTGCTGAAAGCGGCGGCTGAGCACGGAGTCGGCCGTCTGGTTCTGCACCCGCAGGCCCGACTGTTGGGCATCGAGGCCCAGGCTGTAGGTGTAACGCAGGCGGCGCGTTTGCAGCAGCAGGCCGGCCCTGTTGGCCACAAACTGGCTGGTAAACTGATTGCTCAGCAGCGGGTTCAGGGCGTCGTAGCGGCCGGTAGCTTCGCGGTAGTCCAGCACGGTTCGGTTGGCGCGGTCCTGAGTAGCCGTCAGGTTGTAGTGGCTTTCCAGCTTGCGCGTTAAGGACAGCGGCTCGGTCCACGACAGGTTCAGCACATTGGTCAGGCCAGCCGTGCTTTCCCCGATCTGCTGGTCAAGGCTGCGGTTGCGGGCCGTTCCGTCTTCGGCATACAGCGTGTTGGCAGCCTGGTTGAGCGTTTGCTCGCGCTGGTCGTTGAGGGTCGTGTTCAGGTTCAGGGAAAAGGTGCGGCCCGTGGTTTGAAACCGGCGCATGAGCAGCAGGTTGTTGGCCCCGTTCCAGCCGGGCGTGCGGCTGGTGTAGCGCACCTGGCCCTGATTGAGCAGCTGCCCGGCGCGGGCGGTCTGCTGCTCGCTGCGGCGCTCCTGCTCCAGCCGCTGCCACGAGCCAAACGGCGTGAGGCGCACCGTGGTCAGGGAGTCGAAGGTGTAGTCGAGGCGCAGGTTGAAGCGGTGGCCGGGCGTGGTTTCGCGCGAATACAGATGCTGGTCGGTCAGCAGAGGGGCCGCCGCTTCGCCGGCCTGGTCGGGTCCGGCCGTGGCGTTCTGGCGCCGGCTCTGCTGGTCGGTTACCACGTTCGTGCGGCTGCCCAGGTAGCTGGTCGCCACCTCGGCCCGCTTGCCCCAGGCGTCGCGGTAGTTGAGCCCCACCGCCCCCGATTCCAGTATGTTATCAGGCTGCTCGTTGTCGGAGCTGGCGGCGCGGCTGCCTCCTCCCACCCGGACGCGGGCCGTGCCCCCGCCCGGCCCGTTGGCCGGCGGCCCCACAGAAACCGTGGCCGGGCCGCCATTGTCGGAAAAGCCCTGCTGGTTGATGTTATTGGCCATGCCCAGCGCCGAAATCTGCCGGCCGTTGTTGAAGCGGTTGATGCCCAGGCGGGTCTGGTAGCGGCCGTTGGTGCCTGCGCCCGCGCTGTTAGTGCCAAAGTAGCCCCGGCGCTTGTCGCGCTTGGTTACTAGGTTCAGGGTGCGCTGCTGGTTGCCGTCGTCGATGCCCGAAAAGGCGGCCTGGTCGCTGCGCTGGCTGTAGAGCTGCACCTGGTCGATGATGTCGGCGGGCAGGTTGCGGGTCGCCATTTTGGGGTCGTCGCCGAAGAAGGGCTTGCCATCGACCAGCACCCGGCTCACGGCCTGGCCCTGGGCCCGGATGTTGCCGGCCCGGTCGACTTCCACGCCCGGCAGCTTCTTAAGTAAAGCCTCCACGGCAGCGTTGGGCTGGGTTTTGAAAGCCCGGGCGCTAAAAGCCAGCGTGTCGCCCTGCACCGCCACCGGGGCCCGTTCCTGCTCCACTACCACCTCGCCCAGCGTGTGCGACTGGGCCCGTAGCGGCAGCACGCCCAGCGTTACGGTAGGGCTGCCTTCGGCCACGCGCACTGGCACGAGCCGGCTTTTGTAGCCCAGAAACGTGATGAGGACCAGATACTGACCCGGGGCTACGTTGCGCAGCCCAAACTGCCCGTCGCCGTCGGTGATAGTGAAGGTCAGGTACGAAGAGTCGCGGGCGGCCAGCAGCGACACCGACGCCTCGCGCAGCACCTTGCCGCTTACCGAGTCGACGACGGTACCGGTGATAGTGCCTTTGCCGGTCGGCGCTTTCTGGGCGCGGGCGGCCGGGCTGCCCAGGAGTCCGACCAGCAGGAGAAGCAGGAAAAAGCGCATTGCCGGAGCCTAGTTACCGCGCTGCTCCTGGTCGAAGAGGCGCTGCCGGAAGTCGGCCCGGGCTTTTTCGCGCAGGTCCTGCAGTTGGGCCGCCGTTACCAGCTGAGCCTCAGCGGTAGGCTTTACTTCGGCCTCGGCCACGGCTTTCAGATTCACCTTGGTGGCCCGGTACTGTTCCCGGGCTCCTTCCAGGGCCAGCACCACGCCTTTCTCGGGCAGTAGTTCTTTTACCGGCGAGTAGGTGAAGGGCAGCTCGGTGGTGTACCACACGGTGTAGGTTTCCTGCTTGAAGGGCACGGTGGCTTTGCGGCAGGTGTAGCCGGCAATTTTCTTGGTTTGGTCGGTCGTTTGCCAGCCGGGAGCTTTGCTGAAGGGCGCGTCGGTACGGTAGCTGGTCGTGACCTCACCTTTTTTGATGGTCAACACCGTGGTGAGCTTGTTTTCGGCCAGGTTCACGTACACCGCTTCCTCGTAGGGCCGGCCCAGGTTGGTGACCTGCGGGGCCGCGCCGGGGCCGCCTTCCACCACGGTGCGCATGGCCGCGTTCTGGCGTTCTTCCTTGGCAAAGCCTCCGGCGAAGCTCAGCGTCATGGGAAAGCTGCGCACGTCGGAAATGTCGGCGGGGAAATCGGGGCTGCCGGGCTTTACTGCCTGCCCGTTGATTACCACCCGCATTTGCGAAGGGTCCACCTTCTGGGTTACTTCGAACTGAATGAGGCCCGCCGTTTGGGCCTGGGCGCGGGTCAGCAGCAGCAAGGTGCTGGCGCTAAGTAGGAGGAAAAGCTTTTTCATGGGAAATGAGCAGATAGTTGATGGCTCAAACCTCCGGCTTTGGCGTGTTAAGCACTGTTATAGAATGTTAAACAGTGTTAACGGGCCACCAAAACCCCTCGGGACCAGCTATTTTCGTCCTCGACCTTTAGCCCTCCCGCCCCATGAAACGGCGCATCCGCTCCATCTTCTGGCTTATGACGCTCTGCATTCTGGGCATCAACGGCTTCCAGGCGTACTGGCTCTACAACACCTACCAGCTCACCAACTCCCAGCTGGAGCGCACCGCGCGCGAGGCGCTGCGCACCGTGCTGCTGCAGCAGCAGTTGCGTCAGGCCCGGGAGCTGCTGCCCGCCGGTGCCGGCAAAAAGCCCGTGCGCGTATTTGTGCGCCAGCTCGGCGAAGGTGGCCCCGACCAGCTAGAGCTGACTACTACCCGCCAAACCACCACTGCTGACGGCCAGCTGCAAACTGTGAGCGTGCAACGGGAGCTACGCCGCCGCCCCGGCCCGCTGCCCGCCGCCGACACGCTGGCCCGCAACCTGACCCAGCTACTGCTCCACGACTGGTCGGATAAGCGCCCCGTAAACCTGGCCGAGCTTACCCGGGCCTACCGGACCGAGCTGCGCCTGCGCCAGGCCGACGCGCCCTTCACCCTCGACACGCTCACCATTCGCCCCCAGCTCGCCCGAAGAGGGGGCGTACAAATAGTGCGGTTTGTACAGCCGCCTCAGTCGCCAAACAGGGCCTTCAGCACGCCGCCGATGCTGCTCAACCCCGTGCGCGACCAGTACGTGCAGGCCTCGTTTGGGGCCCCACTTCCTATGTGCTACGCCGCATGGGCGGGCTGCTGGCTGGCTCGGTGCTGCTGCTGGGCCTCACCACGGGCTGCTTTGGGCTGATGCTGACTACTATTCTCAAGCAGAAAAAGCTGTCGGAAGTCAAGAACGACTTCATCAACAACATGACCCACGAGCTGAAAACGCCCCTGGCGACGGTGTCGGCGGCGGTGGAGGCCCTGCAGCACTTCGGGCCCTGCACGACCCGCAGAAAACCGAGCAGTACCTGGCCATTTCCCGGCAGGAGCTCCAGCGCCTGTCCGACCTGGTGGAGAAGGTGCTCACCATTGCCGTGGAAGAGCGCCAGACCCTGGAGTTGCACCCCGAGCCGGTGCAGCCCGCCGAGTTGGTGCAGGAGCTGGTAGCCCGGCATCAGCTGAAGGCCCCCAAGCCGGTGCGCTTTCAGGTGAGCCTGCCCGCCACCGGCCCCGTGCGCTTCGACCGGCTGCACGTGGGCAACGTCATCAGCAACCTTATCGACAACGCCATCAAGTACTCCGGCGAGCAGGTTACCATCGGTATCCGGGGCGAGGCGGAAAACGGCGGCTGGCGCCTCACCGTTACCGACGACGGTATCGGCATTCCGCGGTCCTACCAGGAAGCAATTTTCGACCGGTTCTTCCGGGTGCCGACCGGTAACCTGCACGCCGTGAAGGGTTTCGGTCTGGGGCTTTACTACGTGCGTCAGGTAGTGGAGCGCCACGGGGGCCAGATTCAGGTGCGCAGTGAGCCGGAGCAGGGCAGCGAATTTTCCTTCTGGCTTCCGGCCTAAGGCACGACAACTCTCCTGCTTATCTTATAGGAGGGAAACCAGATTTCTACTGATTAAGTAACCTGCTCCGGAAATGCCTACCGTTCTGCTCATTGAAGACGAAGCCGCCTTGGGGCTTATTGTGAAAGACAGCCTGGAGGTGCGCGGCTTCCGGGTAGAATACGCCGCCGATGGGGAAGAAGGTCTGCGCCTGTTTCAGGCCGGCCCGCCCGACATTGTGGTGGCCGACGTGATGATGCCCAAGCTCGACGGGTTTGCGCTGGCCCGCCAGATTCGGACCCAGAACCAGACCGTGCCCATCATCTTCCTGACGGCCCGCTCCCAAACCGCCGACGTGGTGCACGGCTTCGAGCTGGGCGGCAACGACTACCTGAAAAAGCCCTTCAGCATGGACGAGCTCATCGTGCGCATCCATGCCCTGCTGAGCCGGCAGCCCGCCGCAGCCCCGGCACCGGTCGGCCCGCTGCCCATCGGCCGTTACCGCTTCGACTATCCCAAGCAGAAACTCTGCCTGGACGGCCACAGCGCCGACCTCTCCAACCGGGAGGCTGAGTTGCTCAAGCGCCTCTACGACCAGCGCAACCAGGTGCTGGAGCGCACCACCGTGCTGCGGGAGCTCTGGGGCGACGACAGTTTCTTTAATGGCCGCAGCCTCGACGTGTTTATTACCCGCCTGCGCCGCTACGTCAAGGATGACCCCCAGGTCCAAATTCTCAATATCCGCGGCATCGGCTACAAGCTTATCGTCTGAGCGGGGAGCAGTGGTCGGAACAAGCCTGGGTTGCGTACAACACTTTGGCGGTAGTAGCTTGCCGCTGCCTGCCTGGTCAGGCTCCACTTTCTGTCTGCTGCTCCGTGAAAAAACTTTCCTCGCCGTTGGCTGTGCCGGCGCAAATCCTGACCGCCCTGCTGCTGGTAGGCAGCCTGTTTGCCGGTTGTGCCCGCCTGCCCATTGCCGCCACTGCCCCACCCGCCTTCGACGCCATTCAGGAAGCCGAATTGCGCAAAGACCTCTTTGAGCTGGCCAGCGACAGTCTGCGGGGCCGCCGTGCCGGCACTGCCGATGAACTGCGGGCCGCCGTGTGGGTGGCTGAGCGGGCCCGGCAGCTTGGCCTGGAGCCCGCCGGCGACGACGGAACCTACTTTCAGTTTTACCCGCTGCGCCGGCTTACCGTGGCCGCTACCACCCAGGTGCGCATCAACGGGCAGCCCCTGGCCTTGTGGCAGGACGCCTGGGTGACGGCGCCCATCGAATCCCGCCTGGATGCCCCCGTCACCTGGCTCAACTCCTTGGCCGACACGGCCCGGGGAAGTCTGCGGGGCAAGGTGGTGGCCATGACGCTGCTGCCTCCCCGGCCGCTGCCCGCGCCCAAAATGAGCCTCTGGGGCTTCCGCTACATTCTGGCCGCCCTGAATCAGCAAACCACGGTGCTGCGACGGCAAGGAGTGGCCGCCATTGTGCTCGTGGCCGATAACACCGCCGAGCCGCAGCTGGGGTTTGTGGGGCACCGCTATAAGGATGGAGTTTACCAGCTGCCGGCCATGGCGACAGCCGCACCCACCGTGCCTGTGCTGTTGGTGCGGCAGGCCGCTGGGGCTCCGCTTAAGTCGGGCAAGGCCCAGCTCAAAGCCGAGCTCGATGCCAACACCTTCCTTTATCCGTCCGTGAACGTCATTGCCCGGGCTCCCGGGGCTGATGCCGCCCTGCGGCAGGAAAGCGTGCTGTTTAGCGGCCACCACGACCACGACGGCGTCGGGGACCCGGTAGAAGGCGACTCTATCTGGAACGGGGCCGACGACAATGCCACAGTGAGCGTGGCTATGCTGGCCATTGCCCGGGCCTGGAAACAGCGGCCCGGCCAACGCTCGGCGCTGTTTGTGTGGCACGGGGCCGAGGAGCGTGGTCTGCTGGGCTCGCGCTGGTACGCCGAACACCCCACCGTGCCCAAGTCGTCCATCGTAGCCGTGCTCAATGGCGACATGATCGGGCGCAACGCCCCCGATTCGGCAGCGCTGCTCGGCTCTACCGGTCCGCACCGCAACTCTACACCCCTGGTTGACATGGCGCTGAAAGCCAATGAGCAGTTCGCCAAGTTTACCATCGACACCTCCTGGGACGACCCCAAGCACCCCGAGGGCTGGTACTTTCGCAGCGACCATGTGCCCTACGTGCGGGCCGGCATTCCGGCCCTGTTCTTCACCACGCTGCTGCACCCCGACTACCACACGCCCAAGGACGAGGCTTCGCGCATCGACATCACCAAGCTGGCCCGCATGACGCGCTGGATGTACGCCACAGGCTGGGCCGTATCGAACACTGTCCAGCGGGTAACGGTAGACCCCGGGGCTAAGCTGGAGCGGTAAGGCTTCCTGGCCAGACTATAGACAACGAAAAAGGCCGACAGAGCAAATCTGTCGGCCTTTTTGATGATACTATACTACTGACAACTGCTAGTGGTGCAGCGCCAGCTCGGGCTCCGGTACTGTCTCGGGTTCCTGGGGGCCGTATTTGCTGTGCTCGGCGCGGTAAGCCCGCTCGAAAATGAGGGGAAGATAAACAGCGTCAGGATCGTGCCGGTAATCAGGCCGCCGATAACGACGATGGCCAGCGGCTTGGAGGTTTCGGAGCCGATGCCGGTGCTGAGCGCGGCCGGCAGCAGGCCGATAGTGGCCATCAGGGCCGTCATGACCACGGGCCTCACCCGGCTCGTCACGCCGTCCTGCAGGCTGGCGTCGAGGCTCATCTTGCGGAGCATATTTTGTTTGAAGACGGTGATGAGAATGACCCCGTTCTGAATGCAGATACCGAACAACGCAATGAAACCGATGCCGGCCGAAATCGAGAAATTGGTGTGGGTGAGCAGCAGCGAGGCGATGCCGCCGATGATGGCAAAGGGCACGTTCAGCAGCACCAGTCCGGCGTCCTTGAGGTTGCCGAAGAGAATGAACAGGATGAAGAAAATGAGGCCGAGCGAGATGGGCACCACCTGCATGAGGCGCTCGGTGGCACGGCGCTGGTTTTCGAAGTCGCCGGTCCACTTCATGGAGTAGCCTTTGGGCAAGTTCACCACCTGATTCACCTTTTTCTGGGCTTCCTCGATGGTCGAGCCCATGTCGCGGCCCCGGATGCTGAACTTGACGGCCGAAAACCGTTTGTTGTCGTCGCGGTAAATCAGGGAGGGGCCGTTGACGGGACCGATGTGGGAGATTTCCGAAATCGGGACCATTTTGCCCGACTGGGTAGGCACCATCAGGCGGCTGATTTCGGCCGGGGTCTGGCGGTATTGCTTCTCGTAGCGCACCCGCACCGGGAATTTTCGCTCGCCCTCGTAGAGCTGGGTGGCCTGCTTGCCGCCCACGGCCATTTCGAGCACGGCGTTGGCATCGGCCTTGTTCACGCCGTAGCTGGCCATGAGCTGCTCATCCAGTTCCACGTGCAGCTCGGGCTGCCCAATGTTGCGCAGCAAACCCAGGTCGTCGACGCCGTTGATGCTTTTCAGGACGTTGTAGACCTCGCCGGCCTTGTTTTCCATCAACTGCAGGTCGGTGCCGTAAATCTTGACGGCAATGGAGCCTTTCACGCCCGAAGCGGCTTCCTCCACGTTGTCCATGATGGGTTGGGAGAAGTTGAAGTTGACGCCGGGGAAGCGGGCCAGCTGGCCTTTCATGTTCTCGATAAGCTGCTCGCGGTAAGCGGCATGCTTCATCTTGTCCTGCACTTCCTTGGTGTGCTTGATCTGGACCAGGAACTCGTTGTTGTAGAAGCCTGTCGGGTCGGTGCCGTCGTTGGGGCGGCCGGTCTGGCTGACCACGTCCGACACCTCAGAATAGGACAGAAACACCTGGCGCATCTCGTTGCAAAGCTTGTTCGACTCATCCAGCCCGATGCTCAGCGGCAACTGGGCCCGCACGTAAATCGAGCCTTCGTTGAGCTCGGGCAAGAACTCCGAGCCCAGCAGCCGGAAAGCACCCAGGCCTCCGGCTACCACCACCGCCGCCAGCAGCAGGCTAAAGGTTTTGTGGCCATACGTCAGGCGGAAGAAGCGTTGGGCCCCACGATTGATGCCGCGAACGAAGAAGTTGTCTTTTTCCCGCACGTCTTTCTTCAGCAGAATGCTCGTCAGTACCGGCACCAGCGTGAGGGTGAAGATCAGGGCGCCGAGCAAGGCAAAGCCCAGGGTCCAGGCCAGGGGGGAGAACATCTTGCCTTCTACCTTTTCAAAGGAGAAAATCGGCAGCAAAGCGGTGATGATGATGGCCTTGGAAAAGAAAATGGCCTTGCCCATGTCGCGGCCGGTTTTCTTGATCAAGCCCAGCTTGGCCAGGTTGTTAAACTTCGGCATGCCCACCTTGTGCGCCCGGTGGTCGAGGGCCACGAAGAGTCCTTCCACCATGACCACGGCCCCGTCGATGATGATGCCGAAGTCGATGGCGCCCATGCTGAGCAGGTTGGCAGACATACCCTTGAGTCGCAGGCAGATGAAGGCAAACAGCAAAGCCAGCGGAATAATGACCGACACAATGACCGTGGTGCGCCAGTCGGCCATGAACAGGAACACGATGACGGTGACGAGCACAATGCCTTCGAGCAGGTTGTGGAGCACGGTTTCGGTGCTGAAGTCAATAAGCTGCTGCCGGTCGTAGAAGGTCTTGATCTGCACGTCGCGGGGCAGAATCTTCTCGTTGAGCTCCTGCACCTTGGCCTGCAGGCTGGCAATAACCTCGGACGGGTTTTCGCCCTTGCGCATCACCACGATGCCTTCCACCATGTCGTCGTTCAGGCCCCGGCCCACCTTGCCCAGCCGCGGCAAGGCCGATTCCTGCACCTCCGCCACGCTCTTTATCAGAATCGGGGCCCCGTGGACGTTCTTGATGACCGTATTGTTGATGTCGCCGATGTTGTTGAGCAGCCCGATGCCGCGCACCACGAAGTTCTGTTGGCCCTGCTGAATCACGTCGCCGCCCACGTTGATGTTGGAGCGCTGAATAGCCTCGTACACGTCGAGGGGCGTGATGCCGAAGGTTTGGAGCTTGGTGGGGTTCACGCTGATTTCGTAGCTTTTTACCTCGCCGCCAAAGCTGTTCACGTCGGCCACGCCGGGCACGGCTTTCAGATTGCGCTCCACCACCCAGTCCTGAATGGTTTTCAGCTCCCGGGCCGTTTTGCCGGGGCTTTCCAGGGTGTAGCGGTAAATTTCGCCGGTAGGCCCGTAGGGCGGCTGCACTTCCGGGTCGAGGCCGTCCGGCAAATCGACGCCGGCCAGCAGGTTGTTGACTTGCTGCCGGGCGAAAAAGTCTTCTACGCCGTCGTCGAATATGACCTTGACCACCGACAGGCCGAAGAGGGAGGTGGAACGTACACTCGTTTTCTTCTGCACCGGGTTGAGCCCGATTTCAATGGGCGCCGTCACGAACTTCTCAACCTCCTCGGCCGAGCGGCCGGGCCACTGGGTAATGATGGTGATTTCGGTGTTCGTCACGTCGGGAAAGGCCTCGATGGGCGTGTGGCGGTAGCTCACCACCCCGGCCACGATGGTCAAGATGGTCATCAGAAAGACGAACCCGCGGTTTTTAAGCGAAAAGGCGATGATGCCTTGAATGAACTTATTCATAGATCAGGACAGAGAGGTGGAAAGCCGGGAGCCGATGGGCGCAAGGGCTCCTGCACGGCACGGCAGTAGCCGTCAGCCCTGCGCGGGCGAGTACTGGCGGTGGGCTGCTGCCTGCTTAAAGGTTAGTTGTTCAGCTCGTTGTAGACGAGGAGCTGGTTTTTGGCGATAATCACGTCGCCGGCTTGCACGCCCGAGGTCAGGTAGCTGACCTCGCCCACGGTTTTATCCACCTTCACCTCACGGGTTTCTACCTGCTGGCGGTTTTTGTAGACCATCACGTAGTTTCGGTCCTTATCGAAGATGACGGCCTGGGCCGGTACGGCCAGCATCTTCCGGTTTTCGGTGTTCAGCACTTTGATCTGGGCGTACATCTCGGGCTTGAGCAGGTAGCCGGGATTGGCGAGCTTCACGCGCACCTTCATCACCTTCGAGTCGGGGTCGAGCACGTTGAAACCCTTGTCGATTTTGCCCGTGAAGTGCTGGTCGGGGTAGGAGAGGGTGGTCACGTCGGCGGCGTAGCCTTCCTTGACCTTGGCAATGTCCGACTCGAACACGTTGGCCATAATCCAGACCTCGTCGAGGTTGGCGATGGTGAAGAAGTTGCTGACGTTGTCGTCGTTGTACTGCATGTTCTCCGTTACATTCTTCTCCGTGATAAAGCCCGAAATCGGGGCCTTGATGGTGTACTTGCCGTCGGCCGAAACGCCGTAGACGCCCAGCTGCTTGCGCGACTTGCCCACATTGCCCTGGGCCTTCTGCAACTCCTTGCGGGCCAGGGTCACGTCGCGCTCCGAGGCCAGGCCAGCCTGATACTGGTCTTCGAGCACCTCCAGATTTTTGCGGGCAATGTCGAGGTCGGTGCCGGCGGCGCTGCCTTGGTTTTGCAGGTCGGCAATTTCGCCCGAGCGAATAATGGCCAGCACCTGCCCTTTCTGCACGTAGTCGCCGAGTTCCACGCGCAGGTCTTCCACCACGCCGCCTACCAGCGGAAATACCTTGGCGGTTTTGTCGCCGTCGGTGGCAATCTGGCCCGAAAGCGTCAGCTCGTTGCGGACCGGCTCGGCGCGCACCGTGTCCGTCTTCAGCTCGCGCAGCATGGTATCCGACAACGAAAAGCCTGCTTCCGGCTTGGGTTGAACTTCGGCTTCGGATTGGGAGCAGCCGGTCAGCGCAAGGCTCAGGGCAAGGGGCAGGAGAGGGGCAAAGCGGTTCATAGGAGTTGGCATGAAATGTCGGTTAGAAGAAATCAGGAGGCAGGCTATTCGGCTTTGAACACCGGCCGGCCCACGGCAAAGTTGAGCTGCTCGAAGGCCCGCACCCGGCTGGCCCGCAGGTTGTTGAGCTGCACGAGGTTGTTTTTGTAGCTCTCGTAGAAGTCCAGAAACTCCACGGTGGTCAGGTTGCGCTTGGCGTAGCTCTGCTCGATGCCGCCGATGAGCCGGTCAAAGTCGCCGGTGTCGCGGCTGGAGCTTTGGTAGAGCTGGTCGGTTTGGCGGGCCAGCTGGTAGGCCTGGCGCACGTCGGTTTGCACCACGAGCTGCTGCTGGTCGGCCTGGGCCTTGCTGCCCTCAATGAGGGCCCGGGCGGTGCGGATATTGCCCTGGTTGCGGTTGAACAGGGGCACGGCCAGCCCTACGGTCACGGCGTTGTAGTTCTGGATATAGTTACCGGCCCGGTCGTAGGCGTAGCCCAGGGCCAGGTCCGGAGTAGCCAGGGCGCGCTGCAGGCGCAGGTTTCGGGCTTGCTGCTCGGCATAGGCCTGACGGGCTTTCAGGTCGGCGCGCTGCACCAGGGCCGAATCGGTGAGTTGCTGCTCGGTATAGGCGCCCAGCGTCAGGCTGCGCAGGGCATTCGGGGCCGCCACCGGCCGGTAGTAAGTGCCCGAGTCGTCGCGCAGCAGCACATGGAAATCAGCCTGCTGCCGGGCAAGGTCGGCCAGCAGGGCTTGCTTTTCGTTCTGAAGCTGAAACAGGAAGGCTTTGAGGCGAATCACCTCCTTCAGGGCAATGTTGCCTTTGTCGTACTGGCTCTGGTACTGGGCCACAGTGCGCTGGAACGTACTGATTTCCAGGTCGTACACCCCGATGGTCTGCTGCTTGAAGTACAGATCATAGAAGGTAGTACGCAGCTGGTAGCGCAGATTGCGCTGCAGGTCTTCAAAGGTGAACTGCTCGACCAGAGCGTTTTGCTGGGCCACGCCCGCGGCGGCTTTGCGGCGGCCGGCCAGCGCAAAAAGCTGCTGCACCTGCACGGTGGTGTTGCCGGTGCGCGTCACGTCCAGCACCTTGCGGGTCTGGGGGTTGTAGGTGTTCTGCTCGACGCTGACCGTGGGGTTGTCCCAGAGGCGGGCCTGCACAATCTGAGCCTCGGCCGCCGTGACGTTGTAGCGCTGGGCCAGCAGGGCCAGGTTGTTTTGCACGAAGCGCTGCTCGGCCTGGGGTAGGGTCAGCTGAGTTGTGTCGGGGGCGGCAACCGGCCCGGCGGCGTAGGTGGCGCTGGTCAGCAGCAGAGCCGGCAGCAGAGAGAGGAGGCGTTGCATATCCTGGTTAGGAAGATTGATATGCAAGAGTACGCCGGCCGTATTAGGCCCGAATTAGAGGGGCATTAGAAACAGGTTAGAAGCCAAATATTTTACCGAAAAGCCGATTATTACCCGTTTAGGGGCGGTTTTTACAGCAAATAAAATCGAGTGGCAACCGAAAAGCCGATTAGCGCCCTGGTGAAAATACTGCTTCGGCTACCGTTCCGGCTCCCAGCCGGGACCGAATGAGCAGCTTGCCCCCGTGCAGCTCGATAATGCGCCGGGCCAGGGGCAGTCCCACGCCGTGACCTACCACAGACCGCGCGTTGTCGGCGCGAAAGAAAGGCTGAAAGATGTGACTCATATCGGTGGGCGCAATACCGATTCCCCGGTCCTCAATACGGATATGGACCTGAGCACCCTCATAGCCGAAACGCACGAGCACCAGCTGGTTGTCGGAATACTTTAGCGCGTTGTCGAGCAAGTTGGTCAGGGCCCGGCTTAGCAGCTGACGGTTGCCCCTGAGTTCCAGCTGCTCGGGCGTTGGGGCAGTTCGCCCATCGTAATCTGGACCCGGCGGCGCACTGCCGGGGGCAAGGCTTCCCGGGCCTCCCAGAGCAGCTCGTCAAGCCGGATTTCCTCGCCTGACCCCGCGGCACCTTCGGTTTGGGTAAGCTCCAGCAGGTTATTGAGCAAGGACTTAAGGTGTTGCAGCTCCTGCAGCACGGAAGTCAGCGCCTCCCGGTAGGCGGCCGGCTCCCGGTCCCGGTTAAGCAGCACCTGAATTTCGCCGATAGTGGCCGTCAGGGGAGTACGCAGCTCGTGGGAGGCGTTGCTGACGAAGGTGCGCTGACCTTGGAAGCCTTCCTCCAGCCGCTCGAGCATTCTATTAAAGGTGCGGGCTAGGCGGGTTATTTCGTCCTGCTCACTGCGGCTCAGGCCTTGCTCATCCACGCGCAGGTGTAAGTCGTGGGCCGTAATCCGGTCTACCTGGTCGTTGACGGCCGCAATGGGCGCAAGGGCCCGGCCGGCAAATACCCGTCCGGCCACGTAAATAACGGCCAGGCTACCCGCGAAGATACAGGCTAGAATAGTGGTCAAGTGTTCCAGCCGCTTGCGGCCTGACAGGTTTTCGGCTGCCGCCACAATAATATACTCGCCCTGATTGTCGCGGTAGAAAATACCTACTGCCTGCCGCGGCCCAATATCGAAGTACACTTCCTTCTCGGTCAGGATGCGGGCCAGAATATGGTCGGGAATATTGATGCGGCGGTCCTGCTCAATAAAGCGGGGCTGCAGCCGGGCATCATAAATCTGTAGCACCTCGCCCACCAGGGTGCGGAGGTAACGGCGCTGAAACTCCCGAAAGGCCTCGGCCCGCAGCTCATCCTGTTCCAGAAACACGTAGCCCGTCACTTCGGCCCGGTCGCGCAGGCGCTGGTGAAACTCCTCGTGCGTGTAGTCGGCCTGCAGAATATATACCACCCCATAGCCGCCAGCAAAATCACGGCAACAATTCCCAAAAATAGCCAGGTCAGGCGGTTGCGGATTGTCACGGTTTATGGCGCCAAGGTGAAGAGTGTGCTACAAAGATGAATGGGTTCCGGCCGGGCCCTAGTGAATAGTCTATGCTTCCTCGCGCATCACGTAGCCCATTCCTACCACGGTATGAATTAGCTTTGAGTCGAAGCCTTTGTCGATTTTGTTGCGCAAGTAGTTGACGTACACGTCAATAACGTTGGAGCCGGAATCGAGGGAGTCTTCCCAGGAGTTCTCCGCAATTTCGGCCCGGCTCAGGACCCGGCCCTTGTGCCGCATAAACAACTCGAGTAAACCAAACTCCCGAGCTGTAAGCTTGATGGGCTGCCCACTGCGGGTAACGGTTTTGGCGGCAGTATCCAGGATTAGGTCAGCCAAAGTAAGCGTGGCCCCTTTGGATTCGTGGCCGCGTCGGCGGGTCAGGGCCCGCACCCGGGCCAAGAGTTCCGAAAAGTCGAAGGGCTTGACGAGGTAGTCATCGGCGCCCCCATCGAAGCCTTGCAGCTTGTCGGTGGTAGTGCCCAGAGCCGTGAGCATCAGGATGGGAACCTGCTGGTCCTGGGCCCGGATAGCTTGCAAGACCTCCAAGCCGCTGAAGTGGGGAAGAATGACATCCAGAATAATCAACTCGTAAGCGTGAGACAATGCCAGCTGCCGGCCGAAACGACCGTCGTAGGCTACTTCAACCTCATAGTTCTCCTCTTCCAGGCCGCGCCGGATGAAGGCGGAAACTTTCGGCTCGTCTTCCACGAGTAGGATTTTCATGAGTCCAAGGTACTATAGGTGCCGGATAATCTCTTGTTACCTAAGGTCAAAACAGAATCCAGATATAAGGAACAGGAAAAGTGAAAGCCACGGACCACGCTACTGCAGTTCCAAACAATTACTGCCAAGAAGGAAGGAAATTGGAGGGCACGAAAAATTAATTGCATAAAAATCAGGCGAAACAGGGAGGAATTTCATTGTTTTTTATCTGGGGCAGGAAGCAAAGACAGAACCGGGTGGAAAGAAGCAAGAAGGGACTTTGCGTGTGCTATAAGTGTATAGGTTACGTGTGATGCAAGTTTAA
Source organism: Hymenobacter cellulosilyticus (assembly GCF_022919215.1). Lineage (NCBI taxonomy): Bacteria > Pseudomonadati > Bacteroidota > Cytophagia > Cytophagales > Hymenobacteraceae > Hymenobacter > Hymenobacter cellulosilyticus. The sequence goes on along the minus strand of NZ_CP095046.1, from coordinate 813,431 downwards.
AAACGTCGTTTAAAGGCAAAAGAGAGGGTTTTTAGGTTTGCATTTCCCAAACAACGTCTGAATATTTGACCTCCCGCAAACGTTTGTGGCACCTTGTTCCGCAAGGATCAGTCAGAGCCGGCTTAAGACTTAACTCCCGAATCTGACGCTCTAAGGTGTTCGAGCTTTTGCACTCTGCTCTGTTTACCTCCGCTCTGCTTTCTACCCTTGTCTCATCCCACCTATTGCTGCTATGGCCCGCCCGGGCTACGGTCTCAATGCTGATTCCCCACCAATCCAGCTTAAGCAATATGAGAACTCAACTCTACGCACAACGGGCGGCGCACGACGCCCCGACTTTATGGGGCCGAAGTGTCCGACAGCTTATGCTGACGGCCCTATGCCTGTTTGGCACTCCAGCCGCAGTGTGGGCTCAGTGCAACCAACTCGTGTGGGCCGATGAATTCAATACGCCCGGTGACCTGAGTAAGTGGCAGGTGTACGAGGGCGACGGCTGCAACGTGGGCAACTGCAACTTCGGCAATGCCGAGCTGCAAGCCTACCGGGCCGCCAATGCAACCGTCACGGGCGGCTTTCTGAACATCGCCACCCGGTACGAAAACACGGTAGTTGGCGGCCGCACCTACAATTATACCTCCGCCAAGCTGCAGTCGAAAACGGCCAGCGGCGCCCTGCAAACCTTCAAGTACGGCAAGATTGAAGCCCGCATGAAGCTGCCTTCGGCCCAGGGTATTTGGCCCGCCTTCTGGATGCTGGCCGACCCCGGCAACTGGCCCTACACCGGCGAGATTGACATCATGGAGGCCAAGCACAAGAATCCGAAGTCGGTGGCGGGTACCATTCACTACGACGCGGGCGGCTGGCACTTCACGGGTCGGGAGTACAGCGGTACGGTTGACTTGTCGGCTGATTTTCACGTGTATACCATCGAGTGGGGCCCCGACCAGATCAAGTGGTTTGTGGACGGCACGCTCTACCACACGGCCTCGCCCGCTACAACTTTCGGCAACGCCTGGCCTTTCAACACCAACAACTACTACCTGATTCTGAATACGGCTGTGGGAGGCCCCGGCACGCCGTTCACCGGCAACACGGCTCCTAATCCCGCTGATTACCCCAGCACCACCCAGGTGGATTACGTGCGGGTGTATACCGGTCCTTCGAACTATGCCGTGTACGGCGACGGACAGGTGTTCCAGGGTGAGCAGGGCAAAACCTACCGCCTCGACCCCATTGCCGGCGCGACTTATAGCTGGACGGTACCGGCCGGCGCCACCATTACCAGCGGGCAGGGCACCAGCTCTATCCAGGTAAACTGGGGGACTACTGGCGGCGACGTAACGGCTAGTGTGGCAGTAAATGGCTGTGCGGCTACGACTTACACCAAGGTCGTAACGGTAAGCACCCCTTTGCAGCTCGACCGGGTGTATGAAGACTACGAAGCTAACCGTGCCCTGACCTACGGCACCATGACCGGGGTGCTGACCCAGACCACTGCCAACCCGGCCCCGGCCGCCCCAAACACGTCTTCCACAGTCGGCAGGTACGTACGTAATGGCTCTGAGCAGTACGACGTGCTGTACGTGCGCGGCCTGACCGTAAGCAATGCCGCCGACTTTGCCGCCGGCCGCCGCAAGGTGTACATGGACGTGTATTCCACTGCGCCGGTAGGCAGCAAGATTACCATGCAGTTTGAAAACAGCCGCACCGTACTGGCTACCAACTACCCCACCGGCCGGCAAAGCTCCTACTACGCTACTACCAGTCGGCAAAACGCCTGGGAAACGCTAGAGTTTGATTTTGAGAAGGTTATCGACGCCGGCACCAGCGTGTATGACATCGACAACGTGGTGTTCCTGTTTCAGCCGGGCGTTACCTCGGGCGCTACGTTCTACCTGGATAACATCCTGGTCAAGAAGAAGCCCGACGCGCCGGTTGTAGCCACCGACGTTCTGGAAAACTACGACGGCACCAGCCGGATTACCTTCGACGCTACGCTAACCAATGGCGCTTACACGCCGGCGGTGGCCAACCCCAGTGCCACCGCGCCCAACACCTCGGCTAAAGTGGCCCGGTACGTGCGCAACTCGGTGGAACAGTATGATGTTCTGTTTTTTACGGCCGGCACGCCGGGCAGTGTAATTGAGGATGCCAGCTTGTTTAAGGACCAAACCAACCAGATTCTGGTGGACGTCTACACCTCAGCGCCCGTAGGAACGCCGGTGGTGCTGAACCTGCAGAACAAGGCTGCCGCTGCTGGCACGTACCCGGCCGGCCGCAACAGCAGCTACGAGGCCCGCACTACCAAACAGAACGGTTGGGAAACCCTGGCCTTTTCCTATACCTCGTCGCCCGACGCGGGCACGGCCAACGTGAGCATCGACCAGCTAGCTTTCCTGTTTGCCAACAATTCCCGCACCAGCGACACGTATTATGTCGACAACATCCGGGTGGCGAAGTATGCGGCACCCCAACTTACACGGCCGGAACCATGTTTGAGGACTACGAGGCCACGCACAACCTGACCTTCCTCAGCGCCGACGGTACCTACACGCCCACGGTGGCTAACCCGGCCGCTGTAGCCCCCAACACCTCTGCCCGGGTGGGCCGCTACGCCCGCAACGCCACGGCTACGTATGACGTGCTTTCCTTCCGCACCGGTGCCATCAAAGACGGCAGCGCTTATAAGAAGGGCGACAAGGTGTTTGCCATTGACCTGTACACAACGGCGCCCGTCGGCACGGTCGTTTCCTGCCAGCTGGAAAATGTGGCCCAGTCGAATACCGGCAACTACCCCACCGGCCGCCACAGCATCTATCAGGCTGCCGTGAAGCAAACCAACGCCTGGCACACGCTCACCTTCACTTTCGCCAGCGCCCCGGACCTGGGCACGGCCGACATCGACGTGGACAAGCTCGTGTTCCTGTTTGCTCCCAACTCGACGACCAGCGCTACTTACCACATCGACAACATCCGCAGCCTGGTCAAGACTGGCACCCCGCCGCCTACCAACGCTGCGCCGTCGGTTAGCCTGACTTCGCCAGCCGGTGGAGCCACGTTTACGGCCCCGGGCAGCATTACCATCAGTGCCAACGCCGCTGATTCCGATGGCACCGTGGCCAAAGTAGAGTTTTACAACGGCAGCACGCTTCTGAATACGGATACGAGCAGCCCCTACAGCTACACCTGGACGGGCGTGGCAGCTGGTACTTACTCGATTACGGCCAAAGCCACCGACAATGCCGGGGCTTCCACGACTTCCTCGGCCGTGAGCGTAACGGTAAACGCAGCCGGCAACACGGCTCCTACGGTCAGCATTACGGCCCCAGCCAACGGCAGCAGCTTCACGGCTCCGGCCAGCGTGACGATTACCGCCAACGCCGCCGACGCCGACGGGGCGGTGAGCAAAGTCGAGTTCTTCCAGGGCACCACTAAGTTGGGCGAAGACCTGACGGCTCCCTATAGCTTCAGCTGGACCGGAGCTACTGCCGGCTCATATTCCCTGACGGCCAAAGCCACCGACAACGCCGGGGCCGTTACCACCTCGACAGCTGTGAGCATCACTGTAGCCGGGGCCCCGAGCGGAACCAACTTGGCCTTGAACAAGCCCACTACGACGTCCTCTACCGAAGCGCCTGAGTTTGGCGGCGCCCTGGCCGTGGACGGCAACGCTACTACCCGCTGGGCCAGCGCCTGGGCCGATCCGCAGTGGATTTACGTGGACCTCGGTGCCCGCTACAACGTGAGCCGGGTAAAGTTGAGCTGGGAAGCTGCCCACGGCAAAGACTACCTGGTGCAGGTTTCCAACGACGCGGCTTCCTGGACTACCGTGAAAACTGTAACCGGCAATACCACGCTGACTAATGACCACACCGGCCTAAGCGGCGCCGGGCGTTACGTGCGCATCTATGGTACTGCCCGCGGCACTACCTATGGCTACTCGCTCTACGAGCTGGAAGTGTACGGCACGCCGGCCAGCACCAGCAGCACGGTGTGCGGCGGTACGGTGGCCAACGGCGACTACCGCTATGAGGTCAGCACCACCAACGGGACTGTAAGCTGGAAGTTTGTGCCGCTTACTCCATTGCGGGCAGCAATATGGCGCTGCTGTATGTGAAAGTGGGCACCGGCGGCTACGCAGGGTATAACATGACAGCATCGGGCTCCGACTTCGTGTTTTCCCAGCCCCAGATGGCCGGTGCAGCCCTGTCGTTCTACTTCACTTACCGGGTAGGAACCAGCGGCACCGAGCGTAACTCCAGCGCCACCCCGCACAGCTATACTGTGGGTACTACCTGCGCGCCGGCCCAGGCGACCTTGGCTGCCACCACTACGAAAGGCAGCGTGCTGAGCGCCGCTTACCCCAACCCGGTGACTAAAGCTCTGACCGTAGAGCTACGCGGCGCCTCGGCTCACCGCCTGACCGTGACGGATGTGCATGGGGCTACGGTTCGCACCCTGACGGCCGCCGCGGGGGCCTCCACCGCTACCCTGGACCTGAGCACGCTGCCCGGCGGCGTGTACTTCCTGACCGTGCAGAGCGGCAGTGGGGTAGAGGTGCAAAAAATCATGAAGAATTAAGCGCATGCCCAGCCTGATGACTACCGCTGGCAGTGCTTCACAATAGTAAATGGGAGAGGTGAAGACCCTGGGTGGGCTTCACCGAAACGGGGCGGGATCTTCCCGTCCCGTTTCTATTTCCGGCACTTCGACCCCCTACTTTTACTTTATGAACACTCTTAATTGGCAGCGGCTGCGTAGCCGGCTTTCTCAGCTCGCCCTTTCTCTCGCCCTGCTGAACGTTGGGCAAGCTCACGCCCAGAACCTGACCATGCTCCGCGCCCAGGGCGGTAAGACCGTGGATGCCCGCGGTAAGGAGATTGTGCTGCGGGGTTTCAATGTGGGCGGCTGGCTGCTGCAGGAAAGCTACATTCTCAAAACCGACACCCTCGACTCCCAGGCCCGCATCCGGGGTGGCTTGCTGCGCACCATGTCGGATAAGGAACTGGAAGATTTCTACGCCGATTACCGGGCCAAATTCGTGACCAAGGCCGACATCGACTTCGTGGCGGCTCAGGGCTTCAACTGCGTCCGGCTGCCGTTTCACTACGACCTGTTTCTGACCCGGGAGCAACGTCTGGAGCGTAATAAGGTGAGCCGCAGCCGCCGCAACCTGGATGCCTACGTGCAGAGCCTGACCCAGTGGTACGACCAGGACCGGCTCTTTACCGACTCGCAGAACCTCGACGGTTTCCGCATCATCGACCAGGTGCTGAACTGGTGCGCGGCCCGCAACATGTACGTCATTCTGGACCTGCACGCGGCACCCGGCGGCCAGGGCTTCGACCGCAACATCAACGACAACTTCCTGCCCCTGGACCTGTGGAAGCGCAAAGACGCCAAAGGCCGCCTGATTTACCAGGACATCACGGTGCGGCTCTGGGAAAAGCTGGCGGCCCGATACCAGAAAGACCCGCGGGTGGCCATGTACGACTTTATTAACGAGCCGCATAAAGTCAATGCCGAGAATGGGTTGTCTAACGACAATGCGGAAATCAACGGACTCTACAGCCGCCTGATCAACGCCGTGCGCCGCCAGGGCGACCAGCACTTGGTGTTGCTCGAAGGCAACGGTTACGGTAACGAGTACACTAACCTCACGCCCGACAAGCTCCAGGTTCAGGACCGGACGAACCTCGTCTACAACGCCCACCGCTACTGGTGCCCCAACGACCCCGCCGCCACCGACCCCAACCCGAACCAGATCAACCTGCTGGCTAACCTGGCCGCTTTCCGCGACAAATGGCAGGTACCTGTATGGGTGGGGGAAACGGGCGAAAATTCCAACGAGTGGTTTGCCGGGGCCGTGCAAGGGCTTAATAACCAAAATATTGGCTGGTGTCACTGGAACCTGAAGCGGGTGGAGGGCGTCACAAGCCTGCTGCGGGTGCGCAACTACGGTAGCATCCTCACGCCGGAAGGCCGCGCCGCACTGCTGCGCAATATCCAGTTCAAGGAGTGCGTACCCAACCGCGACGTTATTGCGGCCCTCACCGGCCCCGCTACAGCCCGCGTGCCTTACACTGCCCTGCGCATCCCCGGCACCATTCACGCCACCGACTACGACATGGGCCGCAATGGCATTGCGTACCAGGATGCCTACGCCGAGCGAATCGACTACCGCAAGGAGGCACCCACCAACAACGGCAGCGTATACCGCAACGACGGTATCGACATCCAGATCAACTCCGACAAGCTTTCCAACGGATTCGCCATCAGTGACATGGCTGCCGGTGAATGGATCAACTACACCGTCACCGTAGCTAAAGCCGGCACTTACACGCTGCAGGCCCGGGTGAAAAATGATACCAGCGCCCCGGCCAAGCTCACCGTCAAGCTGGATGCGGCCGTGGTCGGCACGCTGACAGTTCCCCAAGCGGCGGCGGCCTCATCTTGGACTACCATTTCTGTGCCTACCACTGCTTTGCCAGTTGGCAAGCATACCCTGCAGCTCTATGTGGAGCAGCCGGGCGCCAGCGTGAGCTGGCTGCAATTCAACCCAACTACCACCCCAACCACCCAGGGCGGGCAATAACCCGCGCTCAGCCAGCCGCTGCTTTCTTGACCTCTGCGTGCCAGTAGCTGGTCAAAAGCAACTTCCAATTTCGGCGCTACTGGCAGCCCTGCGTTGGTTTCCTTAAATTGGGAGCTACATGAGGCCCTACATCTGCAAATTCCCCCGACTTCAGGCTGCTGGTCTTCCCATCTGGCAATTTTTAGGCTACCTGAGCCTGCTCTTTTTCTGCTTCGCCACGGCCGCCCGAGCGGCTCCGCACGAAGATACGCTGCGCATTCACGCTGGTATCAATGAGCTGTATGTCAAACCGGTATACTATAGCGTGCTCGAGGACCCTTCGGGTAGGCTCACCATTCAGGATGTGCTTAGCCCGCAGTGGAATAGCCGTTTCCAGTCGGGCGACGTGACCTCCGGTGGCAAGCAGGCCGGCAACATTGAGAACACCGAGTCGGCCTACTGGCTGCGCATCAGCGTGCATACTGATGATTACGATGAGCATCACTGGTACCTAGAGATGTTCGACTCCCACATCAATGACCTGACGTTCTATGGGGCCGGTCCGAGCGGGCAGTACACCGGGGTACGCACCGGCGCCGACTTTCCCTTTTCCACCCGGCCTTACGCTTACAAGAACTTCCTGTTCAGCCTGCACCTGAAACCAGGGCAGACCCACACCTACTACCTGCGGCTAAAATCAAGCTCGAAGACTAGCTTTCTGGGCCGTCTACGCAATGAGGCCATGCTCTCGTCGCACTTCCAGAGCGAGTACGGTATGCTCGGCGGCTTTTATGGTGTGCTGCTGATTATGGTGGTGTATAACCTGTTCATTTTCTTGTTCATAGGCGAGCAGACTTACTTGCGCTACGTGGCCTATGTGCTGAGCTGTAGCCTGCTGTTCTTGTCTGAAGACGGCTTGGGCTTTGAGTATATCTGGCCCACGCTGCCCTGGCTCAACCAGATAGTAAATGCCGGAGCTCCTATTCTGCTTTTGCTCACCTTTGGGTACTATGCCCGTCACTTTCTGGACGCGCCCCAGCGCCTGCCCCGCTTCGACCCTATTCTGCGCCTGGTGGTACTGTTCAGTGCTGGCCTGCTGCTGCTGGATACCATTTTTATTCAGTCGGGCTTCAGCTTCTGGCTGTATCTGCTGCCCTATGGTATGCTGTACTATGCTGCTATTCAGGTATATCGACAAGGATTCAGGCCAGCCCGCATCTTCTTGCTGGCCCAGGCTGGGGTAGTTATCAGTCTCATATTCCTCATTACCCGCAAGCTGGGCGTCGACTTCTTCAACAACGCCTTTACCGTGTATAGCATGAACGTGGCCTTCGTTTTTGAGGTGGCGGTGCTATCGTATGCCCTCGGAGAAAAAATCAAGAGCATCAAGGATGCCACCATCCGGGCCCAGGAAAAGCTGGTAAAGCAGCTGCGCAAGAAGCACTTAGCCCAGGACCGGCTCGTGGAACAGCTGCACCAGAATCAAAGTCTGAAGGATCAGCTCAACTCTGAGCTGGAAGCACAGGTAGCGAGGCGCACCGAGGAACTGCGGCGGCAGAGTGAGACCATTGTAGCGCAAAACCGGGAGTTGCTTCAGGCAAACGGTTTGTTGGCTTTGCAGTCAGCTGCTATTGAGAAGCTTAATGCTGACCTACAGCGTGACCTGCAGGAAGCCCAAACGGCAAGGGTCTTGTCTAAAGAAGTAGATTTTGGTGAGTTTAGCCAGATTTACCCTGATAAAGACGCCTGCCTGAGCTACTTAGCCGATTTGAAGTGGGCGCATGGGTACCGCTGCCGCAAGTGTGGACACGAGAAGTATTGTGATGCCCGCGAAGCCCACGCCCGCCGCTGCACCAAATGCCGTTACGTGGAATCGGCTACGGCTTATACCATGCTGCAGAAGTGTAAATTCTCGATTATCAAGGCTTTCTACGCTGTCTTCCTGATTTACACGCACAAGGGCAATTATTCGTCCCAGGAGCTCTCCCGAGTTCTGGAGCTACGCCAGGGTACTTGCTGGAGCTTTAGCCAGAAAGTATTGGAGGCCATGCGCCGCCGCCGACAAGCTCCTGACTATGATGAAAATGAAGGATGGACTCACATCTTGCTTGATGCTACCACAACCGTAGAGGAAGATCAAGCAGTGGCAGAAACAGAGCGTTCTTAAGTAGCCGCAAACGTTTGCAGCACAAATCAGCCTAGTAGCCAAAAATATTTTCGGAAAAAGAGGCCCTGACGCCTCTTTTTTCATTGTTTTTTAGCCGCAAGTACAATTTAGGTGCAAAATGGGGCCTAGCTTCTATTTAGCCTGTATTACTGGGGTTGTGTGTGTGTGGTAAGTGTATAATCACGATGTGAAGTAGGTGAAAAAACCCTGTTTATTGAGCGTATAAAGGGTTTTTGCTATTGCATTTGCCGAACAAGTAAAGATATCTTTGGGTATTCCCCCATCAAAATGACTACTTCTCACTCTGCATCGGTAGCTTCCGCCGGAGCTGTTAAGAGCCCTTCTTTTGTCTTTAAGACACTGCCGGCTCATGCTGCTCGCGTGCTTCTGCTTGGTACCATGATATGCGCTTCAAGCGCCTGTCAACGTGCCAGCATGCAAACGATTCCGGCCGCTACGGTTGCTTCTAATGTAGCTTCTTCTTCTGTGGTCGGTAGCGCGCTACCACGCGCTGTGGTGAGTGAGCGAGTAGCGGCGCTACTGGCCCAGATGACGCTGGAGGAAAAAATTGGGCAGATGACGCAGCTGGCCAACACGGTTATTAATACGACCGGTGTGCAGCGCGACATTACCCTTGACTCGGCTAAGCTGGTGCCCCTGATTCGGGAGTACCATGTGGGCTCTTTCCTGAACGGGGAAGCAGTACCGGCGGCACAGTGGGTGAAGTACTCGGCGGCTCTGCAACGAATTGCCATGCGCGAGTCGCGCCTGCACATTCCCATTATCTACGGCATCGACCATATGCACGGGGCCAGCTATGTGTCGGGCACGGCTATTTTCCCGCACAACCTGAACCTGGGTGCCTCCTTCAACCCTGAGTTTGCCCGGCAAACTGCACGTGCCACAGTGCTAGAGTCGGCTGACTTGGGGCACCACTGGGTATTCGCCCCCGTGCTCGATCTGGGCGTGAATACCTACTGGCCGCGCGTGTACGAAACGTATGGTGAAGATCCGCTGGTGGCTTCGGTAATGGGCGCAGCCTATGTAAAGGAGTTGCAGGAGAACAAAGAAATAGCTCCTTACAAGGTAGCGGGGTGCGGCAAGCACTTTTTAGGCTACTCTGACCCGCGCAACGGCTGGGACCGGACCAACGCCATGATTTCGGACCAGCGAATTCAGGAGTTTTTCCGCCCCTCGTTTCAGGCGGCCATGGATGCCGGCCTGAAAACTATTATGATTAACAGCGGCCTGATCAACGGCGAGCCGGTGCATGCTTCCAAAGCCATACTGACCGACCTGCTGCGCACTCAGATGGGCTTTAAAGGGGTAGCCGTTACCGACTGGGAGGATATCATCCGCTTGGTACGGGTGCAGAAAACGGCGGCCAACGAGAAGGAAGCCACCTTTATGGCCATTGATGCCGGGGTAGATATGGCCATGACACCTTATACGACTAATTTCTGCCGCTATGTAAAGGAATTGGTGCAGGAAGGTCGGCTAACTGAAGAACGCATAAACCTTTCAGCAGGGCGCGTGCTTCAGCTCAAGGATGAACTGGGGTTGTTCGAAAACCCTATGCCCCGCACCGACCGCCTCAACCGCGTGGGTGACCCGGCTTTAAAGCAGCTGGCCCTGGATGCAGCCCGCGAATCGGTGGTGCTGCTTAAAAACGAGAACAAGACGCTGCCCCTGGCTTCGGCTTCTGTGAAGCGCCTGCTGGTAGTCGGCCCCTCGGCTGATTCACGCGCCAACCTGGCCGGTGGCTGGACGCTGGCCTGGCAGGGCCGCCCCGAAGCGGAGTACCCCAAAGAAGTACTGACAATTTACGCCGCTCTGAAAAAGGAATTTCCCGGGGCCCAGGTTGAAACCATACCGTATCAGAATGCCGCTGGTAAACTCAGCCTCGCAGGCATTGCTACCGCTGCCCGTAAGGCTGATGCCGTAATCGTAGCCATTGGGGAGCGTCCTTATACCGAAGGCCTGGGCAACACCAGCGACCTGACGCTACCCGAGGAGCAGCAACAGCTGGTGCGCACGGCCCAGGCGGGCGGTAAGCCCACGGTGGTGGTAGTTATCGGGGGCGGCCCAGTATTATCCGGGCCGTAGCTGAGAAGTCATCGGCCATTATCTGGGGCGGGCTGCCGGGCTTTGGCGGTGGACAGGCCATTGCCGAAATCATCAGCGGCAAAGTAAATCCTAGCGCGAAGCTGTCCTTTACCTATCCGCAGTTTGCTGGCCATATTTCGCCTTACCACCACGACAACAACGAAAACTCGCTCGACCTGAGCGACTTTGGTGCTGGCTTCGAGAATCGGGGCCCTAAGTTCAAACCCGCCATGCTTACCGAGTACGGCGAAGGCCTGAGCTACAGCTCCTTCCGCTACAGCAACCTGCGGCTCAGCGACTCAGTGCTCAGCGGCAGCGGCACCATGCGGGCCACTGTGCAGGTAACCAACACGAGCAAGCGGGCTGGCAAGGAAGCGGTGCTCTGGTTCCTGACCGATGAAGTAGGGCGCATTACCCGTCCGGTGCGCCTGCTCAAGCACTTTGAGAAGCGCGAGTTCCAGCCCGGCGAAAGCCGCGACATGGTCTTTGAGATTCAGCCCCAGAAACATTTGAGCTACCCCAATGCCCAGGGCCAGGCTCAGCTGGAAGACGGCTATTTCACCTTGCGCGTGGGCGACCAGGCCCGCCGCTTCCGCTACGCGGGGCCGGCTGCCTCTACCTCGGCCCCGATGGGCAGAAGAGCTCCGGCTCCCAACCTTAGAATTGTTGGCCCCGGCTGGCGTGTGCTTGACCTGGGTGCTTTAGTAAATTTTGCTCTCCACCTCCAATTCCTACCCTCATGAATTCAAGTAATTACCCGTATTTCCTGCGGCGGGCCCTGTTACTGGCAACTCTTGGGTTGCCGGTGCTGGCAGCCCCGGCTCTGGCCGGTTCCTCCGCCCTGCCGCTTCCCACCGCCGGACGCCCCTCACTGGCTGATATCCAGGTATCGGGTCGGGTGACCCAAAGCACCGGTGAGCCACTACCCGGCGTGACAGTGCTGGTGAAAGGCACGACCATCGGTACCTCGACCAACTCGGATGGTACTTTCGTGCTGAGCGTGCCCGAAAACAGCACGCTGGTATTCAGCTACGTGGGCTATCTGCGTCAGGAGGTGCCAGTTACAAGCGCTAACAGCAGCAACTTCGCTGTGACGCTCGCCGACGACCTCAAAGCCCTGAGTGAAGTAGTCGTAGTGGGCTACGGTACCCAGGAGCGGGCCAGCGTAACGGGCGCCGTATCCTCAGTTTCGGCCCGCGAAATTGCTAGCCAGCCCGTAGCTGATGCTACCCAGGCCCTGCAGGGCCGGGCAGCGGGGGTTACGGTAACTTCCAACGGCGGCGCGCCCGGCGGCGCGGCGGGTACTTCTATCCGCGTACGGGCATCACCTCGGCCGGCAACAACAACCCCCTATATGTCGTCGACGGTTTCCCACTGCCCGAGGGCGGCGAGAACCAGCTAAATGCTATTAGCCCCAACGACATCGAGACGATTGACATCCTGAAGGATGCTTCGGCTACGGCTATTTACGGGGTGCGGGCTGCCAACGGTGTAGTTATCATTACCACCAAGCGGGGCAAGGCCGGCGTATCGACTATCAACCTCGATGCCTACCGTGGCGTGCAGCAGGTATGGCGCAAGCTGGACCTGCTCACGGCCAAGGAATACGCTATTATCAACAACGAAAACCGCATTGCCGGTGGCGAGCGAATCGTCGTAGACCGGTTGCGTAACCCTGATGCCCTGGGTGAAGGCACCGACTGGCAGGACGAGGTATTCCGCCGCGCTGCCATTCAGAACTACGCCCTGTCGGCTACCGGCGGCAGCGACAAGGCCCGCTTTGCCGTGTCGGGTAGCTACTTCCAGCAGGATGGTACCGTAATCGGCTCCACCTTCGAGCGTTACACGCTGCGGGCCAACGGCGACCTGCAGCTGAACAAAATTCTCAAGGTCGGCAGCAATATCTCCCTGACCCACCTGCGGGACCGGCAGATTACCTCGGGCGGTGGTACCGAGGGCTCGCGCAACGGCGAATACGGCACGATTCAGCAGGCCATCCGGATTCCGTCCATCATCCCGGTGTACCGCCCGACGGCTACTACTATGAGCCCCGTGGCGCCCAGGACAACTTCGTGGAGGAAAACCCACTGGCCTCGGCTACGATCAGCAACCAGAAGTTTGTGCGCAACCGCGGCCTGACGACCTTCTTTGCCGAGCTGGAGCCTCTCAAGGGCCTGCGCTGGCGCACCAACGTAGGTGCCGACCTGATTTTCGATAACTACAACGCCTTCCGCCCCGGGGTACCGGAGCTGAAAGTAGGCGACGAAACTTACTCAACGCGCTATGGCCAGGCTACAGCCGGCGGCTCGGCTACGGCCAACTACAACTCGAGCTACCTGATCGAGAACACGCTGAACTACGACCACGTGTTTGCCAGCCGCCACCAGGTTACGGTGCTGCTGGGTCAGTCGGGACAGATTATCGACAAGCAGGATGTGGGCGCCTACCGCACGGGCTACCTGCGCAACGACCTGCAGACGATCAACTCCGGTCCGGTAAACACCCAGATTTCTAACTCTGGTACTCTGGAGCCCCGGCAGAAGCTGGCCAGCTACTTTGGTCGTCTGAACTACGAGTTCGATGGTAAGTACCTGTTCCAGGCCATCATGCGCTACGACGGTGTGAGCAATTTCGAGCCCGGCAAGAAGTTCGGTTTCTTCCCCGGCGTATCGGCCGGCTGGCGCATCTCGGAAGAGGAGTTTATGAAAGGCAACCGCGCCATCAGCAACCTGAAGCTGCGCGCTGGCTATGGTAAAGTAGGTAACCCTAACAACGCTGGCCGCTTTGCCTATCTGTTTGCCGTGAATTCCGGCATTCAGTATCCCTTTGGCCCCAACGGCACCATTCAGACTGGTGCGGCTCCAACTCGCTTGCCTAACTACGACCTGCGCTGGGAAACCAACAACCAGGCAAACATTGGTTTGGACTTCGGCTTCCTGGACAACCGCTTCGAGGCTACCATCGACCTGTACAACCGCAGCTCGCCCAACCTGATTGCCCCCGTGCCAGTGTCGCTGGTGTCGGGTACGTTTGAGCCCGTAAACCGCAACGCGGCTTCGGCTTACAACCGCGGTATTGACTTCTCTTTCACCTCCCGCAACGTGCGGGGCGCCGGTTCGGACCTGAACTGGACTACTACCCTGAACGTGTCGGCTTACAAGACGGAACTCGAGTCGCTGGGTGAAGGCAAGCCCTACGACGGTCTGAGCGTACTGAGCGGCGTAATCGTGCGCTACGATCAGGGCCAGGCGTTTGGTGCCTTCTATGGTCTGGTGGCCGACGGCCTTTTCCAGACCCCGGAAGAAGTGAAAAACCACGCCGTGCAGCAAGCCGGCGCCAACCCAGCCAAGAGCACGGCGGCCGGTGACATCCGCTTTAAGGACCTCAACAACGACGGCGTTATCAATGCCAGCGACCGGACCTTCATCGGCAATCCGAACCCCGACTTCACGTATGGTGTTAACAACACGCTGACCTGGAAAGGCTTTGACCTGAACATATTCCTGCAAGGCTCGCAGGGCAACGACATCTACAACCAGAACCGCTACATCCTGGAAAGCGCCCTGTATGGCAACAGCAACGGCAGCCGCCGGGTGCTGGGCCGCTGGACCGGCGAAGGCACCAGCAACGACGTGCCCCGCGCCGTAGCCGGTGACCCCAACGGTAACCTGCGCGTGAGCAGCTACTACGTGGAAGACGGTTCGTACATGCGTATCAAAACCCTGACTCTGGGCTACAGCCTGCCCGCTGGCCTGATGAGCCGCCTTGCAGCCAAGCAGCTGCGCGTGTACGTCAGCGGCCAGAACCTGCTGACCCTGACCAAGTACAGCGGCTTCGATCCTGAAGTTGGCTCCCGCGGCGTCGATCTGGGCGTGTACCCCCAGTCGCGCGTGTTCCTGGCCGGCCTCAACATCGGTTTCTAATCTCCTAACTACCCTCCCACGATGTCTACCTTCACGAAATATTCCGGCAGCGCCCTGCTCCTGACGCTGGGCCTGCTCACCAGTTGCGGTGAGAAGTTCCTGGAAGAAGCGCCTACCGACCAGGTAACCGACGCTAACTTTTACAAAACAACCACGGACGCCATTCAGGCTACCAACGCTGTTTACAGCGAACTAAGCAAGGCCGGCCAGTACAATTCCGCCCTCTGGGGTATCGGGGATATCGGCTCCGATCTGTCGACTACCGGCGGCGGTGGCGGCGGCGATGGCCTGGAGCAACAGCAGCTCGACAACTTCAACATTCCCACGACCAACGTTCTGACCACGCGCCTGTGGGGCAGCTGCTACGTCGGTATTGGCCGCGCCAACATCGTGCTGGAAAAGGTGCCGGGCATGAGCATTGACCCCGCCATCCAGACACGCAGCATCGGCGAAGCTGAGTTTCTGCGGGCCAAGTACTACTTCGACCTGGTGCGGGCTTTCGGCGACGTGCCCCTGCTCACCAAGCCGCCTAAAACGACGGCCGAGGTGAACGTTCCTCGCACCCCCGTTTCCCAGGTCTACGCCCAGATTGAAGCCGACCTGCTCGACGCCATGAACAAGCTGCCCGCTTCCTACAGCGGTGAGGATATCGGGCGGGCTACCAAGTGGTCGGCGGCAGCGCTGCTGGCCAAGGTGTATCTGACCGAAGGCAAAATGTCGGAGGCGGCCACCCAGGCCCGCAACATCATCAGCTCCAGCGGCAAGTCATTGTGGGCTAACTACGGCGACAACTTCAAGGTAGCCAACGAGAACGGCAAGGAGTCGATGTTTGAAGTGCAGTACATTGCGGGCCGCAACCAGTGGACCCAGGATGGACTGGGCTGGAGCGGCAACGAGTTCATGGGCCCCCGCGGCCAGGGTATCGTACCCCAGGGCGGCTACGGCTTCAACATTCCGGAGCCCGACTTCGTGGAAGGCTACGAGACCGGCGACACACGCCGGGAGGTGACCATCTGGATGCCCGGCGACAAGTATCCTGACGGCCGCGTGCAGCCCAGCTCCCTGCCAGGCTCGCCGAACGGCTACGGGGTGAAAAAGTGGTTTATAGGTAAAGTCAACACCAACGTTTGGGACTCGGAGCTGAACATTCCGGTGATGCGCCTGGCGGAGGTATACCTGATTTTGGCGGAGGCTGTTGGCCCGAATGCCGAAGGCCTGAACGCCATCAACACGGTACGCCGCCGCGCTTTTGGTGGGGCTACCAACCGCGACATTGCCGCCGGCATCAGTGCCGAGGACTTCAAGCGGGCCGTGTGGCGGGAGCGTAAGTACGAGCTGGCCTTCGAAATGGACCGTTGGTTTGATATGAAGCGCACCGGTGAGCTGCTCACCTCGCCCCAGCTCAAGGCCAAGGGCGTGAAGCCTCATAACGTGCTGCTGCCCATTCCGCAGTCGGAGCGCGACGTGAACTCTGGTCTGAGCCAGAATCCCGGCTATTAATCAACTGCCGGCCTGCCCGCCGCAGTGGCTGGGGCAGGCCGCGCAGGATGCCTCCCACCGAAAATTTCCACTGACTTCCCATGAAAAATATATTCCGTTTGGCCACGCTGAGTTTGCTGGCAGCCCCGTTGCTGCTGGCTTCCTGCGAGAAAGACGCCAAAGATTTTGAGCTGGAGGGCGCCGTGCCCCAGGCCAACTTTACCTTCCAGGCTAATACCACCGAGTTTCCTACCGTCGTTGATTTCACCAGCACGTCCAAGGACGGCTTCGTGTACCAGTGGAACTTTGGCGACAACTCCATCGGGAGCGGCGAAAAAGCCCAGCACACTTACCCCCGGCCCGGCAAATACGAAGTGGAACTGCTGACCTCAGGCCGCGGCGGCACGGGCATTTCCTCGAAGCAGACCGTGACCATCCCCGATGCCTGCACCATATCGGCTTTCAGCAACCTTGTGGGCTGCACCGCGGGTGGGGTTAAGGTGTGGTCTTTGTCGAATGCGCCCGGCGCCGTTGTCAAGCAGGACGCGGGCGGCAACCAGATTTCGTCCTCGACTACTTTGGAAGCCTGCCAGCTCGACGACCAGTTCTCGTTTAGCAACGCCTACACGCTCAACTACGAAAGTGCCGGCAAGACCTACCAGAACGGTGCCTGTGGCAGCTCGCGCAACAACACGGGCAGCTTCGTGTTCCGGCCCAACAACGGCAACCCCCAGATTATCCTGAAGGGCAACAAGTCCTTTATCGGCCTGGCCGACTCGGTGGTAAACAAGACCTACGATATTCTGGAAGCTACCGACACCAAGCTGCGCCTGCGCGGCACCAACCCCGACGGCACCCGCACCATCGTGACGCTGATGCCCTATGACGCCACGGCTCCCTACAAGCAGCTGCTGACTGGTGGCTCGTCGAGAACCTGGATGCTGGATAACCAGGCCGATGCGCCCATCACCGTTGGTACCGAAGCCAACCCGCTGGAGTACTTCGCCGGTGTGAAGCCCGGTGAGCTGCCCGCTTGCCAGTCGGATGATGAATACACCTTCTCCGTCAACAATACGCTCAGCTACAACGCCAAGGCTGAAACCTTCTCGGCCGGTGCTGGCTACGTCTGCAAATCTCCCGAAACCGGTACTTCACCCTTCGTCTTCGGTCCGGCTGCCGGCGCAGGCCTGGCCCAGTTTATCCTCTCGCGGCCCGGGGCCTTTATTGGTGCTACCGATGCTTCGCCCACGGAGCAGGTATACCGCATTCTGGAAATCACCGATAAAAAGATGACGGTTCGGGCCGGCAGCGGCCTGAATGGCGGCACCGTGTTTACCATCAAAATGGTTGTAAAGCCCTAAGTAGGGGAGAGGTGAATTTTTACCAGGCTCCTTTGTTGAGCGCACGGTACCTTTAAGGAAACCTGCCCGGAGCCGACCCCCGCTGGCTCCGGGCTTGGAGCCTCCCGCAAAAGAATGGCCCCGGAAAGGGCGCAAGTACAGTTACGATGATTGCCAACCAACCGGGCACCGGTGCCCGGCGGTAGTTCTTACCCTGAGTTCATGAAATTCCCCTCCCTGTCCATCCAGCGCAGCACCCAGTTTGGCCTCAGCGTTCTGCTGACTTTGAGCCTGCTGGGCTGTACCGAAACCAAAACCAAGAACGTACCCGCGCCAGTGGTAATACCACCCACGCCGGTTGTTAACGAGGAAGCCAAGGACTACGGCCAGTATACCAATCTGGTGTGGAGCGACGAGTTTGACGGCGGTGCCCTGGATCAAAGCAAGTGGGTATATGAGCTGGGCGGTGGCGGCTGGGGCAACAACGAACTGCAGGCCTACACCAACTCGAACGACAACGTGTACCTGAGCGGGGGCAACCTCTTCATTCAGGCTCGCCGGCAGCAGTCGGGTAACAATGCCTATACCTCGGGCCGCCTGATTACCAAGGGCAAGCAAAGCTTTCAGTACGGCCGCATCGACGTGCGAGCCAAGCTGCCCAAAGGCAAAGGTATTTGGCCGGCCATCTGGATGCTGGGTACCGACATCGACAAGAACAACTGGCCCAAGTGCGGAGAAATTGACATTATGGAACTGCGCGGCAGCCAGCCCCAGGAGTTTCTGTCGACCATGCACTATGCTAACAATGCGGGCAACCGTGAGTACAAGGGCAAAACCCAGGTCCTGGGCTACGACATCACCGACGAATTCCACGTCTTCAGCGTGGTGCGCAGCAAGGATATGCTTCGCTTCTATCTGGACGGAGCCTCGCAGCCCTACTACACCTTCACCCCGGGTGACGTCAACGGCAACCCGTGGCCCTTCAACAACCCGTTCTTCGTGATTTTGAACGTGGCCGTAGGTGGTATGTTCGACGGCGACCCAACGCCCAACACGACCTTCCCGCAGCAGATGCAGGTCGACTACGTGCGCTACTACCAGTACAAGTAAGAACTGCCCGAAGGTCGGCAACTGCGCCGTGAGCCGCGCCTTCAGCATCGTTTACTAAGTTTCCCCGCAAGTACCACGCCCGCCTGCTCATGCAGACAGGCGCCGTGGCTCAGAGGCCGGTTCCGCAATGGTTAGGAGAGCGGACCGGCCTCTTTTTGTGTTATAAACGCCTCCTATTAGCTTCTCGAACCCCTCATTCACTTTGCTATGGCTCTTGTTGCTCCTTCCTCTGTAGGTGCGTCTGCCGCTACCGAAGCCGACCAGCCGACGCCGCGCTACACGTCGGCGCTGGCCTCGCTGACGGTGCTGTTCTTCATGATGGGCTTTATCACCTGTCTCAATGACATCCTGATTCCCTACCTCAAGGGCCTCTTCACGCTCAGCTACGCCAAGGTCAACCTGGTCAACTTCTGCTTCTTCGGCGCCTACCTGGTCATGGGCGTGCCCGCCGGCTGGCTCGTCAAGCGCCTGGGCTACAAGGGCGGCATGCTCGTGGGCTTCCTCATTGCCGCCGCCGGCTGCTGCCTGTTCTTCCCCGCCGCCGAGAGCCGCACCTTTGCCCTGTTCCTGGGCGCCCTGTTCGTGCTGGCCACCGGCGTGGTGACCCTGCAGGTGGCTGGCAACCCCTACGTGGCCATCCTGGGCCCGCCGCACACGGCCTCCTCCCGGCTCACGCTCACGCAGGCCTTCAACTCGCTGGCCACCACCATTGCCCCCGTGCTGGGCGCGCGCCTGATTCTCTCCCACCTGCCCGACCTGAGCCAGCTCACCCCGGCCCAGACGGCGGCCCTGGACATCACGTCGGTGCAGTACCTCTACCTGGGCATTGCCGCCGTACTGGTGCTCATCAGCCTGCTGCTGGCCTTCCTCAAGCTGCCCCAGATTGCCCATGCCCCGGCCCCGGCCGGCGACACGCAGCGGGCCTGGCATTTCCGCCACCTGGTGCTGGGCCTGGTGGGCATCTTTGCCTACGTGGGGGCCGAGGTGGCCATTGGCTCGCACATCGTCAGCTACCTGGGCCAGCCCGAAGTGATGGGCATGGCCGCCCGCGACGCGGGCGAGCAGGTGGCCTTCTACTGGGGGGCGGCCATGCTGGGCCGCTTTGCCGGCATTTTCGTGCTGCGGGCCGTGCGGCCCGGGCGGGTGCTGGCCGTCACGGCCGTGGGCGCGGTGCTGCTCGTGCTCCTCTCCATCAACACCAGCGGGGCCGTGGCCATGTGGAGCTTGCTGGCCGTGGGCTTGATGAATGCGGTGATGTTCCCGGTCATCTTCACGCTGGCCGTAGCCGGGCTGGGGCGGCACACGGAGGATGCCTCGGGCCTGCTCTCGGCCGCCATCGTGGGCGGGGCCCTTATTCCGCCGCTCTTCGGCCTGCTTGCCGACAGCCAGAGCGGGGGCGGCGGGGTGCATGCCTTACGTCTGGCCTTTCTGCTGCCCGTGCTCTGCTACCTCTACATCCTCTGGTATGGCTTGAAGGGTAGCCGCCCTGCTGTTAGCTGATTCAAACTTTGTACTACACCAAAAAGCCGCCCGTCGAGTAGTTCTCGGCGGGCGGCTTTTCCTTTATTAGCGGAATTACTTGTCCGTAAACAGCCCGACGCCGTCCACGATAGTCGCCTCGTAGGTTTCCAACGGCAGGCCCAGCTGCTGCTGATACTGCGTCTTCATATGCTGCACGAAGTCGGCTACCTGCTCCGTGGCTACCAGATTGATGGTACAGCCGCCGAAGCCGCCGCCCATCATGCGGGAGCCGTACACACCCGGCGTCGTCTGGGCGATTTCTACCAATACATCAAGCTCCTTGCAGCTCACTTCGTACTTTTCACTTAGTCCGGCGTGCGAGGCGTACATCTGCTGACCCACGCCGCTCAGATCATTTTGCGTCAACAGGCGGCAGGTTTCTATTACGCGCTGGTTTTCCTCCACCACGTAGCTGCAGCGCCGGTATACCACCGGGCCCAGCTCGTCGCGGTGGGCCTCCAGCTGTTCCAGCGTCACGTCGCGCAGCGTCTGAACCTCGGGATAATGCCGCCGCAGCACGGCCACGCCCTGCTCGCACTCCTGGCGGCGGGTGTTGTACTCCGAGCTAGCCAAGCTGTGCTTCACGCCCGAATTGCACAGCACGATACGGCAGGCAGTGGTGTCAAAGGGGAAGTATTCATAGTCTAGGGAGCGGCAGTCCAGGCGCACTACCTGCCCGGCTTGGCCAAACACGCTGGCAAACTGATCCATCAAGCCGCACATCACCTTGGCGTACTCGTGCTCCGCGGCCTGCCCCAGCTTAGCTATCTGCATGGGCTCCAGCTGAGCCTGCAGCAGCGTATTAAGGGCAAACAGCATTCCGCACTCCACGGCTGCCGACGACGACAAGCCCGCCCCGGCCGGAACCGTACCCCCGAAGACACAGTCGAAACCCGGTACCTGCACTCCGCGCTGCTGAAGCTGGGCCACTACGCCCAGCAGGTAGTTGGCCCATTGAGTTTCGCTGGGCGCCACGGCGTCGACGGCCACTTCCTCCGACTGGTTCAGGTCGTAGGCGTGCAGCCGGATGGTGTGCTGCTGATTCAGGGCTACGGCGAAGTACATTTCCTTGTCGATGGCCGCGGGCAGCACGTAGCCGGCGTTGTAGTCGGTGTGTTCCCCAATCAGGTTGATGCGGCCGGGGGCGCGCACCAGCAAAGGGTCGGTGCCGAAGCGCTGGTGAAAAGCAGCGGCAATATCGTGGGCTAGCATAAGCGGGAAGGTAGCTATGAGGGTGGCTGAGAAAGCAGAGCGCCGGGTAGAACCAAACGGCCGGCTATTTTACGAACCCTGGCCGACTTTAGCCGAAGCCGCCCACCACGTAGTTTGCGGTTGAGCTCCGAAAAGAGTGATGTACAACATCTTGGCCTTGTCCGGCGCCCTTTGCTAGGTCCCTCGCTGGATATTCTTTGCTGGCTTCAGGGAATTATTATTTAAATCATATTTATGCCGAAATCTTAACCTGCCTTTTAGCAAGTATGGCCCGAATTATGCTGCATGCCGAGGGTACTGCTGCGCGGGTTCTAACAAAGGATTTGCCATGAATTGAACCAGTTTTCACTGCTTTTGCGTTGCGAGGACTCTTTGCTAAAAGCCGTTTTTGAAAAAAGGCCAAACCAAAAAAGCCTACTGGGTTGTATCAAAAAAATACACTTGTTTGCTTGCGAATAAAAGTAAAGTAGTACCTTTCGGATTGTTGCGTTAAGCTGGTTTCAGAAATCCCCCCTTTGTTGCCTTTTTAAAGAGCAAATCCCGAAAGTGCCGGCGAGTTGCGTAGCGTTTTGGTACTAGCCCCGTGGCTGGCTCCGCCCCCGAAAACCTCTGTTCGTTTCCCACTCTTTCTTCTTCCTATTGTGTCGTTCGACTTCGAAAGCGCACCTTCCTTCGACTTGGTGCCCACTGTAGATTCCTCGACTGATTACGCCGCCGTTGACGCGCCGTTGGTCGATTCTACCCCCACTGTGGCTCCTCCCGTCGAGGCGAAGCCTACCAACTACGCCAACATCGTCTTGCCCGGCGACTTCCCGGACCCGACCATTGCCAAAATCGGCAATACGTACTGGGCCAGTGCTACGTCGGCTGAGTGGGGCCCTGTGTTTCCTATGTTCAAGTCCGACAACCTGGTCGACTGGGAGCTGGTGACGCACGTGTTTCCCGGCCAGCTGCCCGATTGGTGCGACGCTAACTTCTGGGCTCCGGAGATTTTCTACGAGGGCGGCAAAACCTTCATCTACTACACGGCCCGCAAGAAAAACGGCCCGCTGTGCGTAGCCGTAGCCAGTGCCGACCAGCCCGAAGGCCCCTACACCGACCACGGTCCCTTGGTAGGCCAGCGCCTAGGCTCCATCGACGGCTTCCCCGTGCGCGACGAGCACGGCGACCTGTACCTGGTGTGGAAAGAGGACGGCAATAGTAAGAAAAAGCCCACGCCCATCTGGGCCCAGCGCATCAATGAAAAGCGCATGGGTTTGGTCGGCAAGAAGGTGGAGCTGTTCCGCAATACCGAGAAGTGGGAAGGCTGTCTGGTGGAAGGCTCGGCCATCGTGCGCCACGACGAGTACTTCTACATGTTCTACGCC
This sequence comes from Hymenobacter cellulosilyticus, assembly GCF_022919215.1. Lineage (NCBI taxonomy): Bacteria > Pseudomonadati > Bacteroidota > Cytophagia > Cytophagales > Hymenobacteraceae > Hymenobacter > Hymenobacter cellulosilyticus. Next base: position 790,632 of record NZ_CP095046.1, on the reverse strand, counting down.
GGCAACGGCTGCTGCGGCAAGTGCTGCAACTACGCCACTGGCGTGGCCCGGGCTAAGAGCCTGCTGGGGCCCTGGGAGAAGTGCCCCCAGAACCCGATTCTCGATAAGAACAAAACCTGGAAGTGCCCCGGTCACGGCACCGTAGCCGAATACGAAGGCCGCTGGTTCCTGCTCCACCACGCGTATTACACCGACAGCCACGAGTTTGTGGGCCGCCAGGGCATCCTGAGCGAGTTTACCTGGAATGCCGAAGGCTGGCCCGAATTCGACGGCCGCAGCCCCCAGGCCGCCCCGCTGCCCGACCTGAGCGTGCTCAACGTGACCGACAACTTCACTAGCAACCAGTTGGCTCAAACCTGGCAGTGGCCGGTGGGTGAGCAGCCCGAAGCCGGCGTCAGCGACGGGCAGCTGCTGCTCACGGCCAGCCCGGTAGGCCTGGGTGCCATGGTAGCCCAGCGCACGTTTGCGGCCACCTACAAGGCCGTTACCACCCTGGATTTTGCCAACCTCGCGCCCGGTACCTTTGCCGGTATCGGTGCCATCGGCGACCATGCCAACACGCTGTCTTTGATGGCCGGCGACCAAAGCCTGCAGCTCTGGCACGTGAAGGGTGGCAAACAGGAGTGCCTGACCAAGATTGCGGTAGAGAGCTGCAAAAACCTGTCGTTGCGCCTGGAGGTATGGGGCGGGCAGCGCTACCGCTTCAGCTACAGCGCCGACGGCCTCACCTGGATTGCCATGCCCACCGAAAGCTTTGCTATCAACGGTACGTACCTGCCGCCATGGGACCGGGGTATCCGTATTGCGCTGCTGGCCCAGGGCCCGGCCACTTCCACTGTGGCTTTCAACCACTTTTCCCTGCGCAACAAGCGCTAGGAAGTAGGCCAACTACGTAAGTGAACGCCCGGCAACCATTGGTTGTCGGGGCGTTGGGGTATGTGGCGGAGCCGGAAGCGAAAAGGTTGTTACAGTCTAAACTGCAGGCTGAGCTTGACGCCGAAGTTGCGGGCCTCGGGCAAATCACGGTAGGTCAGGCGGTGGATAAAGTCGACCCGGGCAACTTTGAAGATGTTTTCCACGCCGTAGCCCACCTCGGCATACGGCCCATGATCCAGCGCCCGGAAGGTTTGCAGCGGCTCATCCGTGTCGGGGTGGCGCGGCGGGGTCAGGCTGCGGTTGGCCTCGCTTACGCCCCCAAACAACACATTGCCGGTAGCCAGCAGGCGCCAGTTGAGCTTACGGAGCAGCGGCAAGCTGTTTACCAGCAAACCCTCGAAGTGGTCCTCGACCCGCACAGAAGCATACCGGTCGCTGACAAACTCGAAGTAGCGCATCAGGTTAAACGCCGACGCATTATAAAACGGCGACTGGTTGCCCATGTGCGTTTTAAGGATAGGGTAGGGCACCGTGCTGGGAATATAGCCGGCTTCTACCCGATAGTCGGCGCGGCCGAAGATGCCAACCTGCACGCTTTGAGTGGTAATGAAGGCAAACTTTTGGTACTTGAAGTCGCTGCCAAGCAGGTGATTGGCGCCCAAGGTGTAGCGAAAGATGAAGACCGGCCACCGCATCAGGCCAATGGCCCGACGCCGGTTTTCGGTTTCCACCAGCACTTCGTCGTGCGCGTAGCGCGACTCCAAGATTAGCTCCGACAAGGTGATGTTGGCGGCCGTGGGCGCGCCGGGCACCCGGCGGTCGGTGTTGTAGTAGGCAAAATTATACAGCGGCGTAAAGCGCTGGTGGCGCACAATAACCTTCTGAATGAAGCCCCGCACAATATCCGTTTGCAGGGAAAGGCCCGATACGTCGCGCATCAGTGGGCGGCTTCCGCGGATACGGCCGATGCGGGCTGCGGCATCAAACAGTGGGTTTTCCTGCCCAAACTCATTGTCGAGCAAAGCTACCTGGTCGAGGTCGTGGCGGTATTCGGCCCCGAGCACCGTCCAGTGCTGCCGCTCGATGATGCGGTTAACGCGCATGCCGTACTTAAGCCGTCCGTCGCCGAAGCCGTAGGCCGCGTAGGCCCGCACCAGCCAGTCGCGGCTCAGCTCGGGTGTGGTCCGGAAGCCGAAGCGCAGCCGGTGGCCCTCAATATCGTTGAAGCCGTAGGTCGACAGGATGGGGCCCAGTTCGAGGCGGCCCACACGCTTGTAACCGTTCACCAGCACATCGGCTAGGTCCAGCACCGAGCGCACGCTAGGTAGCTCCCGCACCGAGTCGAGCACGGCCAAGGAAGTCTGGTCGGCCAGGCTCAGCGAGTCGGGGCGGTTTTTATCGAAGTAGTCTTTGGGCAGCTGGCTGGCATTGGGTGCCGTGTCGAGGGCATTATCGTAGAAAGCTATGTTCCGCTCGTGGTTGCGCTCAAAGTTGGAGTTGATGGTATTGAAATTCGCCATTATCCCGGCCTGGTTGTCGGAGGGCTTAATGGCAACCGTCACGCGCGTTACTTTGGGCAGGCCGGCGCCTTCCGCGGGCGGGGTCAGTTCCTGGTAAATTCGGATTTCGCTAACGAAGTTGATGTTAGCCTCCGGGCTTTTGGTCAAGTTGAGCTTGCGCAGGGCGTAAGTATCGGCCGTAATCCAGATGGTACCCACGAAGGCCAGGTCTTGGGGCGGCGGGGCTTCACGGCTAATTGATAGCACCAATCCTGGCCCACGAACATGGAATCCTGTAGCTCATACTCATAGGCCAGCTTCCACCCCTCGGCAATGGGCGAGATGAAATCCTTGCCCATGATATTCTGCCAGTTGGGGTAGAAGTTGTAATCCTGGAACGAGGAGCCCAGAATCTGGGAAGCCACCGAGCCTTCCCGGGGCCCGATGCCGCGCATCTGCCGCTGCCGGATTTCCTCCCGCCGCCGAATCGGGTGGTTCTTCACGTACAGGCGGGACTGCAGCTCCGAGGCAAAAAACGGCAGATTTTTGCCTGGCCCGGCGGGGGCGCCCTTGCTCATGCTGTCGGACAGGGCCAGCATATCGCGCACCACCTTGCGCTTGGCCAGGCGGTCGGGCAGGTCGGTTATCGTAGTTTGAATCCGGTTGTAGCTGTCGTACTCAAAGGCCTGCAGCTGGCGCTTGTCGTTCTGGTTTTTGTGGGCCTGCACCCGCCGCAGAATCACGTAGGCGGGGTTCTCGGTGGGCCGCACTGTTACTTCACCGAGCGTAACGGCCCCCGCACCCAGGGCGAAGTTCACCGTTTGCTGGGTTTGCTGCGTGACGGCCTTTTTCAGGGCCTTAAAGCCCAGCGCGGAGGCCGCCAGCGTATCGATGGGTTGAGTAACAGTAAGCTGGTAGCGTCCTTCCGCGTCGGCCGTCATGCCGCTGGTAGTTCCCGGCACAAACAGAGAGGCAAAAGGAACGGGCTGCCCCGTAGCGGCCTCCGTAATTCGGCCGGTAAATACTATGCGCTGCGCCTGGGCGGGTAAGGCCACGACTACTAATAGGATAAACAGCGCGTACGTATGCTTCATAAACTACACTGGAGGCGAATCGGGCAATAGAGTGAGAAAGGTCAGCTATGAGGGTTACCCAATATAGTACAAGTAGTCGGCAGAAGTAATGCAATTATTGACGAAATAATTGCTCCTTCCTATTGCGTTCCGGCAGTGCACACCACAAGGTTCCCTTAAGATAGGGCCTTTACCACTCACTTGGGGTATGGCTTTCCCGAATTCTTAGGATTCCGGTTAGCTAAGTAAGCCTCTATCATGACCATACCCCGGTAAAATGCCTGTAAACTGGTGTTTTACTGTCGAGCTTGTACTTATCCGGTATTGAAAACTAGGCTTTTTGTTTGGCTTTTGAGAGAAAAAATAGCCCAGAACTTTCATCGCCCATAAATGCACCTTTATATATAAAATAATAACCTTTATCGAATACCATTGGTATTAGGATTATTTAGAGTGAATCTTGGCCTATCGTTAGTCAAAAGCTGACGTATATCCGCTCTCGTTTACACACCTTTATCTTACAACAATGGCTTTAACCGCTTACCCATTCCACCCTGTCACAGGGGAATTGCTTCCTACCTATCGAGATGCCTACCTGCGGGGAGACCTGTCGGTGAGCAATGCGGAGCTAGTTGACGCGTATCTCAAGGCTAATCCTAACGCTGGTGATGAGGCGCTAAAACGTTTTCACACGATGCGTGCCAGTGGCCACAGCGTACGTCCTGTAGGCTGGCTGCAGCACCAGTTTCACCTGATGCGCACCGAGCCCGTGCGTTTCCGTCGCCGGGCCGGCTCTATCGTGCTGGTAGGTGCTTTAATCAGCGGCGCCGTGCTGGCCGGAACCAACCTGCCTACTGAGGAGCGTATTGGCGTACCTACGACAACTATTGCTGCGCCCAGCGAAGAAATGATTTCGGTGGCTGCTGAAGCGGCTGCTGCCAAGAAAATGGCTGTGGTAAGCGGCCGAATTTTGGACGAGAATGGTCGTCCACTGATTGGAGCCACTGTTTTGGATAAGACCAGTGGCCGTGGCGTAACGACCAACGCACAGGGAACCTACTCGATGCTGGTGCCCGCCAACCAGACTTCCCAGCTGCAGTTTGGCTACGGTGGCTACACCGAAGATGAGGTACAGGTAAAAGGCCGCAGCGTGCAGAACGTGACCCTGCTGCCCCGCACCGACGACGCAGTAGCGAAGGTGCAGAAGCGCCGCTGGTGGCGTTTCTAAAGTTCTTTAGGTCAGTAACTATCTGATCAAAAGAACTTTATTTATTGGTTAAGTCGAGTAAGAAAGAAAGCTGATAACAAAATCTCTCTTGGTTTGTATCAGCTACCAAACTTGGTTGCACTAAGCTCTTTAGAAGGCCGCCACTCTGGCTTTCTAAAGAGTTTTTTGGGCTATAGGCCGTACCCAAGTGTTTTGACCTTACTTTTCAGCTGCCAATGCCCAGTTGGCCGCGACTTGCCAATTTAGAACTCTTTACCCCGCACGAAGTCCTGGGCATTCCGTTAGTAGCCCTTATAGGCTGCCGGAGCCCAGCGCTTCGATTTTCACCCAATGAATATTCCGTTCTTCAATCGTCTTCAGTTAAAGAAAGTCACTGTAGGGGTAGCCGATGAAAGCGGGATGCGCGCTCAAAAAGTACTGGAAGGCCTGCTGGCAGATATTCCGGATCTACTCATGAGCTGCGTCGTCGACACGAACTCAGGCAAGGTACTAGCCTTTTATACGACCAACAGCGCCTACAACCCCAACCATATCAGCCTGCGGCATGCCAAGCTGCTACGCACGATGGAAGAGGCGGTGGCGACCAAAATCTGGGCGGGTGGGCCGCTGACGGATGTGTCGGTCATCTTGGAAGACCAGCTTCACCACATACGCCCCCTGAACGACGGGAAATGGTATTGCTTTCTGGCCGTGCGTATGGCCGATGCAAACCTGGGAATTGCCAAAGAAATCATGCGCCGTCACACGGTCTAACATAACTTTTCAACATAAACACTCTTTACTTCACACGCTCATTTTAACATGCCTAGTCCCAAACAAACCGTTCAAGATATCCTGGCCGAGCTCCCAACGCTGCTGGCTGTTGCTGTCGTAGAAACTGAAACCGGCATGCCGCTGGCTTCGCACGCTAACATTGCCGACTTCGATATCGAAACGGCTGCCGCATACAATACGGAAGTAGTAAAGGCAAAACTGAAGGCAATTCAGGCCTTGAAGCTCAACCAGAAAGTGCAGGACATTCTGCTGACCCTCACCGACCAGCTGCACCTGCTGAAGCTTTCGAGCGACGGAGGCATGTTCATCTATCTGGCCGTTAACTCGCGTGATACGAACCTGGCCCAGGCTCGTCAAATCATGAAGGCACACTCGGTTGGCCTGTTGAACTAGTCAACTAGCGCAATTAGCTATAAAGAAGCCCGTCGGTACAGCACCGGCGGGCTTTTTCTGTAGTAGCAGGTTGTCGCAGCTAAAGACCCAAATGCTACTTAGGGCACTCCTCCCGGGTCAGGGCTTCGTGCATGGCAATAGCTGCCTGGGTTCCTTCGGCAGCAGCCAGTATGGCTTTCTGGGGCCGGGGGTGATGTCGCCGGCGGCATACAGCCCCTGACGCTGGTTTGCACGTGCTTGTCAATCCAGATGGCGCCCTTGCTGGTGAGGCGGCAGCCCAACTGCTCGGCGAAGCTGGCGCGCTGGTGCTGGTGCGGATGCACGAAAATGGCGTGCCGGGCCAGCTTTTCCCCATTCTCAAACACGATATAGCGCAGCTCCCCGTTAGGCTTGCCTTCCAGGTGGCTGATGGGCTCTTCGTTTATCCGGATTTTCTGTTGGCGCAGCCGGCGGCGGGCATTTTCGCTCAGGTGGCCCGGCCCGTCGGTGCATACTATTACGTCCGTGGCCCAGCGGCTTATCAGCAGGGCCATACCCGTCACCATTTTGCCGCGGCCGTACACAGCCAGCGCCTGCCCGCGCACTTCCCAGCCGTGGCAGTAAGGGCAGTGCAGCACGCCATGGCCCCACAGGTCGCGCATGCCGGGCACGGGCGGCAGCTCATCCTCCACCCCCGTAGCCAACAGTACTTTGCGGGCCGTCACGGTAAAGGTCCGCCCCGATTCGCCTTCTGCCTGCAGCTCGAAATGGTCTGGGGCGGTAGCAAGCTGCGTCACGCGGGCGGGGCGTACTTCCACCGTCGTATACGGCCGGAGCTGTTCCAGACCGATACGCAGCAGCTCGGCCGGCTTGATTCCGTCGCGGGTAAAAAAGCTCTGCACGCCTGGCGAGGGCGAGTTGCGGGGGCGCCCCCGTCGCACACCAGCACCCGGCGCAGGCAGCGGCCCAGGGTCAGTGCCGCACTCAAGCCCGCACTGCCCGCCCCAATAATGATAACATCGTAGTCGGTGGCGGATAGGGTGGCAGGACGGCGGCGGGGCAAGGAAGCAGATAGGTGTGGCATACGCTCAGAAGTGTAGCTTCTCTATACCCCAAAACCGGCCTTTCGGTTGGTGTCGAGCCTGCAGCAGCTGGGGATAGGACACAAAAAAGCCTCTCCTTGCGGAGAGGCTTTTTCAAGGAATGCTGGCGAAGCTTAGTTCTTCACCAGGCGCTTCGTGATTTTCACGTTGTTGCCGCGAATCACAACCAGGTAAGAGCCTGGCTTGAGGCTGCGCACGGCGAACGAGTGCTGCGTGCCACCCGCGTAGGTATCCGAAGCCAGCGTGCGGCCGGTAACGTCCACAATCGATACCTGGTAGCTGCCGGCGGGCAGGCTGCTCAGGTCGAGCTGGGTGTCATTAACAGCTGGGTTCGGGTACAGCGCGGCCGTAACTTCTTTCACGCCACCAAATAGTACAGTGCGTACCGGGCCGGCCAGAACTTCCGTGCCGTCGGTGTCGACCTGCTTGAGGCGGTAGTAAATCGTGCCCAGGTTTTTGGCGCCGATGCCGGCGTCGGTGAAGCTGTAGCTTTGGGCTTTCTGGGTAGTGACAGCACCTTTTACCGTTCCAATAGAGGTGAAGTCCAGGCCGCCATAGGCGCGCTCTACGATGAAGTACGCGTTGTTTTTCTCCGAGGCCGTAGCCCAAGTCAACCGGGCGCTCTGCCCTACGGCCGTGGCCGTGAAGGTGGTGAGCTCTACGGGCAGGGGCACCTGTACCGTATTGGTCCGGAAGCTGGCTTCCGTGCCGCCAGCGGGTCTTGGAGCAGCAGAAGAGCTGCCGCCGTAAGCCGGATCATATATGTCGACCAAGCCGTTGAAGTTGTCGTCGTGGTAATAAGCGCTGCCCGGCTCTAAGAAATTAGGAATGCCATTGCCGTTATCGTCCTGCAGGAAGGCTGAGAGGGTGGTTTCACCATAGCCGTTGCCTTTAGTCGAAATGGCATAGTAGTTTCCTTTGCTGGGGTTATTGGTGCTGAACAAACGAGCCAAAGCTACAATCTCATCACCTGCTTTACCATCGCCGTCTACATCAAAGCCTTCAGTCCAGTCGGCTGTCTGCAAGTAGATTGCCTGACCCGACTTGCCGGCATTATCGCCGTCGGAGTCGGTATCAAACATATCGGGCGTACCATCGTTATCGGTATCGGTCCGGGTAGTAATGGAGTTGCCATTGGTTGCGTTGCCATCGTAGGCATCCCGGATACCGTCTCTGTCAGTGTCCGTGTTGAAATTGGCTTGGGCTTTACGAGTGGCGTAAATTGCCGTAGTCAGAGCTTCTATCTCGTCGGAAATACCGTCGTTGTCTGAATCAAGGTCCAGGAAGTTGTAGTTCGATACCGTCTGGCTGTTGGCCGTGAAGGAGTCGGCGTCGCTGTCAACCATTGTATAACGTACCGTATTGGTCTCAGTACCTCCCGTGCTGGCGTTGCCTACAACAGTGCCACGGTTCTCAACCGCGTTTGGTAAGCCATTGGTGCCTACAGCGTTTGCAAGAGTGCCCAGTGTATTTGTAAAACGTCCCAGTGCGGCTGAGTAACCGCTGGTAGTGCCAGTAGCAGTACCGGTACCAGCCCAGGTAAGGGCAGTGAGGCCAGCTTCAAAGGAGTCCGTTAACCCGTCGTTATCCGAGTCTAGATCAAACTGGTTCGGAATTCCGTCCATGTCTGTATCAAAGATATCGTTGACACCGTCGTTGTCCAGGTCTCTGAACGCCCCGAAAATTGGGTGTACATAGTCTACGTCCAGGTAGCGAATAGGCGAGGCTGCATCGGCAAAGGCGCTAGGGTCAACGCTAGTGGTGCCAGACATAGCTTCTACAGTGTCGGGAATACCGTCGTTGTCGTCGTCGATATCAACGTTATCCGTGATGCCGTCACCGTCGTTGTCGCAGACGTTCACGGTGGTGTAGGTGAGGTTGTTGGCTGCGCTTACAAAGCCGTAAGTCCACGTATTTACCGTTGCAGCGTTACCGGGAGTGCCCGTGCCACCGTTGCCCCAGCCGTGTGCCGGGCTAATGGTGCCGTTCAAACTACTGGTACCCAGCGCGGCAATGTTAGTGTCATCCCAGTACAACGCATCGGCGCCAGCCGCCGAGGGCCGAACGTTACGGACCACAAAGCCGCCCTCGTTGTTTTCCGCGTCGTACAGAGGGAAATTGACGGGGGCTCCCCGGTTTGTAAAGTTGTAGTTGATGGTCTGACCTGCTGGTACGCGCGTGCCGTTTACCAAGCCGTCCCAGATGACGGTAGCCGATGAGCCAGCGACTACATCAGTCGTCAGCGTGCGGGTGTTGCCGCCGTAGGTGATATTGATATCAAAGCGGCCGGTTTCGGAAGAGGAGGTGGTAAAGGCTACCTCCGTATTGCCACTGCGGCAGTAAGGCTGTGGGGTGATAGATGCTGTAGGAACGGTAGCGCTGGGCCATATGGTCGGGTCCGGGTCGTTCACGAAGCTAGGATACTGTGCGTAGGCGGTATTATTAACCTGACTTTTGCGCCGATCGGCTACGGTAGTACGGCCAGTAGCAGCTGTGGAGCCAAACTCATTTGTAACGAAGAAGAAGGCATAGGGGCGCAGGCCCGCCAGCTCAATGGCCTTTACATAGTAGCTGTTAGCAGTAGCACGGCTTTCTACCAGGGGGTAGAGCGTGAATTTGCTAGACAGTAAGTTCGCTGGTGCCAAAGAGGAGAACGACCAGGCTTTGCTGAACAGACGCCCGTTCTTAACCTGGTTGTCGGTGCCCGTTACGGTAAAGTCCCACAGATTGTAGGTGCTGAAGATGCGGTTACCGGTAGCCGTTGCTCCGTTCGTAAAAGCCGTATTTTTCGTTCTGAGGTCGTTGAAGCCCGGCTGGCTTCCAGCGTCAGTGAATTCGCCTACCTGGGTAAACTCAATGAAGAAGTCTTGGGCAGTACCAGTGTTGTTGGTGTATGTAAGCGGATCGTACCCACCGGCAGCGGGCAATGGGCCAGCGGCTGCCTGGGCGTAGTCATCAATAACGCCTGGCTGGTTTGTGTTCAGCAAGTAGCTGGTAGTGGCATTGCGCGTAAGCGTATTCTGCTTAACAATAGTGCCCTCACCGGTGCCATAGCGCAACGTCAAAACCAGGTCCTTATAGTTACTGGTGGTAAAGTTCACGTCGTTGGCTCTTTGTACCCCATACGACAGCTTCTCGCCAGGCTGCAGACGAATGAAGAGCCGATAGTCCGGGCTGAAGGGTGCACCCAAGGGGCTTACCCAGCTAGCTGGCTTGAGAAAGCCGTAGGATATGTCTACCCCACCCGACTCGGAGTCGGAGTTATGCACCAGGTAGCCGCACCGGTCATTATCAGCAGCGGTCAAGGCCAAGTTATTGGTGCCCGGAGTCAGGTTTTTGGACCCTTCAGCCCAAGCAGGGGAATACCCTCCTAGTAGCCCGGCTAGCAGCGAAAGTGCTAATCGTAAGGTTGTTTTCATGTAGTAAAGAGGAATTGTGAAAATGCTGATAAAATGCAGGCCTTGCTGACTGAAAAAAGCAACACAGTCACTGTGTTTTTGACAAAGCTCAAAAAGTCAAGGCGTTGGAAGTTGATGGCAGTTGGCTAGGTATTAAACCCAGTTTGTACACTTACAAGCTTAGTTGAACTAAGCAAAGCTTACGAAACGTGAATAGCGCCGGATTTAGGAAAGAAGCTGACACAGGTGAGTTTCGCGCTACAAACATAAAGTCCAATACTGCTAAGGTCTGAAATTTTTGCTAAGTATCCTGATTAACTCGCTGAATGAGGGTATGTGCTTGCTGAATGACCTAAAGTGCCAACTTAGATAAAATCCTATATAGCCGTTTAAAATCAAACTGGACTTCGCCCTGCAGTTCGTCAATAGGCTTTCTCCTTTTGCCACTAATTCGGGAGCCGGCGGGCACAAAAAAACGGTTTCATCATGACGATGAAACCGTTCTGATATAGCCCCGGAAACAAGCCCAGGCGGGCCGAAACCATTAGTATACCTGCAGGCGGTGGCTCTTGATAACCAGCTGCTGAACCTCGTGGTTGAAGCCCACTTCCTGCACCAGATCTTCCAGGTTGAGGTGGAGGCGATACTTCCAGAAGTGGGTCGGGTTGCTGGGTACGTTGATCTGCTCGTCGAGCGGGTTGGCGCGGCGCAGATCGGCATCCATGGCCAGCAAATCCTGCAGCGGAAACACGGCCCACATGGCCGGGGAGTGCAGGTGCTGAGCCGTAATTTCGCGGGCCACCCAGGGCTCACAGTAGTACGGAGCTGCCTCGCCCCAGTGGCCCAGGGTGTTTTCGAAGAAGCGCTGGGTCCGGATAGGGTCTTCTTCCCACCAGCCGCGCACGGTGCTCATATCGTGGGAACCGGGGCTTACCACCGACAGGTAGGGCGCCGCGTTGGGGTGGCCAAACTCTACGCTAGGGTCGGAGGGCATGCGCTGGATGTTGAGGCCCAGAATACCCAGCGCCTTCATCACGCCCGGCACCGACTCGGGCACCATGCCCAGGTCTTCGCCGCAGATGAGCATGTTGGTGGCGTAGCGCACAGCCGGCAGCTTCACCATGCCCTGGTCGCGCCAGAACTCCTCATGCCGACGGTAGAAAAAGTCGTTGTAGAGGTCGTGGAGGCGGTGACGGCTCGGCTCATCCAACTCCCGAAACGAGTAGGTTTTGGGCAGCGTGATGCGCGGGTGGTAGAAGTCGGCCTGCTCGGCGGGCACAAACAGTACCTCGTTGACCAGCTTGTAGAGGCTGGTGCGCAGCCACACGTAGTGCTCTGAATTGTGTGGGTCGGCGGCCAGCTTCTGCTCAAACAAAGCCTCAATCTGGCGCTGGGTGCGCACCGTCTCCTTCAGGTGAAACACGCCGAAGCTGGCCTCGTCCAGGAATTCGTTTTTCACCGCCTCGGCCTGCTCCTTGAAGATGTCGGTCAGGATGTGCCAGCGGATGTAGGGCTCACACAGGCGGCCGTGGTCGAACCAGCCCAGGCGCTGCTCGATTTCGTGGCGGTGCAGGGGCAGAGCAGGGGAGAAGTGACCCAGCAAGCCTTCCACAGAGTGACCAGGCATTTCCCAGATGCGGAAAAAGCCCAGAATATGGTCGATGCGCAGCGCGTCGAAGTAGCGGGCCAGGTGACTCATGCGCTGCTTCCACCACAGGTAGCCATCCTCAGCCATCCGTTCCCAGTTGTAGGTCGGAAAGCGCCAGTTCTGGCCGGTGGTCGAGAAGTCGTCCGGCGGAGCGCCGGCCTGCTGGTCCATGTGGTAGAGCTCGGGCTGGGTCCAGGCGTCGGCCGAGTGGCGGTAAATACCGATAGGCAGGTCGCCTTTCATCACTACGCCGCTCTGGCGGGCATACTCCACGGCCTCACGCAACTGCTTATCGAGGTGGAACTGAGTAAAGAAGTGCAGGCCAAACTCGTCGAAGTCGGGCTGGGTTTCGGCCGTCAGCTCATCCAGATTCTGGGGCGTTTGAAACTCGGCGGGCCACTGCGAGAAGTCGGCGGTGTGGAACCGGTCCCGGAGCGCGGAGAAGGCCGCGTAGGGCACTAGCCAGCTTTTCTGCTCCTCGCGGAAAGCCTGAAACTCGGGGTCGGCCAGGAAGGCGGCTTTCTCCTGCTGGTACAGCGTCTTGATAAACTGCCACTTGGCCTTCATTACCGGCTCGTAGTCCACGAAGTCGAGCTCGTTGAACTCGTCGCGCAGCTTCTCGAGCTCCTGACGGTCGGCAGCTTCCCGGAACTCGGCAATTTCATCCAGGTTCAGGTACTGCGGGTGCAGGGCAAACACCGAAATGGCCGCGTAGGGGTAGGAATCAACCCAGGTGTGCGTAGCCGTAGTGTCATTGATGGGCAGAATCTGCACCATCTTCAGGCCGGTGCTGGCCGCCCAGTCGATGAGCAGCTTCAAATCGGGGAACTCGCCCACGCCCAGGCCGCGGCGGCTGCGCAGGGCAAACACGGGCAGGGCTACGCCCGCCCCGCGCCAATGGCCGGTAGGGTAGCGGAAGCCTTCATCGGCCCGCACTCGCAGCGTTTTGCGGTCGGCCGAGGGCGAAATCACCCGGTCGTCGCCGGCTTCCAGGTGCAAGATTTTCTTTTCCCGCGGGTCCCAGATGCCATACTTATACTGCGTGGTGCGCTCGGGGTGTTCCAGAGCCACATCCGCAGTCCAGGTCGGGTAGCTGGTGTCGGAAAGCAGAACGGCCTTGCGGGCATCCCAGGCGCCCAGGGCCGGGTCGGAGCCGAGCACGCAGAGCAGATGGTCGGAATCGACGCGGGGCGCTACCAGCTGGAAGCGCACAACGGAATCGGCCAAGCGGGCGGCGGGCTTGGTGGCCGCGGCGGCTTTACTGGCAGGCCGGGCCGGGCGGCGCATCAGGGCCTGGGTAAAGGCGGCGGTGTGCAGTTCATTTTCGGGCTGGGCCGCGGCCCGCCAGTAGTCTTCCTGCACGATGCGGCTAAACTGCCGGCCGTCGTACTCTACCCGGCGGTTGGCACCCCACTCCCAGTCTTCGTTGCCGGTGCGCTCGTCCAGCAGAATGTACTTGTACTCTACCGTGCCGGCCTGGTCGTCGGGCAGGCTGATTTCGTGGCTCCAGATGCCGGAAGCCGGGCTGTAATGCAGGTTCAGGGCCTGGGCCAGGTTCCAGGAACCCAGGCTGGGTTCGGAGCCGCATACTACCAGCCGCTGGCCCCAGGTAGTGTGGAAGGGCAGGGTAAAACGAAGAATCATGGGAGGGTGGAAATCGAATTGGAGGCGAAAGATAATAGAGTGGCGGAGTAAGTTTTCACTCTCCGGGAGTAATTGATTAGTTGCGTAGTTAATTACGCTCCTAAGCAGGTGCTTGCAGCTGGTTAATTCTCATAAATACAGGAATTTAAGGCTTATAGGGGTTTGGGAAGAGTTCGGCTGATTTTCAGATAATTTTCTTTATCTGAAAAAGTATATGTTATAGGGCTGGGCTTTCGGTAAACACCGCCGACCCGTGGCAGATAAAAGCCAACCCCGGGGCGCTTTTTTCGTTGGGACGGGCGGACCTTATACTCTTTTTGCGCCATCAACTCTCTACCTACTTACGCCCGCCGCGCCCTATATGCCATTCTAGGGTTAGTGGCCTTTGTGCTACTGCTGGTAATTGTGGCCGTGGTGGCTTTGCAATTTCCCGCGACGCAGGACTTCGTGGCCCGCAAGGCCGAGGGCTACCTGCGGGATAAGCTGGGCACGGAAGTCCGCATCGGAAAATTCCGCACCGACTTCCGCAATGCCATTTCCTTCGACAACGTCTATCTGGAAGACCAGCAGCGGGATACCCTGCTGTCCGTGGGCCACCTGGGCGTAAACCTGGATTTGTGGGCTTTGACCAAGTCGCAGATCAACGTGAAGTCATTGGAGCTCAACGATGGTACGCTGCACATCAAGCGCACCGAGCCCGACAGCGTGTCGAACTACGACTTCATCGTGGCCGCCTTTGCCACCGGCGACACTACGACTACTGCCCCCGTAGACTCCACCGGCGGCTTTAAGTATAATATCGGCGACCTGCACCTGTCCAACATCTTCCTGACCTACCAGGACCAGGTCGACGGCAACGACATCCGTACCAAAGTAGGCGACCTAGCCGTCACGATGGATGAAGTAGACGTGGACAAGTCGATTTACCGCATCAACACGGCCGCGCTGAAGAATACCAGCATCGGGATTGTGCAAAGCAAGGTGCCGCCGGATACCCCTTCGGAGCCCCTGACAACGACCCTGGGGCTGAATAGCGCCGCGCTGAACAACGTGAGCCTGGTGTACCGCAACAACGTGGCGGCTCAGTTTATCAGCACCCGCATTGGGGAGGCGGAAGCCACGGCCGAAAACATTGATTTGATTCGTTCCCGCGTGGATTTGAACACGTTGCGGCTGCGCAATACCTCGTTTGCCTACGCCCAGAACGAAAACGTGCCGGTAGAGCAGCGGGTGGTAAACCCGGCCGAAGCCGTGCGCGACCTGAACGAATCGGTGGAAAAAGCCACGGGCTCGGCTACCAGCTGGGTTGTGACCTTGAAAAAGTCCGACATCAGCGGGGTGGATGTAGCTTTCGACAACTTCAACCAGCCCAAGCTGCGCAGCCGCGTGCCCGGCATGGACTACAACCACCTCAAGTTCACGGACCTGGTGCTCAACACGGAGAACCTGTCGTACTCCGAAAATAGCACCACCGGCCGTATCGTGAACCTGGCCGGCAAGGAGAAAAGCGGCTTTCAGGTGCAGAGCGCCACGGCCGACGTGGTCTTCGACTCGGTGCAGACCCGCCTGGATAACCTCGACCTGCAAACGCCCCACACCCGCATCCGCCAGACCCTGGCCATGCGCTACAAGAGTCTCGACGCGCTGGCCGACACCAAGCAGCTGCCCAACCTAGGCATCGAAGGTGACCTGCGCAACGTACGCCTGGGCTTCCGCGACATCCTGTATTTAGCTCCCGACCTGGCAGGAACGGCCCCGTTCAATACCGGCCCGAGTCAGTCGGTGCTTGTGAGCGGCCGTGTGAGTGGGCGTGTGGGTGACATGCGGATTCAAAACCTGGAGTTTGTGGGCTTCCGCAACACGGTAGTGCGGGCCAGCGGCCGGATTGTGGGCTTGCCCGAAACGGACCGTCGCCTGTACACCGACCTGAACATTGCCCAGTTCACGACTTCCGACGCCGATATTAAGAGCCTGCTGCCCAAGGGCACGATTCCGGCCGAGTACCGCCTGCCCGGCCGCATGACGGTGGCCGGCACGTTTAAAGGTCGGCCCACGGCCCAGATTTTCGATGCCAACCTGCGGGCCACCACTTCCTTCGGCAACGCCACGGCCAAAGTGGACATGGGCGAAGGCCCGAAAGGAGCTGAGCCCATCAATGCCACCTTCACCACCCAGGGCCTCGACGTGGGCAAGTTTCTGCGCGACCCTACTATTGGGAAAATCACTGCCTCGGGCCGCCTCAACGCCCGCGGCCTCGACCCGGCTCAGATGCGGGGCAAGCTGGTCGCCAACGTGCAGAGCGCCCAGTACAATGGCTACAACTACCGCGGTATTACAGCCAACGTGGACATTGACCGGCAAATTTACAAGGTGGATGCCCGCAGCAGCCAGGACCCCAACCTGAACCTGGACCTGCTGGCTACCGTGAACCTGCGCGACGCCAACAACCCGACTTACACCGTGGACCGCCTCAACCTGCGCGGAGCCAACCTCACCGCCCTAGGCTTCTACACCGGCGGCGACTTGCGCATTCAGGGCGACTTGTCGGCCAACATCAGCGGCTCGGACTTGAACTCCCTCAACGGCACGTTCTCGGGTCGGCGGGTAGTCATTGTGAAGGATAATCAGCCCTTTGCGCTGGATTCGCTCAGCGGCCGGATTCTGCAGCGGCCCGGCCGCACCGAGGTTGACTTTGCCTCCAACGTGCTGGATGCCACCTTGCGCGGCAACACCCGCCTGGGTGACCTGGCCCTGGAGCTCCAGCGCCACATCGACCGATACTTCGACCTGCCCGGGGTGCGCTACACGGCGTCCAATGTGTACCGGCAGTTCACCTTCGACGCCAACCTGAAAAACCCGAAGATTGCCACCCAGCTGGTGCCGGGCCTCAAGCAACTGTCACCTTTCAAGCTGACCGGCAGCTACGACAGCCGCGCCGCCAACCTGACGGTGAACAGCCGCATTCCGCTGATTGTGTACGACGCCTACCGCCTGGATTCGTTGCGGCTGAATGTGTCGTCGGACCCGCAGAAGCTGGACTATGCGCTACGCCTGCGGCAGGCCAGCCAGGATACTTCCCTGCGCTTGCCCAACCCCAGCCTGACCGGCAGCATTGCCAACAACAAGGTGGGCACCAACCTGCGCATTGCCGAATCCGACAGTGTGCAGCGCCTCAATGTGGCCGGGGTACTACAGGTCTTCAACCAGGGCGGCGCCTACGCCTTCAGCTTCGGACCTAACCTGGTACTCGACAACCAGAAGTGGGAGGTAGCGCCCGACAACGAGGTGCGCTACACCACGGCTACCGGCGCTATTTTCGCCCGGAACGTGCGCCTCAGTCAGGGCAACCAGGTCTTGGCTTTGCAAACCCTGCCCGGCGCTCAGTATCCGTTGCAGGCAACCATTACCAACTTCGACCTGAACGGCCTGGCCAAAGCCGGCGGCATGCCCGACTCCATGGTGGCCGGCACTATCAACGGGCAGGCCGTGGCCTTCAGCATTGGTCAGCCCCGGCAGGCCTTTACGGCTGATCTGGCTTTGACCAGCTTTGCCTACAACAAGGCCCTAGTAGGCGACGTGACCCTGAAAGCCACCAACCCAACCCCGGACCGCTTCAACGTGGACGCCCGCCTGACCAACGCCACCGGCACCGACGTGCGGGCCGTGGGCTACTACCTGGCCACGCCGCCCAGTCCCATCCAGTTTGCCATTACCGTCAACCGCCTCGATATTAAAACCGCCGAGGTCTTCTCGGCCGGGCAGCTGCGCGAGTCGGTGGGCGGCATTACCGGCAATCTGGCCGTGAGCGGCACCGTGAGCCAGCCCGTTATCCGGGGCGCCATTACGACCACGCCGGATGCGGGCTTTACCGTGAGTCAGCTGGGCGCACCTTACCGCCTGCCCAGCCAGACGGTGAACTTCAGTGAGCAGGGCCTGACCTTCGACAACTTCACGGTGCTCGACTCGGTGGGCAACAAGGCTGTGGCCTCGGGCACGGTATTTACCCGCAACTACATTGACGATTACCGCTTCAACCTGAACGTGGTGACCGACAAGTTCCTGGCCATTCAAAGCTCCCAGCGCGATAACCCACTGTTCTACGGCAAGCTGGTAGTGGATTCCGATACCAGGATTACCGGCAACATGCTGCTGCCTGTGGTGCGCACCCGAGCCATAGTGGCTGAGGGTTCCGACCTGAAAGTAGCCGTGCCCAACGACGAAGCCGGCCAGGTGTCAGGTGAGGGCATCGTGCAGTTCGTAGACCTAAGTGCGCCCATTGATACCGCCCTAGCCCGGCAGATAGCCCAGGACACAGTGAAAACCGCCTCCGGCTACGACATTACCGCCACCGTGACGGTAAACGACAATACGCCCTTCACCATCATTATCGACCAGGCCTCGGGCGACAATCTGCAGGTGCGGGCCGCCGGTACGCTCCGGACAGCCATTGACCCCAGCGGCACGATTACGCTCAACGGCCGCCTCGACGTGACCGAGGGCAAGTACGCTATGTCGCTCTACGACCTGGCTTCCCGCGAATTCGATATTGCCAAGGGTAGCACCATTTCCTGGACCGGCGACCCATACAATGCTCAGCTGAACGTATCGGCCATTTACAACGTGAAGGCACCGCCAGCCGAGCTGCTGGCGGCCCAAGGCCTGGCCGATGAAACCCTGCAGGCTGTGGGCCGCAACCAACTGCCCTTCCAGGTATATCTGAACGTAACCGGTGAGTTGCTCAAGCCCGTTATTGGCTTCGACATCAAACTGCCGGAAAGTGCCCGCAGTGAGTTGCGCGGCCCGATTGAGGCCCGCCTGGCCCAGCTGCGCCAGCCCAGCGACGAAACCGAGCTAAACAAGCAGGTATTCTCGCTGCTGGTGTTGAACCGCTTTATGTCGCAGGATCCGTTTAAGTCGAGCAGCGGCAGCCTGGTGGCCAACCAGCTGCGGGGCTCGGCCAGCCAGGTGCTCACCCAGCAGCTCAACAATCTGACGGGCAGCTACCTGTCTAACCTGGGCGTGGAGCTGGGCGTCAATTCCTACGCCGACTACTCTTCGGGCGCCGAGAAAACCCGCACCGACCTGAACGTGGCCGTGCGCCGGCAGCTGCTCAACAACCGCCTCACGGTGCGCCTCGGAACCGATGTACCCCTGGGCGGTGGCAGCCAGGCTTCTACCGGTCAGAATAGCGGCGGGGTAAGCAGCTTTGCCGGCGACGTGAGCGTGGAGTACAACGTGCTGGCTAACGGCCGGATCCGACTGCGGGCTTTCCGCAACAATGCGTACGGCGACATCGACGGGCAATTTGTGCGCACCGGCGCCTCCCTCATCTTCCAGCGCGACTACCGCGACTTGGCCGACCTGTTCAAGGGTATCGACGACGTGGTGAAGGAAGAGGTGAAGCAGGAGCGCCGGCAGCGGCGGCGGGAAAAGAAAACCGCCCCCGACTCTACCCAGACCCCGGGCGTGCTCACCCGCCGCGACTCTGTGCGCGCCTCGAAAGCCACCACCCGCCGCTAAGTTTTCAGTTTAAGCAGTTTTACACCTAGTCTTTTTCCGTGTCAGTAGCTCGCCGCCTTTCCGTTGTTTCTGTTCCCTGTTTGCGTGTGCTGGCCGTGGCGGGCGTTCTGCTGGCCAGTGGCTGCTCGGGTACGAAATTCCTGCCCGAAGGCGCCAAGCTCTATACCGGCAGCACGGTCAAGATTAAGTCGGAAGCAGCGGTACCGAATGAGGCGGCGCTGCAAACCGAGCTGGAAAGCGTTATTGCTCCCAAGCCCAACGCCTCCATTCTGGGGCTGCGGCCCAAGCTCTACTTCTGGCACATGGGTCAGGGCAAAACCAAGGGCCTGGGGCACTGGCTGGCCAATAAGTACGGGGAGCGGCCCGTGCTGCTGAGCGAAGTAGACACCACTCGGGTAAAGGGCCTGATGGTAAACCGCCTCAACAACAACGGATACTTCAAGCCCAGCGTGAGCAGCAAAATTCAGGTAAAGGAAAGCACCGCCTCCGTTGATTACACCGCCGTGGTGGGCAAGCCTTACACCATCAAGGAAATTCACTTCCCGGAGCGTGACACGCTTATTGACCGCGCCATCCGGGCCACTGAGTCGGCCTCCCTGCTCAAGGCGGGCGACCCGTACAACCTGCAAACTTTCATCAATGAGCGGGCCCGCATCGACGGAGTACTCAAGAACCAGGGCTTCTACTTCTTCACGCCCGACTACCTGCTGTTTCAGGTAGACAGTACCCTGGATAATCAGGTGAACGTGTACCTGAAGATCAAGGCTACTACGCCGCCCCGGGCCGCCAAGCCTTATATCCTGAACAACATCACGCTGAATACCAGCTATAACCTCTCCGATACTACTCAGAGCGACAAGCCCATTATGTTCCAGGGCTACCGCTACGTACCCGACGAGAAGGTGTTCAAGGCTAAGGCCATTACCAACGCCGTATTCCTGTACCCCGACAGCCTGTACCGCCGTCGCCGCTCCGACCAGACCCTGAGCCGCCTGATGAGCCTGGGTACGTTCAAATTCGTGGATATGCGCTTCCGGCCCGCCCGCGCCAAGGCCGACTCGGCCGGCTACGGCTTCCTGAACTCCTTCGTGCGTATGACTCAGGTGCCCAAGCAGTCGTTGCGGGCCGAAGTGCTGCTGGTAAGCAAGTCCAATGGCTTTACCGGGCCGGGCTTCCAGGTGCAGTACCGTAACCGCTCGGCCCTGCGCGGGGCTGAACAATTGCTGGTGAACCTGACCGGCACCTTCGAAAACCAGACCCAGGCCGAAACCAACACTATCGGCATTACTTCCTATGAGCTCGGCATCGACGCCCAGCTGCTGGTACCCCGCCTCATTACGCCGCCCTTCAATATTCGCCTGATTAACTCCGACTTTCAGCCTCGCACCAGCTTTGGGGCTGGTTACCGCTACGTGCAACGGGTGGGGGCATTCCGGGAAGACGTGTTTAACCTCAACTACGGCTATACCTGGAAAACCAAGCTCACCAACGAGCAGGAATTGCGCCCCATCGACTTGCAGTATATCCGCCTGGCCGACTCAACCGAGCAGTTTAGCAAATTATTAAAAGCTAGCCCCTTCCTAGCCAACAGCTTCCGCCAGCAGTTTATTCTGGGTAGCAGCTACCGGTATACCTACAACCAGCAGGCTCTGGAGCAGCGCCGCAACCAGGTCTATTTCAGCGGAGGGCTGGAGGTGTCGGGTAATTTGGCTTACCTGGTCAGTAACCTGATAGGGCAGTCCAAGACCATTAACCCAACCGATCAAAGAGCTGCTTACACGTTGATTGGGCAGGAGTTTTCGCAGTACACCAAAGTAGACCTGGAGTTTCGCAACTACTTCCGTACCAGTACCAACCCTACCAGTGGCAACAAAATAGCAACCCGCTTACTGATTGGGGCAGGTATTCCTTATCTGAACTCCAACGTGATGCCTTACCTGAAGCAGTATGGCATCGGGGGGCCCAATAGCGTGCGGGCCTTCCGGGCCCGGGGTATTGGGCCGGGCACTTACCGGCCCACCACCACCGAGAAAAGCAACACCTCGTTCTACGACCAGGTGGGCGACATGCGGCTGGAGGCGAATGCCGAATACCGCCAAGACTTGTTTCCCTACGTGAAAGGTGCCCTATTCGTGGACGCAGGCAATATCTGGCTGATAAACGACGACCCTACTCGGCCCGGGGTAAGTTCAACCCCAGCAGCTTCCTGAAGGAGCTAGCCGTGGGTGCCGGTGCCGGTATCCGCATCGACGTACAGTTCTTCGTTATTCGCTTCGACGTGGCCATGCCTGTGCGCGTGCCCAACGGCGAAAAGCCCGGCACCACGCCCACCTATAACATTGCCATCGGCTATCCTTTCTAAGCCCGGCCAGCCGCCAGCCGCTGGTGAAACGCCCCAACTTCCTCGGGCTGAAAGTTGCTCAGCTCCAAGGTTCCGCCCTGATTGAAAGCTGTTTGGATTCCCAATACTTCCGACTCCGCTAGCTGCCCGCCGCTTTGCAGAAAAGCGCGGTACACCGTCTGGTCCAGGAAAGTAGGCAGGCGGTTTTCGGGCAGTCCTTCGCTGAGCAGACTGGCAAAGTCCAGGCCTTCTTGCTTGGTGTAGGTACCCTGCCATGGGTCGAGCAGGCCGATGGGCGCATCAGTGCCTTCCTCGGTGGTGCGCTCGGCTACCAGCAGCGCCCCGTAGGCATTGCGGCCGATAACGACCCGCTCCACCTCGGGCTCCAGGATAAAAGCCCAGGCGTCGAGGATAGGGTTCAGCTGCGGCAGTTCAGCCCCAAACAAGTACAGAAACCGGTCCTGGTACCAGCCCGCGCCCACTTCGTCGTACATCATCCGCCACAGGCTCTTGTCGAACTTATCGGCGAAGAAGTCGCCGGGCGGTACGGCGGGCTCGGGCCGACCGAAGTGGGAGGTGAAGATGGAGATTTCGGAGTCAGAGGACATAGCAGCGCGCAGTAGAGAAAACAAGATTACGAAGAGAATGGCAGTTGGGTAGTATCCTTCGGGTCATTGTGAGGTGTAGCCTTGGCAATCCGTCCTATGAAAGTGCGGCGTGTTCTAAAGTAAAAAGCCCTTTCTCGTTGCTACGGGAAAGGGCTTTCTAGTAAAAGCAGTGTCATACTTCGCCGAGGACGGATTGCCACGGCTCCGCCTCGCAAGGACACGAGGCAGGAAGCTACTATGCTTCCTGGGTGGCGGCTACCCGGGCTTCCAGGTACTCCTGGGTGCTGTTCACGGCCAGGGTGGGCACCACCGTTACCACCACGTACTTCGAGGTAGGCGTGTTACTGACCTTGGCTACCGAGCCTACCGGCACCAGCGGGTTGGCCTCGGGGAAGTAGGCGGCTACGTTGCCTTTAGGGATGTCGTAGGGTACGGCAATGAACTTCTCTACCGTGCGCTTTTCGCCCTTGAAGTGACTGGTAATGTCAATCAAGCCCTTGGCCTTGATGCCGCGGGAGGCCATGTCTTGCACGTTCATAAACAGCACCCGCCGCTCGCCATACACGCCGCGGTACCGGTCGTTGTAGTCGTAGATAGTGGTATTGAACTGGTCGTGTGAGCGGATGGTCATCAGCACCAGCTGGTCGGGCTCCAGGGTGTGCTTCTCAAAGTCGGTAGTGCTGAAGTTGGCCTTGCCGTTCTTGGTCGTGAATTTCCGTTCCCGGGGACCGTTGGGCAGATAGAATCCGCCGGGACGGCGCAGCTTCTCGTTGAAGGCTTCGAAACCCGGAATAACGCGGCTGATATGGTCCCGGATGACGTCGTAATTCTCGGTCATGGCTACCCAGTCGGCAATGTTGATTTTGGTGCCCAGCGTAGCAATAGCCACGCCGCAGAGGATGGCCACTTCGCTCATCATCTGGCCTTCCAAGGGGATAAGCACGCCCTTATTCTGGCTGACCACGCCCATCGAATTCTCGCAGGAGGTCATCTGGTGGCCGCTTTTCTGCATGTCCACGTCGGCGTGGGTGAAGCAGGGCAGCAGCAGGCTGGTTTCGCCGGTGGTCAGGTGGCCGCGGTTGAGCTTGGTGCCCACGAATACCGTGAGTTTCTGCTTGCGCATGCCCTCGGCAATGATTTCGGTGTCGGGGCCGGCAGCCAACAGGTTGCCGCCCAGGCTGAAGAATACCTTGGTTTTGCCCTTGTACATGGCCTTGATGGCTTCCACCGTGTCGTAGCCGTGCTCGTAGGGCGGCTGGAAGTTGAATTCCTTAGCTAAGGAATCCTGGAACTCCCGAGTCGGCTGTTCCCACACGCCCATGGTCCGGTCGCCCTGCACGTTGGAGTGGCCCCGCACCGGGCAGGTGCCCGCCCCGGCCTTGCCGATGGCGCCCTTCATCAGGTGCAGGTTCACGATTTCCTGGATGGTTTGCACGCCCTGCCGCTGCTGGGTTACGCCCATGGCCCAGCAGGTAATAATTTTCTGCTTGGTAGCCAGCATGTTGGCTGCTTCCAGGAGCTGGGCCCGGGAAATGCCGCTGACTTCCTCAATGTCTTCCCAACTCGTGTTGCGGATGTTCTGCTCAAACGACTCGAAGCCGGTGGTGTACTTGTCGATGAAGGGCCGGTCGACGACCCGGCCGGGGTTGCGGTCCTCGGCCTCGAAGAGGTGCTTCATGATGCCGCGCAGCACGCCCATGTCCCCATCCACGCGCACCTGCAGAAACAGGTCCGTAATCTGGGTTCCGTCGCCCATCAAAGCGCCCAGAGCCTTGAATGGGTTCATGAAGTCCTGGGGGTTCTTGAAGTGGTTGAGGCCGGCTTCAATCAGCGGGTTGATGCTGATAATCTTGGCTCCGTTGCGCTTGGCCTTTTGCAGAGCCGTGAGCATGCGTGGGTGGTTGGTACCCGGGTTCTGGCCAATAATCAGGATGACTTCGGCCTCGTGAATGTCGTTGAGCGTCACGGAGCCTTTGCCCAGGCCCAGCGTGGGACTCAGGGCGGCCCCGCTGCTTTCGTGGCACATGTTGGAGCAGTCGGGCAGGTTGTTGGTACCAAGCATCTTGGCAAAGAGCTGGAACAGGAAAGCCGGCTCGTTGGGTACCTTGCCCGAGGTGTAGAAAACTGCCTCGTGGGGCGAATCCAGCGCGTTCAGGTTGTCGGCAATGAGCTGGAAGGCGGCGGGCCACTCGATGGGGAGTAGTGGTTGTCGCCGGGGCGCTTTACCAGCGGGTGCGTCAGGCGGCCGGCGTTGTTCTGGTCCCGGTCCGTCATCTTCGAAAGCTCCGCCAGGCTGTAGCGGGCAAAGAACTCGGGACCGGCGGCTTTGTCGTCGGCATCAGAAGCGGTGGCCTTGGCGCCGTTTTCGCAGAATTCGGCTACCGAGCGGTGATTGTCGGGGTCGGGCCAGGCGCAGGAGGAGCAGTCGAAACCGTCCTTTTGGTTCATGCTCATCAGGCCCCGGGTGCCCCGGTTCACGCCGCCTTCGCTCCAGCTGAACTGCATGGACTTGATAACGGCCGTAACGCCGGCCGCTACCTTGGCCTGCTCTTCCAGGCGCAGACCGGTGAAGGCGTCCGGCGGCTGGGCCAGAATCGGGTGCTTGTACTTGGCATTGGCTACGTCGGGGGCGGGTATCACGCTTTCGTCTCGTTCGGCTTGGGGGTCGGGGCGGTAGTGGTCGTTGGTGGGCGCTTCGCCCTGGTCGGGCCGTTCCCCGCTCTTGGGGCGTTGGCTTCGGCGCCTTGCTGTTCGGTTTTGCCAGCTTTATTCGGGTCTTCGGCGGGGGACTTTTCCATGGTAGCAGAACAATTGAAATGGGAAAAGGATAAGCCCGCCGAGCAATTCTCCGGCGGCCAACTCCATTCTGCTCACCCGAAACTGACGGGAATATGCCGAGTCAGAGGTGCCAACAAGACCAGACTTCAGGCTGAACAGTACTAGAAGTCAGACGCAGAAGCTCTGGCTCAGGTTGCCGGAAGGGCACGGATTAGCCCGCTGCTTTACTATATGTAAAAGCCAAAGAGCATGACACGCTCTTCAGGGTAGCAATACGCCTGGTAGGATTTCTTCTGTAGTGCAGCATGGCAGCTCCTACCTCCTGTTGGTACAGCAACCTCGTTGCCACCGCTTGCTGCGGGGCTGGCCTGGCAACTACTTCTGGCTAAGAAGCGTGCTGCATTTGAAATTTCTTGGGCGTAAGCCCATACACCTGCTTGAAAGAATGAATAAAGCTCGACATGCTTTCGTAGCCGGCTTGGTCATACACGTCACTGGCTTTGAGCGTACCCTGCCGCAACAGCTGCGCCGCTATGGCTAGGCGTTGCTGGGTTAACCACTTGTTGGGTGGAGTGCCGTAGAGCCGAGCGAAACGCCGCTTGAAGGTTGATAGGCTCATGTGGCATAAAAAGGCAAGTTCCTCCACCGTGATAGGCACGGGCAGTTCGGCTTCTACCACGGCGCGTATCCGTTGGTTTTCGGCCACCTCGTGCACGCTGGCCCGGAGTAGCTGCAAGGCGGCAGGCTGCTGTTGGCTTACATACAGCAGCAGTTCTTCGAGCTTGAGTTGCTGAAAGCCCAGGCTTAATTCTGGACCAGCGCTAAGCAACAGGGTTAACGACTGGACAAAGTTGGTCAGAAAGCCGTCTGGCTCGAATACCTGAAAAGGGTAGTTTACCGGCGCTGTTCCCTCCCCTGGCTTTAAGTCCGGATACTTAGTAAAAAAGCTGGTGAGTGCCTCATCGGAGAAAAACAGCAGCACGCTTCTATAGGTATCGTCTGCACCAGTCAGCTTTTCACTGGTCAGGCAATTGCCAGCCGGCAAGAGCAGAAACTGGCCGGGCGTTATGCGCTTCGTAGCCGTCGGATACGTTACTACCTTCTCTCCCTCCAGTAGAAAGCTGAACAGGTGATAACGCATCGTAACTTTTGTTCGCACGCTGCTCAGCGCCGTAGTGTAGGGCACCAGATACGTTGCTGGCAGAGCCCCAGTGGAACGGGGCATAATATCATCGGGTAGCAAAACCTGTTGCATGGGAACAAATTGGAATCCGGCCGGCGAGAGAGTGCGCAATCTATACCGCTTATCTTGTACCGTTCCTACTTACGCAGGAACATTCCTGACGAGATGTTCGCGGGGCGAGCCCACGCTTAAAAGGATACTTTACCCACTGAAAAAGTCGTCGGTGGAGGAGTAGCCATTATCGCCGAGAGGTTGGCGTACAACACGTAGCTATCGGCTCCGTTGCGCCGGGCCAGCGTGGTTGGGCCAGGTCCTGAAGTAACGAACGTGCCCGCTAGCGTGGCCGATGCCCACTTGGTGCTGGTCGTCAAACGATAGACCTTATTCTGCGTGCCAGCCACGACTTGCAGCGTGTTGTCGTCCTGCAGCAATAGGCCATCGGCACCGCGCAGATCGACGCCCGGGACAGTAAGAAGCGTAAAATTCGCGGGGTTGCTTAGGGGCACCCTGAAGAGGGCCCCTTCATCGGTTTTGGCAACGAGCAAATAGCCCCCGTCGCATCCGCGTGAAATACTACGCCATTCAACCCAAAGGCTCCTGGAGCTGCTGCCAACCGAGCGTCGTCCAAGAAAACCGAGGCGACGCCCTGCGCGGTTACCTTATAAATCACCGGCGCGAAACTGTCGGTCACGTAGGCATTGCCTTGCCCATCTACCGCAATGTCGTTGGCAAAGTGCCCGGAAGCACTCGGGCGTAAGGCCCCTAGATCCGCCGTAAAGTTAACGGTACCCTTGTCACGGTCAAGGCTCACGAGTTTGGCTACATCACCCGTTACGGCGTTGGACGAGGCGACTAAGACCCGGGTGCGGGCTTCATCCAGATGCAAGCCGACGGCCGAGGCAATACCGGTAGCCTGACCGGCGGCCAGGATGCTATACGTGTTATCGTCCTTTACCCGGCCAACGTTGCCCGTGGTAAGGGAGCTTACCAGGAAGGCCTGGTTGGTCGCATCATACTGCACTCCTTCCGGAAAGAGGCCGGGAGCCGTAAACGTAATCATGGCTGGCAGGGCAGGGGCTGTGTCACCCGTCTCCTCCTTCGAACAGGAAGCCAGACAGATTGCATACGTCCCGAGCAGAACGCCGGCGAAGGAGCGGCGAGCCAGGCGGTACGGGAAGGAGGCAGGAAGAAGATTGAATTGCATGGTAAATCGAAAAGTAAGAAGTTGGGGTGCTGGAGAAGTGGCGGAGCTTTTTGCCCCCGGGAAGTAAAAACCACGGCTGCTTTTTTAGAAGGAGAAAGCAGCCGTGGCTACGCTACCTGACTATGTCGCCACGCGTAGTGGGCGCTGTCCTATAGGCAGTAAACAATTTCTCGGGTGGCCAAAGCCGGTGGTTATTTCCGCTGCCCGTACAGCAGCAACGAGGCCTTGCCCAGGGTGATGCTGTTACAGTTGAAGGCGACAAAGGCAGGAGTGGCATTCTTATCTAGCTCCAGCTTTTTGCTGAGCGCGAGCACCGTAATCAGGTAGCGGTGGGCCGGGCCCGGGGTAGGAGCGGCTCCCACGTACCCGGGCTGGCCGAAGTCGGTGTTGCTCTGGATGGCCCCAGCGGGAGCCAGGTTTTTGCTCAGGTCGCCGGCGCCCGACTTCAGTTCCGTCACCGTAGCGGGGATGTTGAAGATAACCCAGTGCCAGAATCCACTGCCCGTGGGTGCATCCAGGTCGAAGATGGTGACGGCAAAGCTCTGCGTACCGGCCGGCGCATGTTCCCAGGTCAGGGCCGGCGACTGATTTTCGCCCGTAAAGCCCATCCCGTTTAAAAACTGCTTGTTGGTTAGTTGCCCGCCTAGTTCGGGGCTTTTCAAGGTGAATGTTTGGGCAAAGGCACTAGTGCTTAGCAGTGCGGAAGTAGCTAGAGTGGCTGCAACATTTTTCATACGAAGGTTTTGTGCGGTTGAAGAACTGAATGAACAGCACAAAAGTATCGGGCACCGGCAGGCCAAATTGTCGCAGGAAATCCAAAAAGTATCGCAAAACGTCCATAGTTTGCTTCCGACCTATTCTAGGTTCTGCAGGGAATAGTTAGCTGAGAAATCTGCTAATCTTAGATCATGTTTGCTTGGATCACCATGTTCGTATTCAGGCACATCAGAATCCTTTTATACTTACAGACAAACCGCATTTCTAAGTCAGTTGTGTCATTTCAGACCCAAACTGGTTTTGCTTCCCGCCTGCTGCGTATCCTCCTGGATTTGGAAAGCTTATAATACAACCAAGCCCGGCCGTAGACACGGCCGGGCTTGGTTGTTGGTACTTAAGGTGTAATGTGTTTAGGCCGGCACAGCCACCTGCTGCCCCGCCGGAATCTGGGTGCCGATGGGTAGCTCCACCGGGCCACGGTCACGATGACGAACTTGGAGGTCGGCGTATTGCTCTTGTACGCCACCGAGCCGATGGGCACCAGCACGTTGCCCTCGGGGAAGTACACGGCGCAGTTGCCCTTGGGAATGTCGTAGGGAATGGCAATGAACTTCTCAGCGTGGCGCTGCTGGCCCTCGAAGTGGCTGGTAATGTTGACCAGGCCCTTTTCCCGGATGCCCCGCTCGGCCATGTCCTCGGGGTGGAGGAAGATGACGCGCCGCTCGTTGTGCACACCGCGGTACCGGTCGTTGTAGTCGTAGATGGTGGTGTTGAACTGGTCGTGTGAGCGAATGGTCATCAGCACCAGCTGCCCGGGCTCCAGCACGTGTTTTTCCAGGGGCGTGCTGGTGAAGTTGGCCTTGGCGTTTTCAGTAGTGAAGTTTCGTTCCCGCGGACCGTTGGGCAAGTAGAAGCCGCCGGGGTGGCGCACCTTGGTGTTGAAGTCCTCGAAGCCGGGAATGGTGCGGGCCACGTACTCCCGAATCAGGTCGTAGTTCTCGGTGCAACCTACCCAATCCACGGTGCTTTTCTCGCCCAGGGTGGCCAGGGCAATGCCGCACACAATGGCTACTTCGCTGAGCATCTGGTCGGAAATGGGCTCCAATACGCCCTTACTCATGCTGACCACGCCCATCGAGTTTTCGCAGGTCATAAACTGCTGCCCCGACTTCTGCATGTCGATGTCGATGCGGGTTTTGCAGGGCAGCAGCAGGGCCATTTCGCCGTTGACAAGGTGGCTGCGGTTGAGCTTGGGCGTGACGTGCACCGAGAGGCGGAGCTTGCGCATGCCCTCGGCCACAAACTCGGTGTCGGAGCAGGCCGAGAGCATGTTGCCGCCCATGGCCATAAACACTTTCACCCGGCCGTCGTGCAGGGCCTTCACGGCTTCCACCACGTCGAAGCCGTACTCCCGCGGCGGCTCGAAGCTGAACTCCTTGGCCAGCGCATCGAGGAAGGTGTCGGTGGGCCGCTCCCAGATGCCCATGGTCCGGTCGCCCTGCACGTTGGAGTGGCCCCGCACCGGGCACAATCCCGCGCCGGGGATGCCCACGGCACCTTTCATGAAGTGCATGTTCACGATTTCCTGAATCGTGTACACCCCGTTTTTCTGCTGGGTCAGGCCCATGGCCCAGCAGGTAATAATCTTCTTGTGGCGGGCAATCAGATTGGCCGCTTCCTGAATCTGGGCCCGGGTAATGCCGCTGGCTTCCTCAATATCGGCCCAACTGGTGTTGTTCAGTGTCTCGACCAGCTCGGGGTAGCCGGTCGTGTATTCCTGGATAAAGCCCTGGTCGAGCACCTGACCGGGGTTCAGTTGCTCGGCCTCCAGCAGGCACTTCATCAGCCCGCGCATCACCAGTTGGTCGGAGTTGATGCGCACCTGTAGATAAATGTCAGTGATGGGCGTACCGTCGCCGAGCAGCACGCCCAACGCCTTGAGCGGGTTCATGAAGTCCTGAGGGTTCTTGAAGTGCAGCAGGCCAGCCTCGTGCAAAGGGTTGATGCTGATAATCTTGGCTCCGTTCTTCTTGGCCTTTTGCAGGGCCGTGAGCATGCGCGGGTGGTTGGTGCCCGGATTCTGCCCGATGATGAGGATGACTTCCGCCTCGTACATGTCGTTGAGCGTGACCGAGCCCTTACCCAGGCCCGTCGTGTTGCTCAGGGCCGCGCCGCTGCTTTCGTGGCACATATTGGAGCAGTCGGGCAGGTTGTTAGTGCCAAACTGCCGCACGAAGAGCTGGTACAGATAGGCCGGCTCGTTGGGCACCTTGCCCGAGGTGTAGAAAATGGCCTCGTTCGGCGACTTCAGCGCGTTCAGCTCTTGGCCGACCAGCTCAAAGGCCTCGGGCCAGGAAATGGGCGTGTAGTGCGTAGCGCCCGGCCGCAGCACCATGGGGTGGGTGAGGCGGCCGGCGTTGTTGAGGTCCCGGTCCGTCATGTGCGACAAGTCCACCAGGCTGTGCTTGGCAAAGAAGTCCGGCCCCACCGGGTCCGACTGGGCATCGGAGGTGGTGGCCTTGGCGCCGTTTTCGCAAAACTCGGCCACGGAGCGGTGGTCGTCCGGGTCGGGCCAGGCGCAGGAGGAGCAGTCGAAGCCGTCCTTCTGGTTCATCTTCAACAGGGCGTGGGTACCGCGCACGGGCCCTTCATAGTCCATGGCAAAGGCGCCCGACTTGAGTACGGCCGTAATGCCAGCTGCAACCTTGGCCGGCTTGGTGAGCTTCAGGCCGGTGAATTCTTCCGGCGGCTGGGCCAGAATCGGGTATTTGTGCTTGGCCCCGAGCGTGTCGGGGGCTTCCATCACCCGGTCGTCGAGGGTTTCGCGCTCGGGCGAGGTGCTCCAGTTGTCGCTGGTGGGCGCGGTGCCCTGGTCGGGCCGCTCGCCGCTTTTAGGGGCATTGGCTTCGGCACCTTGCTGCTCGGTTTTGCCGGCTTGGTTGGGGTCGTAGGCGGGAGATTTATCCATGACGCGGATAGGAAATAGCAATAATGAGGGGAGGGCCCGTCTGCGTTAGTGGCGGCAGTCCAGGTCTTTTTCAACTAAGATTTTCAGGGGCTGGTCGCCGGCCATCATCAGCGTGGCCGACAAGCCGTTCTGGTCGGTGCTGGTCCAGTGGTTGGCCAGCGCGGCGGGCACTTTTACGGTAATAGCGCCCGCGCCGTGGGTGATGCGGAATTCTTCATTTTCGGCCCGCTCCAGGGCATAGGTCAGGCTGTCGTGGGCGGTAGGGCCCAGAGGCAAGGCAACAGCCACACGGCCGGTTTCGGCAAATTGCTGCACTTCAGATTCGGACAGGCGAAGGCGCAGCGAATTGTCTTCGAGACGGAGTTTCATGAACGGGGAATAGGTACGGAGGTAACTTAATTACGCAGCTTTAGCAGTTCGGGTAGAGCTTCAGGACGGCTTTTCCCCACTTTATTTTGCCAAGCGCCACCGTGAAAAACCGCACGGTCGAGGTTCTGAGCGGCGTTTGTACTGCTGCCGCCCTAAGCCGGGGCAGCACCAAGCAACCCCAGAAAGCCCGGCTGCCTCGTGCTAGTAGCCTGCCAGTTTTTATATTCTTTGGATTATATGTCGATAAAGTTGGGCGCCATTTTAGAAAGGCCGGCCGAAATCGTAGCTTGAAGCCCTATTAAGCTAAGACGCATAAAATAAGTTAGATGCAACCAACTATTTACGGGCTGTTCATCGGTGCCGGTATACTGCTAGCGGGTGCGGCCCGGGCCCAGTCCGCCAGCACCGATTCCCTGGCTACAACCGGCAGCCTGCGCCGGCACTACTCGGCCGCCGTGGGCTCCGATTCTCGCCTTTACAACGGCCCGGAATACGTGAACTACGTGAAGCGCTTCGTGACGGGCCACCAGTATTTTGAAACCAACCAGCTGCGGCCGGCCACTGTAGAATACGCCGGCTCTACCTACGCCGACGTGCCGCTGCGCTACGACATTGTGCAGGATGAGCTGGTGCTGAATGCTCCCAAGGGCATCCTGGAAATGCTGCTCATCAAGGATAAAGTGACCCGGTTCACCGTGGCCGGACACTCCTTTATTCACCTCACGGCGGGCTCCGCGGAGGCTTTGCCCGAGCGGCCCGGCTTCTACGAGCTGCTGGTAGACGGGCCGGTGCAGCTGCTGGCCCTGCGCCGCAAAGACCTGCAGGAACGAGCATCGGCCGGGGGGCTGGAAGGGGAAATAACCGAGAAGGACGCCTTCTTTCTGCGCCAGAACAACCTTTACTCCAAAGCCAGCAAAGCCCAAAGCGTACTGGCGTTGCTGCCGGAGCATAAAGCTGCGCTTCGCGACTATATCCGAGCCCAAAAGCTGAAGTTTAACGCGGCTGCCCGGGAAGAGTCCCTGGTGGCCCTGGTGCGCTACGCCGCCACGCTAGCCCCGCCCCGCAGCCGTAGCGCCGGGGCTGGCTACCTGCTTTATCTGTTGACAATCATACGCTTGTGCATGAAATATCTTTACCGGCTAATTCTGCTTATAGGTTTAAGCACCGTTGGCTTCAAGAGCTACGGGCAAACGGCGGAGCCCGCCGTGAGCGGCAGCTTCCAGGGCGTGAGCCTGGAGCAGTTTGTACGCCAGCTCGAAGACCAGACCCGCTACCGGTTCTTCTTCGACACGGCCGCGGTGCAGCGCGTGACCGTGACTTTGCAGGCCCAGGCCCAACCCTTGAGCAGCGTGCTGCAACAGGCCTTGGGAGCCACTGAGCTGCGCTTTGTCATTGATGAGGAACACAACGTCTTTATCACGCCCCGGCAGCCCGTGGCCACTGAGCTGCCCACCGACTATTTCCGGCCCGGGGCCGTGGCTGCCGCGCCTACCGGCGATACGCCGGCGACCAGCCAGCCGGTACGGGCTGCCAACGTGGCCCGGCTCTACGAAATAGGTCGGCCGGGTGCGGCTAACAGCGCGGGCAAGGCCACGCTGGCGGGCCACATTCGCGAGGCCAGGTCGGGGGAGCCGGTGCCGGGCGCCTCAGTCTACATCGAGACGCCGGCCATCGGGGTTTCCACCGACCAGTTTGGCTACTACGCCCTGACGCTGCCCGTGGGGCGGCACACGCTCAACATCCGTGGCATCGGCATCAAGAACACCCGGCGGCAGGTGCAGCTAAATGCCGACGGCAAGCTGGACGTGGAAGTGGAGGAAGATATTACCAACCTGAAAGAGGTGGTGATTGAGGCCGAGAAAGACAAAAACGTGGCCGGCATGCAGATGGGGATGGAAAAGCTCGACATCAAGACCATCCGGCAGGTGCCCACGGCCTTTGGCGAAGCCGACATTCTGCGCGTAGTCCTAACGTTGCCCGGCGTGAAGGCCATCGGGGAGGGCAGCACCGGCCTGAGTGTGCGCGGCGGCTCCACCGACCAGAACCTGATTTTGTTCAACGACGCGACGGTGTATAATCCGTCCCACCTGTTCGGCTTCTTTTCGGCCTTCAACCCCGACATTCTCAAAACCGTGGAGCTCTACAAAAGCGGCATCCCGGCCCGGTTTGGGGGCCGGTTGTCGTCGGTGCTCGACATCGCCACCCGCGACGGCAACAAGAAGAAGCTCAGCGGCTCGGGCGGCATCGGGGCCCTGACCAGCCGCCTCACGCTGGAAGGTCCCATTATCAAAGACAAAAGCTCCTTCCTGATTGGGGGCCGCACCTCGTATTCGGACTGGCTGCTGAAGCTGCTGCCCAACCGCGACCTGAAGGAAAGTTCGGCCTCGTTTTATGACCTGAGCGCCCACGTCAGCCACGAGCTCAACGACAAAAACACGCTCTACGCCACCGGCTACTACAGCCGGGACCGGTTTAAGCTGGCCTCCGATACTTCCTACGCCTACCAAAACCAGAACGGCAGCCTGAAGTGGAAGCACATCTTCGGCAACAAGCTCTACGGCGTGCTGACCGGCACTTACACCAACTACCAGTACCGGATTGCCAGTGAGAAAAACGCCGTCAATGCCTCGGAGCTGACCTTCGGCATCCGGCAGCTCGGCGCTCAGGCCGACTTCAGCTACTTTCACAATACCAAGCACACCATCGACTTCGGGCCAGTACGTTGCGCTACCGCGTGGCTCCGGGCAAGCTGGTAGCCAAGGGCGCCGAATCGTTGGTGGTAGGAGAGCAGCTAGCGGCGGAGCAGGCCCAGGAAAGTGCCCTGTATGTGTCCGACAAAATAGACGTGACGCCGCGGCTGGCCCTGGTGCTGGGGCTGCGCTACTCATTTTACCAGGCCCTGGGTCCGCGCGACGTAAACCAGTACGGGGCGGGCCTGCCGCGCACGACCGGCAACATTACCGACACGGTGCGCTACGGGGCGGGTTCTACCATTGCTACTTATCACGGGCCTGAATACCGGGCTTCGCTGAAATACGCCTTGTCGGACAACTCCTCGGTGAAAGCCAGCTACAACCGCACTCGGCAGTATATCAGTCAGTTGTCGAATACGGCTTCGTTGTCGCCGACCGATACCTGGAAGCTGAGTGACGCCTACATCCGGCCCCAGGTGGGCGACCAGGTCTCAGTGGGCTACTACCGCAACTTCCGCCGCAACACGATTGAAACCTCGGTAGAAACTTACTACAAGCGGATGCACGACTTCGTGGACTATAAAAGCGGGGCCAAGCTGCTGCTGAATCACCACCTGGAAACCGACCTGATCAATGCCGAAGGCAAGGCCTACGGGGTGGAATTCTCGATCCGGAAGTCAACGGGCAAAATCAATGGCTGGCTTAATTACACCTACTCCCGCTCTCTGGTGCGGGCCAACGCCGGCACACCCGCCGAGCAGGTCAACCGCGGCGAGTACTACCCCAGCAATTTCGACAAGCCCCACGACGTGACCCTGGCCGGCAACTACCGCTTCAGCCGGCGCTTCAGCACCTCGCTCAACTTCAACTACAGCACCGGCCGCCCCATCACCCTGCCCCTGGCCCGCTACTACGTCGACGATGTGCCCCGCGTGTTCTACTCCGACCGCAACGCCTACCGCGTACCCGACTACTACCGCGTCGATTTTGCCATGAACATCGAGGGCGGGCACAAAGCCAAAAAGCTGGCCCACAGCTCCTGGACGCTGTCGGTGTACAACCTCACGGGCCGCCGCAACCCGTACTCGGTCTACTTCAAGTCGGAAGGCGGGCAGATCCGGGGCTACCAGCTCTCCATTTTCGGCCAGCCCATTCCCACCGTGACTTACAACTTCAAATTCTAGTGCCCTATTCCATGCCGCGTCTGCAATCCTGCCTGTTATGGCTCGTGCTGCTGCTAGCCCTGCCCGGCTGCGTCGACCCGTTTGAGCCGGACGTTATCAATGCGCCCCAGAATTACCTGGTAGTGGCGGGCTCCATCAACCTCAGTGGCGTAACGACTATTCGACTTTCGCGCACCCAGAACGTGGCCAGCGCGGCCGCTCCGGTGGTAGAAACCAAGGCCACAGTTTCCATTCAGGACGATGCCGGCACGCCTTACCCGCTCACCGAGCCGGCGCCGGGCACTTACACTTCCGCGAGTTTGGCGCTGAGCCCAGCCCGCAAGTACCGGGTGCGGGTGCGCACCGCGGCGGGCCGCGAATATGCCTCCGAACTGGTGACGGGTAAGGCGACGCCGCCCATCGGCGGGGTGACGTGGGCGCTGGAGCCCCGGGGCTTGCAGGTGTATGTGAACAGCCGCGACGCTAGCAATAACACGCGCTATTACCGCTGGACCTACACCGAAACCTGGGAATTTCAGTCGGCTTACCGGTCTATTATCGAGTACGTTAACGGTAGCATGCGCCCCGGACGGAAGACATCTTCACGTGCTGGGGCACCGCCGGCTCCACGGCCATACAGCTCAGCTCCACGGCCCGACTCAGTCAGGATGTCGTATCCGACTTTCCGCTGCTGCTGATGCCGGCCAACTCAACCAAGCTGCGGTTTAAATACAGCCTGCTGGTGCGGCAATTTGCCCAGACGCCCGAGGAGTACGCCTACTGGGAGCAGCTCAAGGCTACCACCGAAAACCTGGGCAGCCTCTTCGACCCCGCCCCCACCCAGCTGACCGGCAACGTGCGCTGCCTGACCGACGAGTCGGAGCCCGTCATTGGGTACGTGGGAGCCAGCACCGTCACCGAGAAGCGGATATTCATTAGCAGCTCGGATTTGCCGCCCACCAATTTTCTCAACGGGTACAGCTGCCTGCCGCCCGATACCGTCCTGCTCAGAGACGTGTCGGCCTACTTTAGCAGCCCCGCCGTGCTGCCGGTATATGGGGTTTATTCGCCAATGGGCGGCCTGCTGCTGGGGTATGCCGGCGCTCCGGCCGACTGCGTGGATTGCCGGCGCCGAGGCACCAACAAGCGGCCCGACTTCTGGCAGTAGTGCCGGCTTCTTTTCTACCTGTATACTTAGCCGTTCCGTGACTTTCGCCCCGACATTTCTTGCCCGCCTGCTGCCCGCTCTGCTGGCGTTGTGCAGCAGCCCGGTTTTGGCCCAGCTCGACTCTTTGCCCCAGCTGGGCCGCAGCCTGGCCCGCTACAGCCAGCGCCTGCCCCCGGAAAAGCTGTTTGCCCACCTGGACCGGCCCAGCTACGTGAGTGGCGAAACGCTGTGGTTTAAGCTCTATGCCGTGGATGGCCGGAGCCACCGGCCGCTGGCGGCCAGCACCGTGGCCTATGTGGAAGTGCTGGATGCCGAGCAGCGGCCCGTATTACAAGCCAAAATTGCCTTGCGCCGCGCCACTGGCCAGGGCTCCTTCGTGCTGCCGGCAGCCCTGGCCTCCGGCACCTACACGGTGCGGGCCTACACGAGCTGGATGAAGAACTTTGGGCCCGAATTCTACTTTCATTGCCCGGTTACCATCGTCAATACCCGCACGCCGCTGGGGCTGCCCGCGGCCCCGGCGGCCCTAAGCTACGACCCGCAGTTTTTTCCCGAAGGCGGCTACCTGGTGCAGGGTATCAGCAGCAAAGTGGGCTTCAAGATAACCGACCGCCAGGGCCGGGGAGTGGCCGCCGAGGGCAACGTGCTGGATGCCAGTGGCAAGAGCGTGGGCAGTTTCCAGACGCTGCGGTTTGGTCTGGGCAGCTTTTCGTTTACGCCCATGGCGGCGGGCTCCGCTTACCGGGCCGTCATCCGGCTGAGGAGCGGGCAAACCATTACCAGCCCATTGCCGGCGGTGCGGGAGCAGGGCTACGTGCTCCGGCTGGAAGAGGCCGGGCCGGAGCAGCTGCGCGTAGTAGTGCAAACCAGTGGGGCAGCCTTGGCCAGTGAAAGTCTGTACCTACTGGGCCACACCCGCCAGCAGGTGGCCGTAGCGGCCGGTACTCCGCTCAGCCAGGGGCAGGCCGTCTTTGTGGTGGAAAAAGCCAAGCTCGCGGCCGGGGTTACCCACTTCACCTTGTTCAACAGCCGGCGGCAGCCGGTGTGCGAGCGGCTCTACTTCCGGGCCTCAACTACCACCCTGGCCCTTACCGCCCAGCCCGATAAAAGTCAGTACGCCAGCCGCCAGAAGGTGAGCCTGCAGCTAAGCACGGGCGAAACGGTTCCGGCAAACGTGTCGGTGGCCGTGTACCAGCTCGACTCTTTGTCGCAGGCCGGCGGACCCGACGCGGCCAGCTACCTGTGGCTGACTTCCGATTTGAAGGGCGCGGTGGAAAACCCTGAGTATTACTGCTCCACCCATTCCGCGGAAGCGGCTCAGGCGGCCGACAACCTGATGCTGACCCAAGGCTGGAGCCGTTTCCGCTGGGCCGACGTGCTGGCCGCTCAGCCCGCGCCGCCGGCTTATCTGCCCGAGCTAAACGGGCATTTGGTGCGCGGGCGGGTAACCGACAGTCGCACGGGGGCCCGGCTCCGGGCATCTCTATCTACCTGGCGGCGCCCAGCCGGGCCATTCAGCTGTACAATTCAGTTAGTCGGGCCGATGGCAGCGTGCAGTTCGAAACGGCCGACTGGTACGGTACCCGGCAGCTGGTAGCCCAGCCCAACCCCACGCGCGACAGTGTGTACCGGGTGGAAATCCTCAATCCTTTCTCCGAGCAGTACGCTCCCGGCCGGCCGGTCCGACTCACGCTTTCCGAGCAGCTGGCGGCCAGCCTGCGGCGGCGCCACGTGCAGGCCCAGGT
Organism: Hymenobacter cellulosilyticus; assembly: GCF_022919215.1. Taxonomy (NCBI): domain Bacteria; kingdom Pseudomonadati; phylum Bacteroidota; class Cytophagia; order Cytophagales; family Hymenobacteraceae; genus Hymenobacter; species Hymenobacter cellulosilyticus. The sequence goes on along the minus strand of NZ_CP095046.1, from coordinate 752,560 downwards.
GCAGCAGCAGTTTGCCAGCGGCCCGCCGGTGCGCTACCAGTTGCCGCGCATCGACAGTCTGGCGTTTTATGGCAAGCCCAATGAGCGGTACATGCTCGATGCCTACACCCGCTTCAAGGTGATGGAGGAAGTGATGCGCGAGTACGTGCCCGGCGTGTTTGTGCGCCTGCGCAAAGACGGCTTTCACTTCCTGCTGCCCAATGCCAACGCCCACGACGCCCTGGAAAACCCGCTGGTGCTGCTCGACGGCATGCCCGTGTTCGACACCAACAAAATCATGGCCTTCGACCCGCTGAAGGTGCAGAAGCTCGACGTCGTGACCAAGCGCTACTTCGTGGGGGCTTTTTTCTACAACGGCATCGTGAGCTACACCACCTATAAGGGCGACCTGGCCGGCTTTCCACTCGATACCCACGTGCTGCTCCAGGAATACGAGGGCCTGCAGGGGCAGCGCGAGTTCTACGCGCCCCGCTACGAGACGCCCCAGCAGCAGCAAAGCCGCCGGCCCGACTTCCGCAACCTGCTCTACTGGAATCCGGACGTAACTATCCGTCCGGGAGCCAGCCCCACGCTTACCTTTTTCACTTCCGACCAAGTGGGCCGGTACCGGATAGTAGTGCAGGGCCTCAGCCAGAGCGGCCAGGCCGGCAGCACCAGCGCTACGTTTGAAGTAAAAGCCGCTTTGTAGAAAGCCTGCCCCCTTCGGAAGTGGTCCGCAGGTCTTCCGCAGGGGTCTGAATAGGTTCCGAACCTACCCATTGGGCTTCTGAAGTCACCCGGAGGACTTTCGAAGCTATACCTAGAGTTTCCGAACCCCTCCAGACCCCTTCCCAAGTCCTCCGGGTAGGTTCGGAAGCTACCCGGAGGACTTCGGAAGCCCTCCGTCGGGCCTACTCCGGACGGGCCTGCAGGCGCCACTCGCCGCAGTACACGTTGTAGCGGCCCTGGCGCACGAAGCCGCAGAGCGTCATGCCAAAATCCCGGGCGGCCTGCACGGCCAAAGAGCTAGGCGCCCCCACGGCGGCCAGTACCGGAATGCCGGCCACGGCCGCCTTCTGCACCAGCTCAAACGAGGCCCGCCCGCTTACCAGCAAAATCGTGCGGTGCAGGGGCAGCCACTCCTGCAGCAGCGCCGCCCCGATTACCTTGTCTAGGGCGTTGTGCCGGCCCACGTCTTCGCGCAGCAGCAGCAGCTCGCCTTCGGGCGAAAACAGAGCCGCCGCGTGCAGGCCGCCGGTTTGCTCAAACAGCGCCTGGGCCGCCCGCTGCCGGGCCGGCAGCTCATGAATCACGGTGGGCGACACGTACGGGCCATTGGTAGGCAGCACCGGGCAGGCAGCCGCGTGCACCGCGTCGATGCTGGTTTTGCCGCACACCCCGCAGCTGGAAGAGGTGTAGAAGTGCCGCTCCAGGCGCGGCATCGACACGTCGACATGCTCAGCCAGCTCGGCCCGCACCACGTTTTCCCGCTCCTCCTCCTTGGTCACGTCGGGGCAGTAGCGGATGCCGGCCAGCTGCTCCCGACGCTGAATAATGCCCTCGGTGAGCAAGAAGCCGGCGGCCAGCTCCATGTCGTGGCCGGGGGTGCGCATGGTAATGGCTAGGGTGCGGTGCTCCCGCTGCCCGGCCGCCCCAAAACCGAGGCGGATTTCCAGGGGCTCTTCGGCGGCTACCACATCAGAAGCTTCGGTCAGCTCGGCGCCCGTCACCTTGTGCACCGTGAGGTAGTCGTAGCTGGTAGGCGGCAGGAAGGTTTCCACGGTAGAGTTGCTAGTTGGGAAGTAGGAATGGGGCAGTCGAGGGCCACCGCTCTTTACGGATGCGTGGCCGGGGAAAGGTTAACTTTTAAGCGAAGCTGTAAGTTTAAAGCCAGAACGAAATGGCGGGCGGCCCTGCCTACCCCTCGTCTTATCTGGTACTTCTTATTTATTCTTCCCGTGCTTACTCCCGACGAACGCCAACGCTACCAACGCCACCTGCAGCTGCCCGAAATAGGGGAGGCCGGGCAGGAAAAGCTCAAGGCTGCCCGGGTGCTGGTGGTGGGAGCCGGCGGCCTGGGCTGCCCCATTCTGCAGTACCTGGCCGCCGCCGGCGTGGGCACGCTGGGCATTGCCGACGGCGACCAGGTGGAAATGAGCAACCTGCAGCGCCAGGTACTCTTTGGCCCCGCCGATTTGGGTCAGTACAAAGCGGAAGCTGCCGCCCGGGCCGTGCAGCGCATCAACCCGCTGGTCAACTGCGAGGTAACGCCCCGCCGCGTGGATGTAGCCTCCGTGCGCGAGCTGGTGGCCCAGTACGATGTGGTGGTGGACGGTTCCGACAACTTTCCGACCCGCTACCTGCTCAACGACGCCTGCGTGAGCCTAGGCAAGCCCCTGGTTTCGGGCGCCATTTATAAATTCGAGGGTCAGGTGTCGGTGTTCAACTACCAAGGCGGGCCCACCTACCGCTGCCTGTTCCCGCAGCCACCGTCGGCTGCCGAGGCGCCCAACTGCTCAGTTATCGGAGTGCTGGGCGTGCTGCCGGGCCTCGTTGGCTGCGCTCAGGCCACCGAAACGCTGAAAGTAATTCTGGGCCTGGGTGAAATCCTGACTGGCCGGCTCTGGCTGTTCGATGCCCTCACGTTCCAGACCCGCACCCTGCGCTTTGCCCGCCAGCCCGAGCGGGCCGCCATCAACCTCGACTCCGCCGACCCGGCCGACTACGCTGAGCTCTGCCAAGCCCCCATTGCCAGCGTGACGCCCGCCGAGCTAGACGAGCTGCTCAGCTCCGAGACGCCGCCGTTTCTGCTGGATGTGCGCGAGCTGGAGGAATACGCCGTCAGTCACCTGCCCAGCGCCGCCCTGATTCCGCTCGGCAGCCTACCCCAGCGCGTGGCCGAGCTGCCCCGCCACCACCCCATTGTGGTGTACTGCCGCAGCGGCCGGCGCAGCGCCCAGGCCATAGCCCAACTGCAGCAGGACCACGGCTTTGACAACCTGACCAACCTTACCGGTGGTATTCAGGCCTGGGCTGAGCAGCTCGACCCGGCCATGCCCACGGCCTGATTGTAGCGCAACCGACCGCGCGAACTTTGCCGTTTGTGCATCCCCGCGCCAGTACCAACGATTGTCGTTCAGCTCTGCGAGCCTTGTGGTTCGCGCTAGTAGTACCTGCCTTGCCCACGCTCCATTCCCCTCCGACACTTCGCCTCTCACCGCGCCCACCCGCCGCATCCGCTTCGACCGGAACGAGCTGGCGGGGGCTTTCGGGGACTTGGGCACCGACTTGCCCCTGCTTATCGGCGTCATTGCGGCCTCGGGCGTGGATAGTGCCGGACTGCTCATCGTATTCGGGCTGCTGCAGATGTTTTCGGGCTTCTGGTACGGCATGCCCATGCCGGTGCAGCCGCTCAAGGCCTTTGCCGCCCTGGTTATTGCCCAGAAAATTCCCGGCCGCATCATCTTCGGTGGGGGGCTGGCCATTGGCCTAAGCATGCTGCTCTTGTCCGTCACCGGCCTGATTGACGCCCTGGCCAAGCTGATTCCCAAGCCCGTGGTGCGCGGCATTCAGTTTGGGCTGGCCTTGCAGCTTTCCACCCTGGCCCTGAAGGAATACGTGCCCGCCGACGGCCTGCCGGGTTACGCCCTGGCCGCCGCGGCCTTTACCGTCACGGTGCTGCTGCTCGGCAACCGGCGCTGGCCGGCTTCCCTGCTGGTTATTACGCTAGGAATCATCTATGCCCTGGCTTTCAAGCTCGACCTAACTACTGCCCAGCAGGCTCTGGGCCTGCACCTGCCCACCTGGCACGTGCCGCAGCAGGCCGATATTCTGACCGGCGCCGTATTACTGGCCCTGCCCCAGATTCCCTTGTCGCTCGGCAACTCCATTCTGGCCACCCGGCAGGTGATTCACGACCATTACCCCGAAAAGCAGGTTACGGTGCGGCAAATCAGCTTTACCTACGGGCTAATGAATCTGGTAGCGCCGTTTTTTGGGGGCTTTCCGGTATGTCACGGCTCGGGCGGCATGGTGGGTCACTACGCGTTTGGGGCCCGGACCGGGGGCTCGGTTATTCTCTACGGCGGGCTGTTTCTGGTGCTGGGCCTGTTTTTCAGCCAGGGTTTCGCCGACATCGTCCAGATTTTTCCCTTGCCTATTCTAGGCGTGCTGCTGCTCTTCGAAGCCCTGACCCTGGCCGCCCTGCTCCGCGACCTGACCAGCTCCAAGCCGGACCTGCTGGTGGCCTTGCTGGTGGGTGTGCTTTGCAGCGGCCTGCCCTACGGCTACCTCGTGGGCCTGGTGGTAGGTACGGCCGTGTACTACGCCATGCGCCGCGGCTGGGCGGGTTTGGGCAAGTAAAAAGCCTATGAACACAACCGCGCTACCCCAATTTTGGCAAGTAACCCATATAGAAGCTGGCCCACAGCCTTTTCCGGGTTACGTACATATGGAAGAAAATATGGTGTTTGATTTTCGGTTCGCAAATGAGCCACCATCCGACGCCAATTCTCCCAGTAGATGGACCCGCTACCACAAGCAAATCAGGCACTCCGGAAATGCAGAGGCCTTACATTTGGTCATTCAAAGCCTTAATCCCCAGTGCCTAATTCTGGAGCTTCATTTATTGGTTTCAAGTCAGTCAATGCATATATCCACTCTGACTTTGGCTCCGAAAAATGATCTGACATGAGCGGTGCTACCTAGGTTGAACCTAGGAATTTTTCCTTTCCAGCACTTCGTCAATCAGGCCGTATTCCCGAGCCTCATCGGCCCGCATCCAGTAGTCCCGGTCCGAGTCGTCGTGGATTTGCTGGTAGGTTTTGCCGGAACGCTCGGCGTAGATGCTGTAGAGCTCCTGCCGCAGCTTCACCACTTCCCGGGCCGTAATTTCAATGTCGGCTGAAGGGCCCTGCACCCCACCCGAAGGCTGGTGAATCATGACCCGGGCGTGGGGTAAGGCCGAGCGTTTGCCGATGGCCCCGCCAGTCAGCAGAAAGGCGCCCATGGAGGCAGCCAGGCCGGTGCAAATGGTGGCCACGTCGGGATTCACGTACTGCATCGTGTCGAAGATGCCCAGGCCGGCGTACACCGAGCCGCCCGGGGAGTTGATATAGAGCAAAATGTCCTTCTTGGCATCCACCGACTCCAGAAACAAGAGCTGGGCGGTGATGATGTTGGCAATATTGTCGTCGACGGCCTGCCCCAGAAAGATAATCCGGTCCATGATCAGGCGCGAAAACACGTCTATTTCGGCAAAGCGCGTCGGCCGCTCCTCAATGACGGAGCGCGTCATGCCCGTGACCTGGGGATAAAACCGGCCTTCGATGTGGTGCTGGTACCGGTCGATGCTAGAGCCGGATAAGCCCTGGCCCTGCACGGCAAATTTTCGGAATTCCTGGGAGTGTAACATGGCAATTGACGGGTAAAAAATGGACCTAGGAAGCCTGGCTGCCTTGATTGCAAGGCAGAGCAGCGGGAATAAATCGGGGAAAGAAAGGGTTAGCGGCGGGGCCGCTTCAGCGCCCGGCGCAGGTGTTCGGTGGCGGTTTGCAGCCAGCTGCGCCGCCGGGTCTGCCGCTCGAAGCGGCTGTGAATCAGTTCCAGCTCCCGGCGCAGCTGTTGGCGGCCGGCTTCGTGCAGGGCCTGATAAAGCTGCTGCTGGGTGGCCGCGTCGGCGGCCAGGTCGGGGTCGGTGAGCAGCTGCACCTGCCACTGGGCCGCTTCGGCGGCTGTGGGGCAACCCAGCAGGTGGTGCTCAATGAGCTGTAGGCGTTCCAGGACGGGGCGCATAGCGTTACTGGGCTAAGGCGTTGGCCACTACCGCCCGCACCGACTTGCGCAGCCGCTCCAGGCACTTGAATTTCTGCACTGTGGCCGAGCGGATGTTGCCGTAGTTCAGAGTTCCGGCAATCTGCTCCAGGGGCTGCTGGAAGTAGTAAAAAGCCAGCAATAAGCTTTTGCACCGCTCCCCGAGCTGCTCCACATAGTCGAGCACCGGCAGCGAATCATGGCCTTCTGCGCTGGGCTCGGCTTCTTCCTGCACCTGGGTGTGCTCTTCACTTAGGTCGGTAAGGGGCAGCTGCCCGCGCCGGCTGAGCTCCCGCCGCCACAGGTTGCGGCTAATGCCTACTAAATAGGTACTTACGGAGGAGGACAGCACGAACGAGTCGGCCACGGCCTTCTCGTAAAAAATTACCAGGGTATCCTGAAACACGTCTTTGGCATCCTGGGCCGAGCCGCCGTGCTGCTGCACGTGGCGGCGCACCAATGGGAACGTCCGTTGGTAAATCTGCGTCAGGGTTTGTTCCCGATTGGTGCGCAGAGCCTGCCGAAGAGATGCCGAAGTATGCATAAGTGAAAGCCGGACCGGTGAGTGAAGAAGTGCCGCTCTGGTAGTTAATCCGCTTTTGGGGCAACTATCACCCCAAGGCCGCCGAAAATATTTCGTAGCTGTCTACTGTCCGCCCAGAATCCGGCGAATATGCGCCTGGTACTCAGGGTTGCTGGTCATGCCGTTGTGGCCTGCCCCGGCCAGGGTAATAAACTGATCCTGCGGCTTGAGCAGCGCCTTGAGCTGCATGGTGGTCTGGTAGTCGATGACCTCGTCGTGCTCCCCGTGGAAGATGACGATGGGACATTTTACTTGGGGCAGCACCGCATCGGTACCCAGCGGGTAGCGCACGATAAAGCCCGGCACGAAGGGGTAATGCTGCCGCGCCGTGGCCCGCATGCTGAAGTAGGGCGCCTGCAGCAGCAGGAGCCTAGGGTTTTGCTGGGCTGCCAGCCAGGCCGCCGCGCCCGTGCCCAGGGAGTAGCCCAGCACGATAGTGCGCTCTTCAGGAAACTCGGGCAGCAGCTGTTGGTAAGCTGTTTGCACGTCGCTCAGGAACTGCTCCTGGCTGCTGATGGTCCCCCCGCTTTTGCCGTAGCCGCGGTAGTCGAGCATAAACACGCTGTAGCCCAGGCGGGTGTAGAGCGTGGCCGCGTCGCCCCAGCTGTCGAGAGCCCCGGCGTTGCCGTGGAGGTAGAAAATAAGGCCCGGGCCGAGTCGGCAGGGAAGAGCAGGCCGTGCAGGCGGGTGCCGTCGGAGGCCTTTATCCAGCGCTCCTCGACGGGCTGAGCGAAGCTGAAGCGGTAGTCGGCCGGCAGCTTGGTGGGAAAGAACAGCAGCCGCTCCTGCTTGAAATACAGCACCACCAGCACCGCCACGTACAGCAGCGCCACAAACCCAACAATTCCGAACAAGACTTTCATAGCAGCCTAAGAATACGAACTTCCCCAGATTCCGCCGCTTTTCCTTCCCATCGTTGCAAGCAAGGCAAAGCAATTCGTCCTCTGAGATATGCTGAATGCTCTTCCTTTGCTGAAAGGCTGCTGGCGTACGACCTGCGCCAGCCCGGCGGGTCCGTGGGGCACAGATTGGAGTAGCTGTTTTGCTGGTGAGCAGGCGCCGGAGTAAGGCCCTGGAACGTTTAGTTGCCCGGTTAAAATCAAAAAAATGTAATGCTTGGGTTTATTGCTGGCGGGTCAATGCAAAAGCCCCAGGCCAAAATCTGGGGCTTTTGCATTGGCGCGGGCTCTGCTGAAAAGGCTTACTTCGCTACTGCTTGGTAAACCCGAAGGGAGTTGTCACACGGATACCAAATTCATTACGTTGAAAAGTTTTAGTCCGGTCCTCGGGCAAGATAGCTGGGTCCATCTTTTCCGCTGTGTTTGATATGTCACGCAATTCAAAGTATAACTCAATATTAAAATTTACTTTGGTGTTTTCTTTATTTTTCAGAGTGGTTATAAAGCCCATTCCAGCGTTTTGTGTTGCTCTATGACGCTTAATGTCATTAAGCCTCCATTTGTCAAAAGGGTGTTGTAAAAGAAAATACGGATGTAGGTTAATGCGGCTAATTGTATCCATTGGAATTACCCAATCAAACCGAATATCGTGATACTTGCTTGGTTTATACTGCGTGATTTTATAAGCAGTGACTTTTTCAAGAATTTCACGGCTCCTTTGAAAAGTGTCTATTTTTGTTTTGCTGGAAATATCCATTCCTTGCAAGGAAGCAATATTGTTTGATTTAGTAGCAGCATATTCCAACCGCATCAATCCGTTCCATTTCTTATAGCCAGGGTGTCTAGAATCAACAAATCTGTTGAATGCAAAAGCAAGGCGTCCATTGAACCTTGTTTTCTCAATCACTTGCTTAGAATACGTTGCATTTTCGTCATAAAGATAAAATTTTTGCTGTTTGCCACCGGGCAAAATATCTATCCACATTAGCTCGACAGTTGACCAACGCGCTTTAAGGTCAACCTTTAAAACGGAGTCCTTCCTCGCTTTTTCGATCTTCTTCTTGTCGATACTACTTTGAAGGGCGGCTAATTTAAGCAGCAAGTCTTTTTCATAAATTTTCTTAGCCACGTAGCTGTTTAGTTGTGACGCCTCCATTTCATCTTCTGTTACAGAATCTTCACGGAGTGAATCAGTGATTTCTTTTATTTGCGCCTGTACTTGCTTTATCAAAGCATTTAGCTGTTGTTTCTCTAGTAACTCCCGGTCCGTCAACGTACGATAGTGCGCTTCCACCTCTGTGCGTGCTTTGGCTATAGCTTCTCTGTCTCTTCCATACGACCAAAATGCATCGTATACAACAAATGAATAACCAAGCTTCAATTCAACATTGCTATTTACTTTGTTGTTCTGAAACAAAGAAACGGTGTTCTCTACTATTGAAACATTTGCGTTTCCGGAGAAAAAGCCGGTCAAACGGTCCTTTTCTCGAACTTTACCTAATATATTAGAGGTGTTTTTGCTAAACGTAGGAATAAACCCATTTAGGGTTACACTGGGTTTGATAATATTTATTGATAAGTAATTGCCTATAGCTGTTACATTACGGTCACCCGTTAATATGTGAGTAACCTTTTGGTTATACACTGTCGCAAAGTTTGCACTTGTAACCAGCCCATCTTCGTTCCTGTCACTGGTCCCACCCGAGGCACCGCCACTACTGACAGGCCTACTTGCTGACTGAGCTACTGCTGATTGGCTATTACTGGTTAGGGCATCTTGTCCAAACGTGCTGGTTGATCCCATTAAAAGGAGTGCGGCAAGAGAAATGGCTTGTTGAATGAGCTTCATGACTACTGTCTGTGTGAAGGAGCAATCGACGTCCCGACCTGCAACAAAAAATCAGTGCCACCACTGAGTTTTAATCAAGCATATTGTGGACAGCACAATATTGTGTTTTTCCACATACCTCAAATAATGCTATTGAATAGCAATACGTTATAATAATAACGTCGGGCTGCTGTTTATGCGGCAAGTACTTGTCCTGTAAGCACTATTGCCTTTTTGATGTACCTAGTGGGCGATAGTAGTACGGGCCGAAATCAGCGGGCCCATCATGCTTCGACGAACATGACGGGCCCGCTGATTTTGAAGAGTTAGGGTTTGCAAAAGGCTTCCTTTGAACGTCCTACTATGCTTGTTGGTACGTAGCCTAAGTCTAAAATTCCAACCACAGCCCGAAGTAGCAGAACGAAATTTGCCACTTCACCTCTTATCCTCCAATCGTGCTCATCGACTCAAAGCTGAGTTGATGCACAGGGCGCTGGCGTTCGGCTTCGAAACCGTTGGCTGCCCGATGGCGGAAGGCGTTGGCTAAGGCGGCCGTTACGTCGGCATCAGGGGCGCCGGTGCGCAGCAGGGCCCGCACGTCGAGCACGCCCTGGTCGTAGAGGCAGGTTTTCAGGCCGCCTTCGGCCGTGAGGCGCAGGCGGTTGCAGGTGCCGCAGAAGGTGCGCGAGTAAGCCGCAATAATGCCCAGGCGCCCTGGTGACCCGCCGCGGTATAGTGCGAGGCCGTGTCGCCGGGCTTGGTGGCAATGGGCGTAAGCAAACCCAGGTGCTGTTCCAGGTGCTCCCGGATGCGCACGTGGCTCCACGGAATCTGGATGGCGCCGTGGCTGCCGCCGTTGAAGGGCATTTCCTCAATAAACCGTACGTCCACAGGCAGGTCGCGGGTGAGTTCGGCCAGGGGCACGAGGTCCTCGATGTTCTGCCCATCCATCACTACGGCGTTGATTTTGACCTTGATACCGGCCGCTAGCAGAGCATAAAACGTGTCGAGCACGCGCGGCAGCTCGTCGCGGCGGGTGATGCGGGCAAACCGGGCCCGGTCGAGCGTGTCCAGGCTCAGGTTCACGGTGCGGATGCCCAGGCGGGCCAGCTCCGGAATATGGGGCGCAGTCAGCACGCCGTTGGTCGTCAGGCTGATGTCGTCGATGCCGTTGATTTCGCTCAGGCGGCCGATGAAGGGCACTAAGTCGCGGCGCACGAAAGGCTCACCGCCGGTGAGGCGTACTTTGCGCACGCCCAGGCCAGCCAGCAGGGCCACTACCCGCTCCATTTCCTCGTAGGTCAGCAGCTCCTGCTTGGGCAAATACTGGATACCTTCCTCGGGCATGCAGTAAAAGCAGCGCAAATTGCAGCGGTCCGTGACGGCCAGGCGCAGGTATTCCAGCGGCCGGCCGTGGTTATCGAATAGAACAGGAGAAACAACGGACATAGACCAGCGAGAATACAACTAACTACTCAACGCAGACCGCGCTGAAAGGGATTCAGAACAAAAAACCGGAAACGGGCTTTTCTGTTCCGCCGCCGGCCGCGTATACTGCCTCCGGAGTATAGACAAACAAATGAAACTGAAAATTGCGCTTTTTGGCATCGCCAAAGAAATAGTAGGCAGCTCCTCGCTCGACCTCGACACGCCCGCCACCCAGTCGGTGGCCGGCCTGATGGGTCAGCTGCGGACCCAATATCCGGCTTTGAGTGAGTTAAGCAGCCTGGCCATAGCCGTCAACAGCGAGTATGCTGCCGATGAGTATCAGCTGCAGGAGCGCGACGAAGTAGCCCTGATTCCGCCCGTAAGTGGAGGATAGAGGCACAGGGCATCAACAAAAACATCTGTCATCCTGAGCAGAGCGAAGGACCTTATACCAGTTGAACAACTTGTTTCAACGTGATAAGGTCCTTCGCAGGCTCAGGATGACAGCGAAAATAACAGCACTTTATGCACATCTACCTTACCGACCAGCCCATCGACGTGGCCGCCGTGCTGGCGTCCGTGCAGGACGATGGGGCCGGGGCCGTCAATACCTTTATCGGGACGGTCCGTAACCAAAGCACCGGCCGCCGCGTGGTGCGCCTCGACTACGAAGCCTACGACGCCATGGCTATCCGGCAGATGGAGCACGTGGCCGAGCAAGCCCTGGAAAAGTGGCCTATGCTGCGGCAAGTAGCCGTAACGCACCGCAAAGGCCGCCTCGACATCGGCGACGTGGCCGTGGTGGTAGCCGTATCTACGCCCCACCGCGCCGACTCCTTTGCCGCCTGCCAGTACATCATCGACACCATCAAGCAGGTGGTGCCCATCTGGAAAAAAGAGGAGTACGAAGACGGCTCCGTGTGGGTAGCGGCCCACCCCTAACCTATGGAAGAATCGGCCCCGTTTTTGGCTTGCATTGAGCTCATTGGCGTCAACCCGTACGTGCTGGTGCCCGACCCGCTTCTGCAGGCATTGTTTGCCGCGGCGGGCAAAAGCACGGGCCCAATTCCGGTGCAGCTCACTATCGACGGGCACGCGTTTCCCCAAACCCTGGTAAAATACGCCGGGCAGTGGCGGCTCTACCTCAACGGCCCGATGCGGCAGGCCGCTGGCAAGCAGGTCGGCGACACGGCCACCTTCACCCTGCGCCACGACCCGCAGCCCCGGGAGCTGACCATGCACCCGCGGCTAAGTCAGGTCCTGGCCGAAAACGAAGCTGCCGCGGCGGTGTTCCACAGCCTGCCCGCCTCCCGACGCCTGGAAATCGTGCGCTATATTTCCTTTCTGAAAAGCGAGGAAAGTGTAGAGCGGAACGTGCACCGGGCTATCCGCTTCCTGCTGGGGCAGGAACGGTTCATCGGCCGCGACAAACCTTAGCGCAACTCGTTATGGGCGGCGGCAGCTTCTTCGGGTGTATTCACGTTGCGCAACTCCCGCGGGTCCGGGGCCACCAGCAGCTCGATGTCGGAGTTGATCAGCGCCTTGCGGGGGCAGGAGTAGCCCAGGCCCAGAAACCGCAGCAGCGTGCCGTAGCCGCGGGGTTCCCAGATGGTAATCAGGGGCTCGGGAAACTCGTTTTCGGGGCTTTGGAAGGCCGTAGCCATCTTGGCCCCGTTGCGGTGCTGCACTAGGTGCTGCAAGCTGGTTTCCGACAAAAACGGCAGGTCGCAGGCTACTACCAGCCAGGCTGCGTTGGGGTCGAGCTGAAAGGCCGAGAGGATGCCGCCCATAGGGCCCAGGTCCAGAAACCGGTCGGGGAGGGGCAGCAGGCCGGCGGGCAGGTCGGCCACCTGGTCGGGGCGGCAGGAAACGTGAACGTCGGTGCATACCTGGGCCAGCAGCTGGGCGGCGTACGCGCGCTGCTCCAGGCCGTGGTAGTTGAGGCGGCCCTTGTCAGTTTGCATCCTTTGGCTCTGGCCCCGGCCAGCACCAGGCCCCGCAAGGGCGGCAGGCTGCGTTGCCACCACTGCCGGATGAATTCGGCAATTGCTTCAGTATCAGCTAGGGACAGCTGCGGAATCGAAGGCTGACCGGCAAAGTGAGTTTGCAATACCGCCGGCAGCTCAGTTACGCCTTCGGGCAGCAACACCAGCTGCACATCGGTGAGCCGGTCGAGCTTCTTGTCCAGGGGCTTGGCCGGGTCCAGGATGATGATTTGCTGCTTGGCTCGGAAGTGGTTGCCGTTCACCAAGACCAGGCTTTGGTGAAACAGCAGTTCTTTCTGGGCAAAGCTGTCCAGCTCCCGGCGCTGGTCTACGCGGCGGAAGTGAATCTTGTCGGTTAGCTCGGCGCTGGCCCCGGCCTGCATGATGGGGCTGGCTCCGCCCGCGCCGCCGCTGTCGGCTTCGTCGCCGGCGGCGTGGTCGGCATCCACGTAGCCCACGCTCAGCTGCGGAGCCAGGTGAGGCAACAGCCGGGTTACCAGCTCCTTGATTTTGCCGCAGGGTGCGCCCAGAATAGCCAGCTCCTGCCGGCCAAACTCGCCCACAGCGGGGCGGGTGAGGGCCGCGTGCTTGGTGCGGGCCTTGGGCGCGTTGGGCATGGGGTTAGTCGACATGGTGAAAGTCGCTTTTGCCGCCGGTTTTGTCCAGCAGGCGGGTTTCCTGAATCACGATGTCGTGCGAAAGGGCCTTGCACATGTCGTACACGGTCAGGGCGGCCACCGAGGCGCCGGTCAGGGCCTCCATTTCCACCCCGGTTTTGCTTGTTACGGTGGCGGTGCAGATGATGTGAATAGCTTCCTCACTGACCACTTCAATCTGCACCTGGCAGTCGTCGAGGCCCAGCGGGTGACAGAGCGGAATCAAATCGGCGGTTTTCTTGGCGGCCATAATACCGGCCAGAATAGCCGTTTGAAATACTGGGCCCTTGCGGGTAGGCAGGTCGCCCTGCTGTACCAGACTCAGAATTTCGCGGCCCAGCAGCACGCGGCTGCGGGCCCGGGCCACGCGGCGGCTTGGGGTTTTGGCGCCCACGTCGACCATGGCTGGCTGGCCGGCGGCGTTGAGGTGGGTCAGGGAGCGGGAAGAATCAGACATGACGATGAAAAGGTAACTGCTTACAAAGCTGCAGCGCAGCCGAAAGTTGCAACAAACTGCCCGAACCAGCCGGCAAGCTCGGCCGGGCTTACATCTATTCGGGTGTATTTTGCGTTGTTGTCCTTCCTCGCGCTCCTAACGTATTTTCCCCGCAAGATGATTTCTGTCGAAGAAGCAATGCGCCGGGTGCTGGCCACGGCCCGGCCCCTGCCCGCCGAAACCATCCCGCTGACCCAGGCCGTGGGCCGCGTGCTGCAGGAGCCCCTGCACGCCGACCGCGACTTTCCGCCCTTTCACCGCGTGGCCATGGACGGCATTGCCCTGGCTTTCGAAAATGTGGCGGCGGGGCAGACGACTTTCCCCATCAGCGCTACCCAACTAGCCGGCATGCCGCCCCAGCCGCTGACCAATGCCCAAACGGCCGTCGAAATTATGACCGGGGCCGCCCTGCCGCCCGGCACCGATACGGTGGTGCGCTACGAGGATCTACAGTTTCACGAAACGAATGGGCAGCGCGTGGCCGCTTTGCAAATACCGCCGCCCAACGCCGGCCACAACGTGCACCACCGGGCCGCCGACCGCGAAGCCGGCGACCTGCTGCTGCCCAGCGGGGTGAAGCTGAGTCCGGCCGAAATTGCGGTGGCGGCTACTATTGGGGCCAGCACGCTGCAGGTAGCCCGGCGGCTGCGGGTGGCCGTAGTGAGCACCGGCGACGAGCTGGTGGAACTGACTCAGATGCCCTTGCCCCACCAGATCCGGCGCTCCAATGCTTATATGGTACAGGCTGCTCTGCACGAAGCCGGGGCCGAGAGTGAGGCATTTCACTTCAACGACGACCAGGAAGCCTTGCGCCGAGGCTTGCCGCCGCTGCTCGATGCTTTCGATGCCCTGGTGCTAAGCGGGGGCGTATCGAAAGGCCAGGCCGACTTTTTGCCTAGCATGCTGCAGGAGCTGGGCGTCACCCAAATTTTTCACGAAGTGCAGCAGCGGCCGGGCAAGCCCTTCTGGTTTGGCGAAAAAGCCGGGGCGCAGTAGTGTTTGCCCTGCCCGGCAACCCGGTTTCGACCTTCGTCAACTTCTACCAGTACGTGCGGCCCTGGCTGCAGCGCTGCCAGCAGCCCCACTACAAACAGCCCCGGCCTACGGCCCTGCTAGCCACCGATTTCAGCTTCACGCCCCGCATTGCCTACTTCCTGCCCGTACGCCTAGAACTCTCGCCCTACGGTCACCTGCTGGGTCATCCCCAGAAAATTGGCGGCTCCGGCGACCTAGCCTCCCTGCTGCACTGCGACGGTTTTCTGCGCCTGCCCGCCGAGCCCACCGAGTTCAAAGCCGGCGACGCTTTTCCGTTGGTTCGGTTTCGGTGAAGCAGTAAACGAATTGTCATTGCGAGGAAGCATGACGAAGCAATCCGTCCTCTACGCAGCTAGTCCCGCTCTTTTACCAGAAAGCCCTTTCTTGTTGAATACAGGAAAGGGCTTTTCAGTTTAGGAAGCGCAGTACATTTTAGAGGACGGATTGCTTCGTTCCTCGCAATGACACGAGTTTTTAACTCACCACTTCACCATCTCACCATCTCACAAATTCTCCACCTCCGAGCGTTTGAACTCGTGGCGGCAGTGAAAGCAATGGTAGCGTTTGCCGCGCAGCGGATAGCCCAGCAGCACCGAGAGCATCAGCATGGGGAAGCTGTAGGTATTGCGCGTAGCGGGCCCAAAGGCGACGTCGGTGGAGTCGCAGCGGGGGCAGTGCACGATGTCGGGCTGGGGCTCATCCTCGGCTCGGGAGGCCGTCATCGGCACGGTTTCGTAGCGCAGAATCTCGACGGCGGCGGCCACGTCCTGCTCCCGCACGTGCAGGCGCACGCCGCCCGAAGCCGGCCCGTAGAGCCGGTTGAGCGACACCAGATTTTCGTTGGTCAGAAAGCAGGGAATCTGCTCGGCTTCGAGGCGGCTTTTGGCCAGGTGGGCCGTGATGGGGTCAGCAAAGGACTCAAGCACCACAATGTGGTCCTCGGCGGGCTCAAAGGTCATGGGGGAAAGGCTACAAGTCAGAGAGTAAGTAACAAACAAAAGAGCATTCGGCGGCGGGCCGGATGCTCTTTTTATTTTGACTAAAGCCTCTGGGAATCAGTTTACTTGAACAGCGCCAGCGCCTTGATAAAGGTTTGCGACACGCCCCAGGCCAGCGGAATGCCCACGTAGAGCCAGGCCAGTACCACGGAACCCCCACGGCGGGTTTGGTAGGCGCGGCGGCAGAAGAGGTTGGTTTCGAATCCATGTTAAAAGAAAGTAACAGGTGAGAAAATCAGGCTTAGTGGCCGCCGGCCTCGGGCGTCACGTCGCCCTTTTCGTAGTACTGGTCTTTTACGGCCGTTACGGCCAGGTTGGCCAGCAGGCCCAGCACCAGTACGCCGGCCATGGTGTAGAACACGTTTTGGTAAGCCGCCGCCCCGGTCAGGCCCTTGGCCTTGGCACCCTCGTGCAGACTGTGCACAATGAGCGGGCCTAGCACGCCCGCCGTGCTCCAGGCCGTAAGCAGGCGGCCGTGAATGGCACCCACCTGGTACTTGCCAAACAAATCGGACAGGTACGCCGGAATGGTAGCAAAGCCGCCGCCGTACATGCTGATAATCACGCAGGCCACCACCACAAACAAGGTGAGCTGCAGGCTGCGGCCCAAGCTTGGAATCAGAGCGTAGAGGGCAATGCCGAGGCCGAAATAAATGGCGTAAGTCATCTTACGGCCCAGCTTGTCGGAAGCCGACGACCAGAAGAAGCGGCCCAGCAGGTTGAACAGGCTCAGCAAACCCACAAAGCCCGCGGCGGCCGCCGCCGTAACGCCCCGGCCCGCGCCCATGGCCGAGTCGGAGAAGGTTTCCTGAATCAAGGGCGAGGCCGTTTCGAGTACCCCGATGCCGGCCGTCACGTTGGCGAGCAGCACCACCCACAACAGCCAGAACTGCGGGGTCTTGATGGCGTTGTCGGCCGATACGTTGCGGGTCGTAATCAGGTCGTTGTGCTCGGTGCTGGGCACGTAGCCCTCCGGCTTCCAGTCGTCGGCCGGCACCCGGATGGTCCAGACCCCGAACTGCATGAAAACCAGGTAAATCAGGCCCATCACGATAAACGTGGGCGCCACGCCCATCGGGGCCGAGTCTTTAAAGTGGGCCATCAGGTTGTTGGCCAGCGGGGAGCCAATCATGGCCCCACCCCCAAAGCCCATAATGGCCATGCCCGTAGCCACGCCCTTGCGGTCCGGAAACCACTTGATAAGCGTGCTGACCGGCGAAATGTAGCCGATGCCCAGCCCGATGCCGCCAATGACGCCGTAGCCCAGGTAGAGCAGCCAGATATTGTGCAGATGCACGCCCAAAGAGCCCAGCAGAAAGCCGCCGCCGAAGCACAAAGACGCGGCCAGCATGGCCTTGCGCGGTCCTACCCGCTCCAGCCATTTGCCAAACACGGCCGCCGAGAGGCCAAGCAGCACAATGGCAATGGAAAACGTCCAGCCAATCTGGCCCGGCGTCCAGTCGTCGGGGCGGGCTGGTCCACGTTGCCGCTAATGAGGGCGCCCAGGGGTTTGTTGAACACGCTGAAGGCGTAGGCCTGCCCGATGGCCAGGTGAATAGCCAGCGCGGCGGGCGGCACGAGCCAGCGGTTGTAGCCCGGCGGCGCAATGGTGCGGCTGCGGTCCAGAAAAGAATCGGCCATGAAGGTTGTGGTTGAGGTTGTGAGGTTGAGGATAGAAAAGAGCGGGAAAAGGTTGGTAAGTCCTAGCCGGGCGCTGCCGAAAGCAGTATGGGCCGGGCCAGGTTCTTAGTAAGACGGGATATTCTGGTATTGTTTAATTCTGGGCGGGCTCGTGCAGCAGCCAGCCCCGCGGACCTTTGGCCTGGGTGCCTTTCAGGAAAGTCTCCACGCCGGCCCTTATCCGCTCGGCCAGCTGCTGCTGAAAAGCGGGGTCCACGAGGCGCTTTTCGTCGTCGGGGTTCGACACAAAGGCCGTTTCAATCAAGGCGTTGGGGTACTCGGTAGGGCCATTCAGGTTGAAGTTGAAGCTGCCCACGTTGCCGAAGCCCTTGAGCCCGGTTTTGAGCACCTCATTGTAAATGGCCAGGGCCAGCGGCCGGTAGGCCACGTAGCGGTAGTACGTGCTGGTGCCCTGCACGGCCGCGCTGCCCGAGGAATTAACGTGGATGCTGAGCAGCAAATCGGGGTTGAGTTGGCGCATGCGCAGCACCCGGGAGCCGTTTTCCACCGACACATCGGCCTCCCGGGTCATCAGCACTTTGGCGCCGGCTTTTTCCAACTCCAGGCGCAGCTTCTGGGCAATGGCCAAAGTCAGCACTTTCTCCTGATTGCCGCTGGGCGAAGTGGCGCCCACATTGCTGCCGCCGTGGCCCGCGTCGAGGCCGATGGTCAGCCCCTTGAGCGTGAGCTTGGCCGGTGGCCGCTTCACCCGGATGCGCAGCGTGGTGCCGCGGTACTCAATGCCGTAACCCCAGGCCTGGGCGTGCTGCAAGGGCAGTACCAGCCGAAACACGTCGGGCTGGGGCTGCTCGTAGTACACGTCGCCCAGCTCCCGGATGCCGCCGCGCTGGGTTATCCAGTTGGTATTGGAAGTAGCCCCGAAAATATCCACCACGAGGCGGGTCGGGTTGGTCAGCAGTTGGGAGCGGTAGGGCAGGCGGGTTTCCAGCGGCACCTGCACGTAGTCGTAGAGCGAGTCGCCGGATACGCTGCAGGAGCCCGTGAGCGAGGCGGGCACGAAGCCACCGGGCGGCAGCAGGCGTACCACATCCTGGGGCACCCAGGCCTGCTGGTTTTCGGCCAGGCGCACCCGGTACTGGTTGCCTACCATACCTGTGAGGTGCAGCACCACGGCCGAGTCGAGGTAGCCGAACTTAGCTCCGCCGAGCCGGTCTTCGCCCAGGCCGTAGTTGAGGTAGGCCAAAGCGCCTTTGGTCAGGGCTAGCTGGGGCGTATTCGGGCTTAAAAACCGCACTTTGGTTCGGCTGAAAGCCGCCGCCAGTGCCACCGTGTCGTTGCGCATGACCTGAAACAGAATGGGCCGGTTCTGGAGCGTGTCGCCGGGCTGCACCACGTACGTGCCCTGGTAAATTCCGCGTTGGCCTTTCACGAGGGAAGGAGCCAACTCCGTCATGGGCAGGTTCTTGAAAAAAGTCACGCGCTGGCCGGGCCGACCTTTGAGCCGCACCTGCAGCCGGTCGCCGGGGCCGAGCCACTGGTTGACGGCCGGCACGGTTTCGGCGGTTTCAATCAGGGCCTGAGCTGGGGCCGGGCTCCAGCTGCCGAGCAGCAACAGCACAAGCAGCCAGAGGCGGCCGGGGCCGGAAAAGAAGCTAGTCATACAAAAACGCAAAAAAGCCCCGCCGAAACGGGGCTTTTACGGGCAAATACGGCGGCGTTAGTTTTTAACGGCCTGTCCAATGTCTTTCACGTCCCGGCTGGTTTCCAGGGCCGTAAACTCGGCTTGCAGGGCGCGAATGTGCACCTCGTCGCGGCCCTTTACGTCCAGCCGGATAGCCTTGAGCTGCTCGTTCAGGCGCTTGTAGATGCTGGTGGCGTAGTCCCAGTCGCGCTGGCTCCACTGGCGGCGCTGGGCGCGCGTCTGGCGGAGCAGCTGCACGTAGGCCGGCTCAATGGTAGCGGGAGTCAGGCTTTCAACGTCGGAATAAGACCCCAGCAACTGTTGGGTAAACGTTGCCGTGGCCGCCGCGTCAAGCGGCTGCCGATTACGAATCCGGGCGGCCGAGTCGTAGCGGGCCGCGCGCCGACCCGCGTTGCGGAGCTTGTCGGCGGCGCGGTCGGCCAGCGTATCCAGCTTACGGGCTTCGTCGCGCACGATTTCCTGCCGCTCGCGCGGGGTCGTGTCGCAGGCGGAAAGCGTCAGCAGGCCCAGCAGGGCCGCAGTCAGAGAAGAGTGGCGGAATGGTATCATGCAGTACTGTACGTAACCGGCGCGCGCAGGATTAGCGGCCGGCTACGGTCGAGCTACTGCGCTACCGTCTGCAGCTTAAAGGTGAAGGGCAGCTCATACACCACGGGTACCGCCCGGCTGCCCTTGCGAGCCGGAATCCACTGGTTGGGAATGGTGCGGCACACGCGCATAGCTTCCTCGTCGCAGCCACCGCCCACGCTCATCAGCACCTTGTGGTTGGAGGCCCTGCCCAGGGTGTCAATAGCAAAGGAAATCAAGACTTTACCCTGCAGCTTGCGGTCCTGCGCTACCGGCGGGTAGACAATCTTGGTGGTGTACGTCGCCAGGATTGGGTCGCCGCCGATAAACAGCGGGGGCTGATCCACGCGGCTGCGCGTCCACTGCCCGGGCTGCAGCTCCACGTCGTAGGGAACATCTTCGATGGGGCGGAAAAAAACCAGCTTATTGGTCGTGTGGTCGTACTTCTGCACAATCACCTGCCGACCGTCGCGGGTGTAGGCGTAGTATTCCCAAACGCCTACTTTATTTCCTTTTTCAACCATTCCGCTTTCAAACTCAGTTTTGCGGAGACGTTGGGACCAGCCCACTGTCGGCAATGCACAGGCCAACAGTACAACGAGTACAGTTTTTTTCATAGACGGGTGGGAAATGCTTCAACAAAACTAGCAGCAGCCAACCGGGGGGACTCGGTTTATACTGAATGCTTGAATAGTCCTATTGAAAGCTAGTTGTTACAGTAGGGTAAAATGAGTCGGAAAGTGGTAGGCAGGTTGTTAATCAAAGTAAAGAAGCCAAAAAGGCAACTATTCCGCTCTTTTTGAAAAAGGCGGAAGCTCAGTAAAGTTAAAAATTAATATAGAGTTGCGCAAGAATAAGTTGGCCTATAAATCCTCCTCGAGCTGGTCGCGCAGGTCGTGCAGTCGAGCTTGCAGGCCCGGCAGGTTAGGGCATAGTGCTTCCACGCGCCGCAAGGCCCGCAAAGCGGCCCGGTAGTCGCCCAGGGTTTGCAGAATCGTGGCCCAGCCCGACAGGGCCCCAAAGTGCCGGGGCTCCCGCTGCAGGGTTTGGGCAATATCGAGCAGGGAAGCCCGGTACTCGCCCGCAGGAAATAGGCCGTGGCGCGCTTGTTCCAGGCCTCGGCAAACTCGGGCTGCTCCTCGATAATAGCGGTGAATACCCGAATGGCGGCCGTATAGTCGCCGGCGGCCAGGGCCCGCAGGCCCGCTTCCAACTCCTTGTCCAGGCGCTGGTCGCCGGTCATCAACCACAGCTGCCAGATGCCGTTTTGCAGGGCCTCAATTTCGGTGGGCGTGGTGGCGTGGCGCAGTCGGGCAAACAGGTCGTCGAGGGAGTCCAAAGGCGAAATGGTGAAATGGTGAAGTGGTGAGTTGTCGTTCAACATACGCACAGCGGCGCAACTAGAACAGCAAACTCCCCATTTCACAAGTTCACCATTTCACCACTTAAAACAGAGCCGAGGCCACCCGCCGGATAGATTCCGACTTGCCCATGGAGTAGTAGTGCAGGCAGGGCACGCCGTGGGCCATGAGCTCCTTGCTTTGGTTGATGCACCACTCGATGCCGATTTGGCGGGCCGCTTCGTTGTCGGCGGCGTGGTGTACGGCCTCAGCCAGCTCCTCCGGGATGTTGAGGTAGAAGGAGCGGGGCAGCATCGTGAGCTGGCTCTTGGTCGTCAGGGGCTTGAGGCCGGGGATGATGGGCACCGTGATACCCGCCGCCCGACACTTCTTCTCGAAGTTGAAGTACTGCTCGTTGTCGAAAAACATCTGGGTCACGATGTAGTCGGCGCCGCGGTCCACTTTGTGCTTGAGGTAGCGCAGGTCGGCCCCGTAGTTGGGAGCCTCAAAGTGCTTTTCGGGGTAGCCGGCCGTGCCGATGCAGAAGTTGGTAGCCCAGGTGTCGTCCTGCTCCTCGTCAAGGTATTCGCCCTTGTTGAGGTTGGAAACCTGCCCAATCAGGTCGCAGGCGTAGGCGTGGCCGTCGGGTTCGGGCTTAAAGTGGCCTTCGCTCTTGATTGGGTCGCCGCGCAGGGCCAGCACGTTGTCGATGCCCAAGAAGTGCAGGTCAATCAGCGCGTTTTCGGTTTCCTCCTTCGAGAAGCCCCCGCAGATGAGGTGGGGCACGGTGTCCACGTCGAAGCGGTTTTTGATGGCCGCGCAGATGCCCACGGTACCGGGCCGGCGGCGCACGGTTTTCTTTTCCAGTAGGCCGTTGGGGTGCTGCCGGTACACATACTCCTCCCGGTGGTAGGTCACGTCGATAAACGGCGGCTTGAACTCCAGCAGGGGCTCAATGTTGGAAAACAGCGTCTGAATATTCTCGCCCTTGCGGGGCGGCAGCACTTCGAAGGAAAACAGCGTTTTGCCGTCGGCGCGGGACAGGTGTTCGGTTACTTTCATAGTGAGCTTCAGCTAGTGGCTGAAGAGGCGTTGTCATGGTAATGGCGGCTCGTTTTCCTGAAGGGAAGACAGAACGAAGTCGTTGCCTTGCTGAGCTTGTCGAAGCATTTCTACTGCGGGAATAACTAAATACTGTGGCGGTAGAGATGCTTCGACAAGCTCAGCATGACGTTCTTTTTTATCTAGTTAGCCCTTACAAAGCCGTGACGGGCACGGCGGTATTATCGTAGTTCAGGTTGGGTGACAACCACCGTTCCAGCTCGGCTACCGGCATGTGTTTGCGCTGAGCAATGTCCTCCACCTGGTCTCGCCCGATTTTGCCCAGACCGAAGTAGCGGGAGTCGGGGTGGGCGTAATACAAG
The DNA here is from genome assembly GCF_022919215.1 of Hymenobacter cellulosilyticus. Taxonomy (NCBI): domain Bacteria; kingdom Pseudomonadati; phylum Bacteroidota; class Cytophagia; order Cytophagales; family Hymenobacteraceae; genus Hymenobacter; species Hymenobacter cellulosilyticus. The sequence continues at coordinate 730,188 of NZ_CP095046.1, read as the reverse complement.
CCACTGACGGAGGAAGCAGGGTACATGGCTAGGTTTTCGGTGAGCTTAATGCCGGTTTGCTGGTCGGCGTCGAGCAGGCTGAATAGGGTGATTTTCTCAGTGTGGTCGGGGCAGCCGGGGTAGCCGGGGCAGGCCGCACGCCGCGGTATTTCTCCTGAATCAGCTCTTCCTTGGTCAGCTTCTCATCGGCCGAGTAGCCCCAGAACTCCTCCCGCACCCGCTGGTGCAGGCGCTCGGCAAAGGCCTCGGCCAGGCGGTCGGCCAGGGCCTTGATCATGATGCTGGAATAGTCGTCGTGGTCGGCCTCAAACTGCTCAATCAGCTTTTCAATGCCCAAACCGGCCGTGACGGCAAAGCCGCCGATGTAATCCTGCCGGCCGGAGTCTTTGGGCGCCAGAAAGTCGGAGAAGGCCAGGTTGGGAATGCCGGGACCTTTCTCGCCTTGCTGGCGCAGGGTAAAGAACTCGGTGAGCAGCTCCTGCCGGTCCTCGTTGGCATATACCTCAATGGTGTCGGAGCCGACTGTGTTGGCGGGCCAGAAGCCCACCACGGCCCGGGCCGTGAGCAGGTTTTCGTTGATGACTTTTTGCAGCAGCACTTGGGCATCGGCGAAGAGCTTGGTAGCAGCTTCTCCTAGATTTTCGTCCTCCAGAATGCGCGGGTAGCGGCCCTTTAGCTCCCAGGTGTGGAAGAAGGGCGTCCAGTCGATGTACTCGGCCAGCTCGGCCAGCGGGTAATTGTCGAGGACTTTGGTACCCAGGAAGGTCGGCTTGGTAATGGGGGCCGCGTCCCAGTCGGCCTGGAAGCCGTTGGCCCGGGCCGCCTCGATGGGCAGGTAGTTTTTCTCGCGCTGCCGGCTGGCGTAGTCATTACGCAGGGTCGTGTACTCGTCGTGCACGGCGCGGGCGTAGGTTTCGTGGCTGGAGCCGAGCAGGCTGGCGGCCACGCCCACCGAGCGGGACGCGTCGTGTACGTGCACCACGGGGCCGGAGTAGTTGGGCGCAATCTTGACGGCCGCGTGCAGGCGGGAGGTGGTAGCGCCGCCGATGAGCAGCGGGGTCTTGAGGCCGCGCTTTTCCATTTCCTGGGCCACGTACACCATTTCATCCAGGGAAGGCGTAATCAGGCCGCTGAGGCCGATAACGTCGACCTCCTGCTTCACGGCTTCGTCCAGAATCTTTTCCAGGGGCACCATCACGCCCAGGTCCACGATGTCGAAGTTGTTGCAGGCCAAGACTACGCCCACGATGTTCTTGCCGATGTCGTGCACGTCGCCTTTCACGGTGGCCAGCAGGATTTTACCCGCCGTTTGCCGCTCTGAACCCTGCTTATCGGCCAGCAGGTAGGGCTCCAGGTAGGCCACGGCCTTCTTCATCACCCGGGCTGATTTTACCACCTGGGGCAAGAACATTTTGCCGGCCCCAAACAGGTCACCCACCACGTTCATGCCGGCCATCAGCGGGCCTTCAATAACTTCCAGCGGGCGGCCCACCTGCTGGCGTACCTCCTCGGTGTCCTGGTCGATAAACTCGGTAATGCCTTTCACCAAAGCGTGTTGCAGCCGCTCGGCTACCGGCAGGCTGCGCCAGGCATCGGCCACTACTTCGGCCTTGTCTTTCTGTTTTACCGTGTCGGCAAAGTCGACGAGGCGCTCGGTGGCGTCGGGGCGGCGGTTGAGCAGCACGTCTTCCACCAGCTCCAGCAAGTCTTTCGGAATCTCGTCGTAGACGCCCAGCTGGCTGGGGTTGACGATGCCCATATCCAGACCGGCCCGGATGGCGTGGTAAAGGAAGGCCGAGTGCATGGCCTCGCGCACCACGTCGTTGCCGCGGAAGCTGAAGCTGATGTTCGACACGCCCCCGGAAGTCAGGGCGCCGGGCAGGTTCTGCTTGATCCAACGAATGGCCTCGATGAAGTCCAGCGCGTAATTGCGGTGTTCCTCCATGCCGGTGCCCACGGTCAGGATGTTGGGGTCGAAAATGATGTCCTGGGCCGGGAAACCGACTTCGTTGACCAGAATATCGTAGCTGCGCTTACAGATTTCGATGCGCTTCTCGAAGGAGTCGGCCTGGCCGTTTTCGTCGAAGGCCATGACCACCATGGCCGCCCCGTAGGCGCGCACGGTGCGGGCCCGCTCCTTAAATACTTCCTCGCCTTCCTTGAGCGAAATCGAGTTGACGATGCTCTTGCCCTGCACGCACTTGAGGCCGGCTTCGAGCACGCTCCACTTCGAGGAGTCAATCATGACCGGCACCCGGGAAATGTCGGGCTCGGAGGCAATCAGGTTCAGGAACGTCGTCATGGCCTGCTCCGAGTCGAGCATGCCTTCGTCCATGTTCACGTCGAGGACCTGGGCGCCGCCTTCCACCTGGTCGCGGGCCACTTGCAGGGCCTGCTCGTAGGCGCCGGTGCGGATGAGGCGGGCAAAGGCGCGGGAGCCGGTCACGTTGCACCGCTCGCCCACGTTCACAAACAGCGAATCGGGGTAGATGCCGAAGGGCTCCAGACCGGCCAGGCGGGTGGCCTTGGGCACCTGGGGCAGCTTGCGGGGCTGGTATTTCTCGGCCAGCTTGGCCAGCTCGGCAATGTGCTGGGGCGTGGTGCCGCAGCAGCCGCCGGCCACCGTGACAATGCCGTCCTTAAGGTAGTTTTCCACCACGGCCGCAAATTCCTGGGCCGACTCGTCGTAGCCGCCGAAGGCATTGGGCAGGCCCGCGTTGGGGTAGGCCGAGATATGCACGTCGGCAATGCGGCTCAGCTCTTTCACGTACACCTGCAGCTGGTCGGCGCCCAGGGCGCAGTTCAGGCCCACGCTCAGCAAGGGCAAGTGGCTGATAGAGTTCCAGAAAGCCTCCACCGTCTGGCCCGACAGCGTCCGGCCCGAAGCGTCGGTGATGGTGCCCGAAATCATGACGGGCACGACCTTGCCGCCCTCGTCGAAGAACTTCTGCACCGCATACAGGGCCGCTTTGGCGTTGAGCGTGTCGAAGATGGTTTCAATCAGCAGCGTATCGGAGCCGCCTTCCACCAGCCCGCGCACCTGCTCCAAGTAGGCAGTAGCCAGCTCGTCGAAGGTTACGGCGCGGAAACCGGGCCGGTTCACGTCGGGCGACAACGAAGCCGTGCGGTTGGTGGGCCCAATGGCGCCGGCCACGAAGCGGGGCTTGTCGGGGTTCTGCGCCGTAAATTCGTCGGCTACTTCCTTGGCTATGCGCGCCGACTCGAAGTTGAGCTCATACACGATATGCTCCAGCCCGTAGTCGGCCTGGGCAATGGTGGTGCCGCTGAACGTGTTGGTTTCCACCATGTCGGCCCCGGCGGCGAAGTAGTCGGCGTGAATACCCCGGATGATGTCGGGACGGGTCAGGCTAAGCAAGTCATTGTTGCCGCGCAGAGGCTTGGGGTGGTCCGCAAAGCGGGTCCCGCGGAAGTCGGCCTCGTCCAGCGTGTGGCGCTGAATCATGGTGCCCATGGCGCCATCGAGCACGAGGATGCGCTGCTGCAGAATGTCGTAAAGCGGGGAATCGGGGCGAGACGTCGTCGGTTGCATATCGGCTCTTCTAAGGAAACTAGCGGCGAAAAAGTGCCTATCCAGAAAGAGCCGCGTGGGGGCGCGTCCTGCACTTATCTTCTCCCGGAGCCGGAGCTACGGAATGGGAGTTGGCACCTTGTTTTATTTCAGGTTGCCAAGACGTCGTCGGGCCCAGTCCCTCGGTCTTTCTGGATAAGTAACAAAGCGAAGATAAGGCAGGAAATTCCGGAATCCAATTTTACCCGGCCCTCCAGCGTTGCCTAAGAGCCTTACCTGCCTTTATTGGGGTCATAATCCTGCTTTATCTACCGTTGCTATGCGTCTACCTCTACTGAGCCGAGTTTTCGCTGCCCTTCTACTGCTGCTGCCCGGCCGGGCCCTGCCTGCCCAGACTCCAGCCCGCCCCACCGAGCACGGCCTGCGCGGGCAGTATTACGAGGGCAAGAACTTCGAAAAGCTGGTACTGACCCGCACCGATGCTGCCATTGACTTCGACTGGAGCCGGCGGCAAAACGGCCCCGGCCAGCCCGTCAGATACGCTGTGTCGCCCGGCCCGGGCGTGCCCGGAACGTGGTTTTCGGTGCGCTGGACGGGCTTTTTGTATGCCCCCAAAACGGGCGTGTACACGTTTCAAATGGCTACCGACGACGGTATGCGCGTCTGGATTGGGGGCCGGCCGCTATTAAACTCCTGGGCCGACCAGCCCACCAAGCGCGACAGTGCCACTATGAAGCTTACGGCCGGCCGCTACTACTCCGTGCGGGTCGAGTATTACCAGGTAGAGCGCGTCACAAAGGCCTTGCTGGCCTGGCGGCTGCCGGGCTCTACGGCGGAGCCGAAGCCGATTCCAACCAGCAACTTGTACCTGACCCTGCCCGTTACGGCCCAGCCTTTTGTAACCCCGAAAGCAGCGGCAGCCGGTGGTACCATTCATATTGTATCGGCCCCGCCGGGCAAAAAAGCTGCTCCGACAACCTCTACGGCCGTTAAGCCCAGCCGGGGCGTGACCGTGGCCGGCAAGGTGCCCGGTGGCATCGGGCTGCAGGCTACCTACTATGCCGGCTCGGTGCGGGGCGCGGCGGTGCATAGTCGGGTGGAGCCGGTGGTAAACGTGACCTGGCGCGGCGCAGCCCCCGCCCCCGGCGCACCCGGCGCGGGCTTCTCGGTGCGCTGGACGGGCTATGTCTACGCCCCCGAATCAGGAATCTACGTGCTGCATACCGAGTGGGACGACGCTACCGACGTGCGCTTTGCCGGCGACGACGTGCTAACCATGGAAAAGTACGAGCCGGAATACTTCGGCTCCCGCAAGCCCCCGATTCCGGTGGACATGGTCTACCAGTTGGAGGCGGGGTATTTTTACCGGATTGACCTGGCCTACAAGAATGTGCAGGGCGTTTCGCGGGCGGTTTTGTCGTGGGCGCGGCCCGCGGCGCTGGGCCACCCCACCACGCTGGAAGCCGCTTTTGCCGCCAGGGACCGGACTGGTACGACGGTAATTCCCAAGCAGTTTCTGTATCCGGAGCTGCCCCGGCCGCTGCCGGAGCCTGTGGTGGTAGCCCTTAAGCCCACGAAAGTGCCAGCAGCCGGGCCTAAGCCAAGGGTGGCCGCAGCCCGGCCGGCCCGGTCGGTAGTGGCGGTTCCCAAGCCGGTGGTAGTTCGGGTAGCGGAGCCGGTCGTAGAGCTGCCCGACCTGAGCGCCTTGAGCAAAGGAGCGGCCGTGACCTTGTCCAACCTGTATTTCACCCAGAGCACGGCCACGCTGCTGCCTACTTCCCGCCCGGCGCTGAATGCCCTGGCCAAAAAGCTTCGTGAGCAGCCCGGGTTGCAGCTCGAAATAGCCGGCCATACCGACAACGTGGGCGAGCCGGCCAAAAACCTGCGTCTCTCCGAGCAACGGGCCCAGGTGGTGCGGCGCTACCTCGTGCAACAGGGCATCGATTCGGTGCGGCTCACGGCCCGGGGCTACGGCGGCACCCGCCCCGTGGCCGACAACCGCGACCCGCAGCAACGGCCCCGCAACCGGCGCGTGGAAATCGTGGTCCGGTAGGCAGCTTTTTGTTGCTCAGATGTTGAAAATCACCTAGACGGTATGCGGGTAGAAAATCTACCGGGCTGCTTTGGGCTGCTCGGCGAGCTGAAAGCCGCTGGCCGTCTTCTCTACCTTATAGGAGCGGTTGGCGCATTTCAGATAGGTAGTTTGCCCTGTCAGCGGCACGCGGCTGTTTGGGGTCAGAAAGGCGCCTCTGCGGTAAGTCACAAAAAGCGTGTCCCCGACTTGCTGGTGCCTGACAATCTTAATTGGCAGGGGCGAGCTGAGGGAAGAAAGCATGATTTGCCCGTCTTCCTGTTGGTAGATCAAGGCAGAATCCTCCGTTGAGGGCGAAATCTTGGAGGACAGGCAGCTGGTCAGAGCCAACGCGCAGAGGGCGGACAAGTACATTTTCATCTGCTCCAACTTAGGCAAATGCCTGGTAGAAGCCTAGCTCGGTTCTATTTGCGGCGTCCGGTTCCGGCGGCTCCACGAAAATGGCTAGTGGAAAACATTTGTGTAGCTACATGGGTTTGGAAGCGTCAACCGGCCGGCCACTGTTGCCAGCCCACTTATCCCGACGTTATTCCTCTTAGATCATGAGCCAAGCTTCCAACCTGTTTACGCCCTTCCAAATGGGCGCGCTGACCTTGCCCAACCGCCTGGTAATGGCGCCCATGACCCGCAGCCGGGCCAACAACGAAGGCAACGTGCCCACCGAATCGACGGTGAAATACTACGAGCAGCGCGCCTCGGCGGGCCTGATTATCAGTGAAGGCTCCCAGGTTTCGCCCCAGGGCGTGGGCTACGTCTTCACGCCTGGTATCTACTCCGAAGCCCAGGTAGCGGGCTGGCGCAACGTAACCGACGCGGTGCACGCCGCCGGCGGCCGGATTTTCATCCAGCTCTGGCACGTAGGCCGCATTTCCCACCCCGATTTCCATAATGGTGAGCTGCCCGTGGCTCCGTCGGCCGTGCAGCCCACCGGCGTGCAGGCCTACACTATCAACGGCATGCAGGAAATTCCCGCGCCCCGGGCCCTGGAAACAGCCGAGGTGAAAGCCGTAGTGGAGGACTTCCGCAAGGCTGCTGCCAACGCCAAAGCTGCCGGCTTCGACGGCGTGGAAATCCACGGCGCCAACGGTTATCTGGTCGACCAGTTTATTCAGGACGGCTCCAACCAGCGCACCGACGAGTACGGCAGCAGCGTCGAAAACCGGGCCCGCTTTGCCCTGGAAGTAGTGCAGGCCGCTGCCGAGGTTTTCGGTGCCGACCGGGTGGGCATCCGCTTGTCGCCCACCGGCACCATGGGCGGCATTAACGACGCGGACCGGGTGAAAACCTTCAGCTACGTGGCCGAGCAACTCAACAAGCTGGGTTTGGCTTACCTGCACGTCATTGAGGCCCTGCCCGGCCACCCCATGGCCCCGCAGCCCGGCCAGGAGTTGGTAGCAGCCCACCTGCGCAAAATCTTCACCGGCCCCTTCATCCTGAACGGCGGCTACACCCAGGAAACGGCCGAGGCGGCACTGGCTAACAACGAGGCCGACCTAATTGCCTTCGGCGTGCCCTTCATTGCCAACCCCGACCTGGTGGAGCGTTTCGAGCAGGGTGCGGCCCTGAACATGCCCGACCAGGCCACCTTCTATGGCGGCGACGACAAAGGCTACATCGATTATCCGGCCCTGGCCGAAGCTCCGGCGGGTCTGGCCCAGTAGCCTTCCCGAATAGCATGCATTTCGCAAAAAGCCCGCCTGCACCACGCAGGCGGGCTTTTTTTGTGGCTTCAAGACCAACTGCTAGTAGTCCGTAGGCCGGATTTCCAGAGTCAGAATCTGGGCGCCCAGGGTGGGCAGGCCCAGCTGCGGCCGGGCCCGGTGCCGCCGCAGAAACTCGACCACGGCCGGGCTGGGCGCGGTTGCAGAGTTCAGGTCGAACAGCATGAGCACGGGCCGGCTAGTACGCAGCGGCCGGTGGGCCAGCAGCGAATCGGCGTCCAGAATGATGTGGCCAGCCAGACGGGCCGCTATTTCCACGCGCTTGTTGTAGTAGTTGCGCCCAAACAGCACCGGCTGCCCAGCTCCGGCGGTGTGCAGCAGCGAATCGAGCCGGCGCACGTCCTCGGGTTGGCCGGGCACCTTGTCAATCGAAAAAGCGGGCTGCTGCCACACTAGCTGGGCCGTGCGCCGGTCGCGGGTGACGAGCGACAACAGCAGCGAACCTCCCAACAGCCCCAAACCCAACACGCGCAAGGCCACCGGAAGCCGGGGCGGCCGGGCCAGCACGAGCACCAGCACCAGAGCCGAAATGCTCAGGAAAGCCGGCAGGAAATACCGTGTGTCGGCCACGTAGGTCCAGTAAGCACCCGGAAACCAGCCCACTAGCGCGGCGGGGTAGCGCAGGGAAAACGCCACCAGCAAACCCGTGCACAGCAGTGCCGTACCCAGCGCCAGCCCATGAAACAGCAGGCGGCGCGTGGGCCACCACCGGCCCCGGTGCCGGGCGGCCCGCCACTCCCGCCCCAGCCCGACCAACAGCAGCCCGGCTACCAGACCAGAAACCAACACCACGGCCACCGCCCGAACCAGCTGGCCCCGCGGAATCCGGCTGAAGTCCAGCTCGTTGGAAAAAAAGCTGTGGTAGAAAACCGGGTCGAACAGCCGCAGGTGGTGCCAGTAGAGGCCTAGAGTAGCCCGGGAGCTGGGTTCGGTGGCCAGCTGGGTGTAAAACTGCGTGAGGTAGTAGGCGTCGCCGGCCACCCGGGCCTGGTAGAACACCAGGCTGCTCACCAGCAGCGTAAGCAGCAGTAGGGCTGCCAGAGCCGGTCGGCGCAGCACGGGCCGCCACCGCCAACCGAACAAGAGCAAGGTCAGCGGCAGAAAAAATGCCAGCGGGTAGTAGGCAAACCGCATCAGGCAGGCCGCAAAGCCCAGCCCGCTCATGGCCAGAGCCGCCCCGTACCCCGCTGCCTGCCGCCGGGCCGCCGCCGGGCGGGTAAGTAAATGGAACAGCAGCGCCAGGCCGCCGGAGTAAAAAGCCAGGGCCAGCAAATCGGTGCCGAACAGCAAATGAAATGGGGCGTTGCTCAAGCCCAGAACAGGAAAAAGGCGGCCGGCGCCCAGGGTACCAGGCTGTTACGCAAGGGCTTAAGCAAATGCCACCACGCCAGCAGCAACCCCAGCAGTCCGGCCCAGTGCATAATCTGGGTAGCCAGCAGCACACTCGGCGAAAGGCGGAGCAGCAGGGCCATCAGCCAGGCGTAGCCGGGCGGCCATAGGTTCAGGGGCTCGAAAATGGGTTGGGCCAGGTCCTGCCAGTTGACGCGGGCCAAGCTTACCCCGCGGCCCCGCAGCAGATTCACGGCGCTTTCCGTTTGGGTCTGCATGTCGCGGGTAAGCTGGGGCATGGCCAGCTCGTGGGCCCAGCGCAACAGCACGGCCAGGCCAAAGGCGAGGCGGTTGAGAAACGACCAGGAAGCTTTCTGGGTCATGGTCAGGCCAAGGAAAAGGAGAAAGGCCGGGTAAACAGGCCCGCCGCTAGCCCGGCAAAAGTATCCGGATTCGCCGGGGCCTGCAACCGGGCAGGTTTGGGGCGGGGCCGCAACTCGACCATTCGGCTGGTTATACGTACGCTTTACCTCCAACCTCTTATGCTACGCTCTATGCCCGCCAAAAAAGCATCGACCACCACCAAAGCTCCCGCCCCGAAGAAAACTGCTGCCCCAAGCCCGAGAAGCGGCCCACGGCCAAGGATATGAAGGCCGAGAAGCTGCCGTATCCGGCCAAGCAGGCCGATATGAAAATGCAGCCCGACACGGACTTTGCTAACTACAAAGCCGCCGGTAAGCTCGACGGGAAAATTGCCCTTATTACCGGGGCCGACTCCGGCATTGGGCGGGCCGTGGCTATTGCCTTTGCTCTGGAAGGCGCCGATGTGGCCGTGCTCTACAACGAAAACGACGGGGACGCCGAGGAAACCAAGCGGCAGGTGGAAAAGCGCCAGCGCCGCTGCATCCTGCTCAAGCTCGACGTGCGCGACCCGGAGCAGTGCCGGCAGGCCGTGCGCCGCACCCGTGCCGAGCTGGGCGGCCTCAATATTCTGGTCAACAACGCCGCCTTCCAGCTGGCCCAGGAGAAGTTTGAGGACATTCCCGAGGAGCAGATTCGCCGCACCTTCGATACCAACATCCTGGGTTACATCTGGATGGCCCAGTCGGCGCTGCCCCACCTGCAGGCTGGCGACTGTATCATCAACACCGGCAGCATCGTGGGTCTGACCGGCAACCCACTGCTGGTGGACTATACGGCTTCCAAATCGGCCATTCACGCTTTTACCAAGAGCCTGGCCACCCACCTGGGTGAGCGGAATATCCGGGTCAACTGCGTGGTGCCCGGCCCGGTCTGGACGCCCAACATTCCGGCCACCATGCCGGCCGAGGAAATCGAGAAGTTCGGTTACGAAGTAGCCCTGCAGCGTCCCGGTCAGCCCGAGGAAATAGCGCCGGCCTACGTACTGCTGGCTTCACAAGACGGCTCCTTTATGACCGGCAGCCTCGTGCACGTCACCGGTGGCAAGCTTTCCAGCGACCAGTAAAACCCACTGCCAGAACCTCATTCCGGATGCAGTTAGCCTGAGCCGTGACGAAAAAAAGAAAGCGCCGCCTCCAGCCTGGAAGCGGCGCTTTCTTTTTAAAGCTTACCGGCAGTTACTCTACCACGATGCGGCGGCCGGTGGTCTGACCTTCGGTGGTGAGGCGCAGCAGGTAAATACCCTGGGCCAGGCCCTGCAAGTTGAGTGGATGCTGGGTAGCGGGAGCCTGGTGGCGCACCTGCTGGCGTAGCACGGAGCGGCCCAGGGCGTCGAGCAGCTCGGCCGAAATCGTGCGGGCGGGGCCTTCCACCCGCAGCGTCACTTCGCCGTGAGCGGGGTTAGGAAAACACGAAATGCTCAGGTCGCGCAGGGCCGCTACGGTGGCGTCGGGGCCCACGATGGTGAGGCGCACGGTGGTAGCCGGGCTCACGCAGGCATTCAGGGAGTCAACTACATAGTAAGTATAGGTGCCCAGCGTGGTGCGGCCCGTGGCGTAGCTAGGGCCGGCAAACAGCCGCTGGGTTAGGGCGGCATCGGCGTACCATACGGCCGTGCCCCCGGGGGCCGTGGTAGCCGTCAGGTTCGGAATGGTCTGGTTTTGCACGCCAAACTTGCTGGGTGCCGTGGGAGCCACGCGGGCCGTAGCCGTAAACTCGTCGGCGCCGATATCGGGCGTGCTGGCGTTGCGCGGGTCGTTGTCGATATCCACTGCTACCCCGGCTACGGGCCGGGCTTTGCCGTCGAGGTTGCAGTTGGCATCCGTCACTAGGCGCAGGTCGTTGGCTGTCGTCAGGCGGAACACCGGGTTGGCCAGCAGGCTGCCGGCGTCCTGGGCCGTGGCCGAGCGTAAGGCCGCCAGCGTGGTGTGCTCCGTGCCGTTGAGGTAAGCCAGCTTGGCCGTGGCGCCCTGCACCGAGTAGGCGTTGTTGTCAATCAGGGTGAACGGTGAGGCGGTGCCGGCCGAATACAGGGCGTAGGTTTTGCCGCCGCTGGGCGTGGCCGTCTGCTGGTTGACCAGGATGTTGTTGACCAGGGTCACGTCGCTCACGCCCGTGGCAATGGTTACGGCCCCGGTGATGGGCGTGCTGCCCTCGGCCACGTTGCCGGTAAGGCGAATCGTGTTGAAGCCCAGCTTGTAACCGCCGCCCGAAGCCAGGTATACCCCCTGGGGCGTGAAGGCCACGCCGTCGTCGCCGGAGCTCAGAATGCCCGATATCATGTTGTTTGCCAACACGATATTGGCCGCCGCGCCCGTAGCCGAAAGCCGGATGCCGTAAGCCCCGTAGCTGTCGGAAGCGCCGGTACCGGTGTGCACGATGTCCCGAATCTGGTTGGAGGCAATGACGCCATCGGCCGACGTGGTGCCCACCACGATGCCGGCCACCGCAGGACTCGTAGCCCGCGTGACGCCGGCAATAGTATTGCCATTGAGCACAAAGCCCTGCGTAGCCGTTATGACAATACCGCTGGTACCAATCTTGTCGGCGGCCGTGCTGCTGCCGATGGTGTTGTTGGCCGCCGTGAAGTTCACGCAGCTGGCCTGGGCCTGAATGCCGGTGCCGGTACGGGTGATGGTGCAACCGCGCACGGTGCCATTGGTAGCCCCGCTGAAGGCCACCCCATAGGCCGTAGCCGAGCTGCTGCCCTGAATGCTGAGTCCGCGCAGCGTTACGTCGCGGCCCGTCACGAAGATGCCCCCGCTGCTGGAAGTCGTGCCGGCGTTGGTCAGCGCAAGGCTGCCGCTGTTGGCGCCGCCGGTGCTTCCTTCAATAGTTACGTTGCTGGCATCCACGATGAAGAGCGGAGTGGAGGTGTTGGCCGTCAGCGTCACGGCGCGGTTTGGGGCCGGGCGGATGGTAACCGAATTGGTAGCGCTGCTGCCGGTGTTGGCGCTCAACGTCAACGGGTAGGTTTCGGTGGGGTAAGCAGCATCCTGCAGCACCAACGTCAAAGCCCCGCCCAGCTCATTGGAGTTCAAATCGGCCACGGCCGCCGTCAGCGTGGCATAATCGGCGGTGGCGGCGGTTCCCACGGTTTTGATGCCGCTGAGCAGGCCGAGCACCTTGTAGACGCTGGGCTTGGTGGGGGCGCTGGTAATGCTGGCCACCGAGGTAGCGGCAAAACCGGCCCCGGGCGTGGCACTCACGTTGGGCGTGGCCGCCAGGTCCTGGGCCGTTACGAAGTACTGAATTGAGTCGCCGACTACGGGGGCGCTGCGCAGCTTGGCCACGTCGAGCAGGAAGATGTAGCTGACGGAGGCCGCGGAGGCCGGGGCTACCCATTTCCAGCCGTTGCCGGTGGCGTCATTGGGCTCGGTAAAGACGTTGGCATCGGTTTTCTTCTTGTAGTAGAGCCGCGGAATCAGGGCTCCCGTAGCCACGCCGCTCGGGTCGGAAATTGTCACGGTCAGGCTGCGGTTGCCGGTGCTGGCCGTGTTGGGCAGGCGCTGGTAGGCAATGCTGGGGCCCGATACATCGACGCCCTGGAACGTGCCTTCGTCGGCGCCCAGGTCGGGTGTAGCCACGGTGCGGGCGGCGTTGTCGATATCCGTGGGCACGGGCAGGGGAGAACTGGCCAGGCTCATGCCGCTGCTTTCCGCCTGCGTGGCCGCGCCGGCCTGCAGGTGCGGGTCGGTGAGCGGGTTCACGAAAGGTACGTTCTCGGTCACGGCGCTCTGGTCAGCTGGGGCGGCGCGCTGCTTGTACTGGGCCAGGGTCTGGTCGACGGCGGGCGTGGTGGCTACACCGTAGAAAATCGGCTTTTCGGCCGAAGGCGTACCGGCGTACAACAGGTTGTTGTTGGAAGCCGCGGCCAGGTTGGTCAGCACAGCCGTGCTCTTAAAGAAGGCCGCGGCCACCCCGCCTCCGCCGCTGGGCAAGGTTATCAGGTTGACAAAGATGTTGTTGCGCAAGTCAACCGAGGGGCTGCCCGAAATATAGAAAGCCCCGCTTTTGTTGGTGGCCGCAGTAGGCGCGCCGGTCAGCACCACTGTGTTGTGGTAGCAGTAGTTGGTGGTGCCGCCCCGAAAGCTCAATGCCCGCACCGAGGTGCCGGCCGTGCTGGCCAGGGCCCGGATGTCGTAGACGAAGTTGTTGTAGACGTTGTTGGTGGTGCCGGCCGTAATGTCCATGCCCGAGGCAAAGCCCGTGGCGCCGGTGGCGGCAATGTCGTAGGTGTAGTTGCGGTAGATGCTGTGCAACGTGCCGCTGTTCACGTAGATGCCCTGGGCCGCGCCCGAGCTGTTGGTGGCCGTCAGGGCGTGCACGCGGTTGTCGGCAATATCGACGGTGTTGCCGGTGCCCGTCGAGTAGATGCCGTAGACCGAGCTGGTGCCCGTTAGGCCCGCCACCTCCGTGCCCGACACCTTGGCCCCGGTCTGGCTGCGCAGATAGATGCCGTACACAATGCCCGTGGGCAGATTGGCGGCCCCGGCCCCGATGGTCAGCACCCGGCTGGCGGCCCCACCCACCAGCATCCCGATTTCGTTGCCGTTGTCGTAGTTGGTGCTGCCCGCGTCGAAGTTGTAGCCGTAGAAGCAGTCCTGGATGGTGTTCGAGAGAAACCGGTTCAGGTTGTTGTTGCCGTCCTGCAAGAACACCCCGGAGGTTTTGGTGGGGTTGGCCCGGTTCAGGTCCACGGTGCTGTTGAGCACCAGGTTATTGGTAGCGCCGTTTTTCAGCCAGAAGCCGTATTCCAGCTGCTGGGCCGCCGTGGTGTTGGCCGCCGCGTCCGTCACGTCGATGCCGTTGATGGTCACAAAGTCGGCCCCGTCTAGCGTGAGGCCGGCGTCGGTGGTGCCGCTGCCCGTGCCCTGCAGCCGGGGGTTGGCGCCGGTGCCTTCTTTGAGGAAGATGATGCGGCCCGTGGCCGAGCCGCTGACGGTAATAGCCGGAGCAATTTCGGGGAAGACGACTCCGCTTTTCACCTCAAACAGCACCCCGTCGGCACCTACGCCGGCGGCGTTCAGGGTGGTAATGGCGGCGGTGAAGGTGGAGTAGTTATTGGGACCCGTACCGGCCGGGTCAATGGTTTTGGTGCCGCTCAGCTGAGCGGCGGCCGGGTGGGCCAGCCCCAGGGCCAGCAGTGAGTAAAAAAGGTGCTTCATACGCAATAGGGGAGGTGCAACAGGTAGGAGTAATTCCTGTTCAAGGTAGACAAAACCCGGCTCAATGTTGCATCTACGCTATATAGGCCAGCCTCGGCTCCGACGGCTGCGTAGGGGTAAATCAGCTGGGCCCGCTTCGGGTAACGTGCTGATTATTTTAGAAATGCGCGGGACAAAACCCGGCCGGCCTGGTTTATCAGGCACGTTGAAGCTCAACGGCCATAACCTTCCACGTGCTTAGCTCGTCAGTAACGTAATCTTTTATGGCTTCCCTTCCCGATATGGCCTCCTCTCCTTACCCCGCGGGTTCCGTGCGCGCCTTGCTGGCCACCGACCTCGTAACCGAAGCCACCCGCACGGCCCTGCAGGCCCGCCTCGACGCGCCCGACTACAAGCCCCAATTCTTTGACGCCGACACCTACGAGCTGTTGCGCTGCATAGCCGCCCGCCTGCTGCCGCAACCCGACCGGGAAGCGCCCATCGAGCTGGCTTCCATCATCGACCAGCGCCTGCTGGCCGGGCATTCCGACGGCTGGCGCTACGACGTGCTGCCCCCGACCGTGAAGCCTACCGCCTGGGTTTGGGCGGTATCCGGGAAAGTGCCCGGGTTATGTTCGGGGCCCCGTTTGAGCAGCTGACCGGCTTGCAGCAGGATGCCGTACTGCAAGCCGTGCAAAACGAAACCGCGCCGGGCCCGATCTGGGATACGCTGTCGGCCAACCGCTTCTTCGAGGAGCTGCTGGCCGAAATGACCGAAAACTACTACGCCCATCCCCTGGCCCATGAAGAAATCGGCTATGCTGGCATGGCCGACGTGCCCGGCTGGTCGAAAATTGGCCTCAACGAGAAAGAAGACCGGGAACCGGAAGAGGTAAGCTAGTGAGATGGTGAACTGGTGAGTTGTCGTGCTGACCGCACTACCTACACCATTCAAACGGCACCATTCGAACAGAAAACTCACTATTTCACCACCTCACCATTTCACCTTATGCCCGACGAAGAAACCCTGGAAGAAGGCGTGCTGAACCCGGTGAAGCCGGAAATTCAGGACCCGCTGCTGCAAAGCCTGCTGGCCGATACGCCGCTGGTCGAAACGCCCATCGTGCCCGAGCCGGCGCCCCTTGAAATTCCGCTGCCCGCCCAAACCGTGGACTGCATCGTCATCGGGACCGGGGCCGGCGGGGCGCCGCTGCTGGCCCGCCTGGCCATGGCCGGCCTGAAGGTGGTGGCCCTGGAGGCCGGTCCCTGGCACGACCCAAAAAAGGACTTTGCCACCGACGAAAAAGCCCAGGAGTTTCTATTCTGGAACGATGAGCGGCTTTCGGCCGGCCACGACCCGGTAGCCTTCGGCAAAAACAACTCCGGCACCGGCGTCGGCGGCTCCACGCTGCACTACACGGCCTATACCCCGCGCCCCCAGCCCGAAGATCTGCACCTGCACCGCGACTTCGGCGTGGGTCAGGACTGGCCGTTTGGGTACGAGGAACTGGAGCCGTATTTCGAGGAACTGGAGCAGTTTTTAGGCATTTCGGGCCCCACGCCCTATCCCTGGGGCCCGGCCCGGCGCAAGGGCTACCCGCTGGCTCCGCTGCCGCTCAATGGGGCCGCCCAACTCATGCAGCGCGGCTGCGAAGCGTTGGGCATCCAAACGTCGCCGGCGGCCAATGCGGCGTTGTCGGCGCGCTACTACCAGGAGGGTGTGGGCTGGCGCGAGGCCTGTACCAACCGCGGCTTCTGTCAGGCTGGTTGCAGCACCGGAGCCAAGGCCAGCATGGACGTAACCTTTCTGCCCCTGGCTGCCGCCCACGGCGCCGACATCCGGCCCAATTGCTACGTCACCGAGATTGAGCGGGACAGCACGGGCAAAATCACCGGGGTTATCTACCAGCAAAACGGGCAAGAGCAGCGCCTGCGCTGCCGCCACCTGTTCTTGTGCGCCGGGGCCGTCGAAACGCCGCGGCTCTTGCTGCTCAATGAGCTGGCCCTGAGCAGCGGGCACGTGGGGCGCAACTTCATGGCCCACCCCGGCGTGCAGGTGTTCGGCACGTTTGCTGAGGAAGTCCGGCCCTTCAAAGGCATTCCCGGCTCGTTGATTTCCCAGGATACCTTCCGGCCCAAAGACGCGGATTTTGCCGGTGGATACTTGTTGCAAAGCATTGGCATTATGCCAGTTACTTTTGCCGGGCAAGTGGCCCGGGGCCGCAAGCTGTGGGGGGGGGCGCTGCGGCAGTATATGCAGCAGTACAACCACATTGCCGGCATCAACATCCTGGGCGACTGTCTGCCCCACGCCGACAACTTTCTGGAGCTGGCCGAGGAAAAGGACGCCCGTGGCCTGCCCAAGCCCCGGCTGCACTTCACCAACCACGACAATGAAATCCGGATGAGTGCCCACGCCGAAAAGCTGATGCGGCAGATCTGGGAAGCGGCCGGCGCCACCGATATCTGGGCCTTTCCCCGCTCGGCCCACGTCATCGGCACGGCCCGCATGGGCCTCTCGGGCGACGACGCGGTGGTAGACGCCAACGGCAAGGCTTTCGACGTGCCCAACCTCTACATCTGCGACAACTCGGTGTTTCCCAGTGCCCTGAGTGTCAATCCGGCCCTGACCATCATGGCCCTGGCCCTGCGCACCGCCGATAAATTCCTGGAAAACCAGAAGTAGGCCGAACATTAATTCCCCTTCTGCCTTTAAACTAAAGAGTGCCCGAGCCGGGGTAGTTCAGTTGTTGTTTGGCAGAATGTCCTACTGCCGAACGTCATGTCGACCATTCTGCGCTTCAAGCAGAGAAGAGACATCTCGCGTGCTGATGTTGCCAATCTAATCAGGTTACCGCTGCACGCGAGATTCCTCGGCCAGCTCGGAATGACGTGCGACTGGACTGATAAATTAGGTTCTTATCCGCGGGCCGCGAAGTAAATCTGGCGTTATAAAATCGTATGGCGAAAGACTTTTTAAAGCATATCAAGGACCGGTTCGGGGAAGGCAACTACGCCGGCGACGAATACGGCGGGGCCGGGGGACGTGACGGCAGCGGCCTGCCCACGGGGGAGCCCGGCAACTTCATGTTTGCCACCGGCATCGAGTGCTCGTACCCCACCATCGACAACGGCAAAACCCGCCGCGACCTGCTGGCCGAGTGCGGACACTACGAGCGGTGGAAAGAGGATTTGGCGCTGGTGAAAGACATGGGCCTGAAGGTGTTGCGCTACGGCCTCCCGTACTACAGCATTCACCTGGGGCCGGGCAAGTACGACTGGGAGTTTGCCGACCAGGTAATGGCCGAAATGCAGCGCCTGGAAATCACCCCGATTCTGGACCTGCTGCACTTTGGCCTGCCTGACTGGATTGGCACCTTCCAGAACCCGGAGCTGCCTGTGCACTTTGCCGAGTATGCCCAGGCCGTGGCCCGCCGCTACCCCTGGGTGCGCTATTACACGCCCATCAACGAGATTTTCGTGACGGCCCGCATGAGCGCCAAGGATGGCATCTGGAACGAGCAGCTGCGCTCCGACCGGGCCTTCGTGACGGCCATGAAGCACATTGTGGCCGCCAGCATCATGGCCAACCAGCAGA
Source organism: Hymenobacter cellulosilyticus (assembly GCF_022919215.1). NCBI lineage: Bacteria > Pseudomonadati > Bacteroidota > Cytophagia > Cytophagales > Hymenobacteraceae > Hymenobacter > Hymenobacter cellulosilyticus. The sequence continues at coordinate 712,352 of NZ_CP095046.1, read as the reverse complement.
TTGCCCAGGCCCGCCCCGACTGCATCATCGTGCAAAGTGAGTCGGCCGAGTACATCCACGAGTTGCGCGCCACGCCCTGTGCCCGCATCAAGCTGGAAAACAAGCTGCGCTTCCTGTCCCTGGATTTGCTCTACGCCCGCCACCCTGATGCCGATGTGCTCAACTACTTGTACGACAACGGGATGACCCGGCAGGAATACGACTGGTTTATGGCCGGGGAGCCGCCGGGCTACCAGGTGATGGGTAACGATTACTACGGCCGCAACGAGCGAATCATCCTGCCCAACGGCGAGGAATGCACCAGCATGGACGTGCTGGGCTGGTACAACATCACCCACGAGTACTACCTGCGCTACCGCAAGCCGGTGATGCACACCGAAACCAACGTCTTCAACGCCCACGACGCGCCCACCTGGCTTTGGAAGCAGTGGGTCAACATTCTGCGGATGCGCGAGGAAGGCATTCCGGTGCTGGGCTTCACCTGGTATTCTCTCATTGATCAGGTCGACTGGGATATCGGCCTGAGCCAGAAAATCGGCAAAGTCAACGCTTGTGGCCTCTATGACCTCGACCGAAATCCACGTAAAGTCTCGGAAGCCTACCGCCAGCTCTTGCAGGAGTACGGCCAGATTACCATCGTGCCCCACGGCGAAATGTTCCAAGTCACCAAGCAGCCGGCCACGCTGAAAGTAGAGGTGTAAACCTCCTAGTAATGGCAAAGAGGCGACGCCTTCCAACTTGTCATTGCGAGCGAAGCGCGGCAATCCGTCCTCTGTGAAGGTAGTCCCGTCCTTTTACCAGAAAGCCCCTGACTACACGCGGTAGTCAGGGGCTTTTCACTTCAGGAAGCTCGGCACATTTCAGAGGACGGATTGCCGCGGCTGCGCCTCGCAATGACACGAAAAACCAAAGAGCCGGCCTCCTTGCGGGGGCCGGCTCTTTGTGCAGAAAAAGGTGTGCGAGTTTTATTTAAACCGCAGCGGCGGCTACATGTTGCGTGGGCATTTCCACATCAACTCCCAAGCCCTTGGCAATGGCCATGCCCAGACGGATGTCGGCGCGGAACCAGTGGCAGAGCTGACGCTGCACGATGAGGTCCTTCTTCGGGCCGCTGATGCCACTCATCGAGCCCACGATGTTATCGATGAGGTTGCGTTGGGCCTGGGCGTCGAGCAGGCGAAACAGGTTGCCGGGCTGGGTGTAGTGGTCGTTGTCGCCGGGGCCTTCGTTGCGGTCATAGCGGTCGGCATAAAGGCCGTCGAGCTGCTCGGCGGGTTCCCCTACAGTCTTGTCTTCCACCGGGCCGTCGAAGGAGTTGGGGAAGTAGTTGGGGCCGGGGCCGCCGTTGTTGCCGAGGGCCATCTGGCCGTCGCGCTGGTAGTTGCTGAAGCCGTAGGGGCAGGCATTTACGGGCAGGTGCTCGTAGTTGGCCCCCAGGCGGTAGCGCTGGGCATCGGGGTAGCCCAGCAGGCGGCCCTGCAGCATTTTATCGGGCGAGTAGCCGATGCCATCCACCACGTGAGCGGGGGCAAAGGCGGCCTGTTCGACGTGGGCGTGGTAGTTGACGGGTACTTCGTTGAGCTCCATCACGCCCACTTCCTGGAGCGGAAACTCGCCCTGGGGCCACACCTTCGTCAAATCGAAGGGGTTCCAGCGGAAGGTGCGGGCCTGCTCCTGGGTCATGGTCTGGATGAACATCTTCCAGCGGGGGAAATTGCCGTTGTCGATGGCCGCTACCAAATCGTGCTGGGCAAAGTCGGCGTCCTGGGCCTTCATCTGGGCCGAGTCGTCGCTGCTGAAATTCTTCACGCCCTGCTCGGTGCGGAAGTGGAATTTCACCCATACCCGCTCGTTCTGGGCATTAATCAGCGAGAAGGTGTGGGAGCCGTAGCCGTGCATGTGGCGGTAGCCGTAGGGCGTGCCCCGGTCCGACATCAGAATCGTGACCTGGTGCAGGCTTTCGGGGTTTAGACTCCAGAAGTCCCACATCATTGTGGGGCTCTTCAGATTGGAGCGGGCTTCGCGCTTCTGGGTGTGGATAAAGTCGGGAAACTTCACCGGGTCTTTCACGAAGAACACGGGCGTGTTATTGCCCACCAGGTCCCAGTTGCCGTCTTCGGTGTAGAATTTCAGGGCGAAGCCGCGGGGGTCCCGCTCGGTGTCGGCCGAACCTTTCTCGCCGCCCACGGTGCTGAAGCGGGCAAACATGCGGCACTCGTTGCCGACTTTGCTGAAGAGCTTGGCCCGGGTCAGGTGGGTGATGTCGTGGGTCACGGTGAAGGTGCCGTAGGCCCCGGAGCCCTTGGCGTGCACCACGCGCTCCGGAATCCGCTCCCGGTTGAAGTGAGCCAGCTTTTCGTGCAGGAAGTAGTCTTGCAGCAGCAATGGGCCCCGGGCCCCGGCCGATACCGAGTTCTGGTTGTCGAAAATCGGGCGGCCCGCCGCCGTGGTCAGCTTCTTGGGTTGAGTAGATTCTTCCATTGGAAAAGAAATGCAGAAAAAGGTTGGAGGTCGAAGCGCCGGGCTGAACTGGCGCTGGACAAAGGTTGAGCTTGCTGCTGTATAATGAAAATTGATAATGTTGATAGTAGTATAGAGTGTGGTAATAGTAAAAACGTAAAGCCCTGTGCCGCCCTGCCGTAGCAGCGCAGCACAGGGCTGGTTCTGAATGAGAAAAGTACTCTAGCGAGCCTGCACCCGAAACAAGTGAATCATAGCCTGGTCGGCATCCTTGGCTTCGGTGGCTACATACAAGTCGCCGTTGGGGGCAAAAGCCAACCCTTCGGCCTGGGGAAACAAGTCGGCGGGCAAAGGCTGGGCCGCCAGGAGCTGGCCGTTTTGGTCGAGCTCCACGATGCCGTTTTGCTTGGCCGACAACACAAATACGTGCTGGGTAACCGGGTGCACGGCCACGGCCGAGGGCGAGAAGCTCTTACCGCTACTCTTCTTTTTACCCTTCTTGCCCGACTTTTCTGCCTCGGCCGCGGGGCTGGAGTTCCGAATGGCGTCTACATCCAGCACGTACGCGGGTTTGGCTTCGGCCTTGAAAGTGCCGGGTTGCAGACGGTAAATGGCCCGTTGGCTGTAGGAAAGTCCGGCACCCGGCTCGGCTTTGCAGGCCACCAGCAAAGTTTTGGAGGCCGCGTCGTAGGTCAGGCCCTCGGTTTCGTTGGCAAAGCTCAGCCCGGTTTCAAACTCCTCGGTTTTGCCACCAGCGTAGCGAAACAGCTTCCCGTCGCTGCGCATGATAAACCAGTCGGAGCCCACGCGGGCCAGGTCTTCGTAGTCGCCGCTGCCGCCGAAGGGAATGACCCGATCGACTTTCTTGGTGCTGAGGTTGTACTCGTAGAGGTTGCCGGTTTCGTCTTCGACACCGGTAATATGGGTGGTGCCGGCCAGGGCAATGCCCGACAGCTCGGCTAGCTCAGCAGGCATAGGGTAGGTAGCCGCCGGGCGGGAAAAGTCGTAGGCCATGGCCGCCGTGGGGGCCGGCCCGGTAGTGCGCTGGCCGACCGTCTGCACCGGCAAATCCTCTGAAGCAGAGGCCAGATGGGCTGAGTCGGTAGCGGGAGAGCTACACGAGGCTGACAGGGCGAGCAAAGAAAAAAGCAGGTTTCTCATGGGAATACGGGCAGGGAAATGAATACGGAAAAAGGAACGGGCTGGTTAATTATTGGCTGACCGCCTGGTGGTTGGCCGCAGAGGCGCGGTGACCCCGGCAGTCGGCCAGTTCCCGGCGGGTTTCGCGCAGCTCTTCGCTCAGGGCTACCCAGGAAGCATCATCTTCCTCGTTCGTGTCGTCGTCATCGTCGTTGGCCGGGTTGCTGACCAGCCGGGTGGGGGAGGCCGGCGGCGGAGCTGGTGCGGCCGGCGGACGGCCCAGCAGCAGGTACAGGTTGAGGCCGAAAGACAAAAGCAGCACGGCCAGCCAGGCCAGCACTGGGGAGAAGCATGAGTGGTTGGTTTCATCGGGTGCTTGCGTAAGTTCTCTGCAAAGGACCAGCCCCGACATTAACGTGGTCTGACTACCACATTAAAATAACCTGAACGCGCGGCGGCTTATGCGGCCGGCAGCAGCAGCGTAACCGTGGTGCCCTGACCCGGGCGGGAGCTGAACAGCAACTGGCCGGCGTGCACCTGAATAATTTTCTGGGTAATGGCCAAGCCCAGGCCGTAGCCGGGTTTGTCAAGCCCGTTCGGGCCCCGGTAGAGCGGTTCCAGCACCCGGGCAGCTTCCTCGGGCGGCAGGCCCGCGCCGGTATCGGCCACGGTGAGCTGCAGCGTGCGGGGCGACTGGTAGCTGAGCTGCACGCGCACGGCCTGGTCGGAGTATTTGCAGGCGTTGTCGAGCAGGTTGAGCACGGCCGTTTGCAGCAGCTGCCCGTTGCCACGCGTCCCGAATACTTCCTCCACCGCCTCGGGCCAGGTGCCGAAATCAACCTGGATGCTGCGGCCGGGGTAGCGCAGCTTGCAGGCATCCACGGCCTGCAGCACCACGTCGTCGAGCGACACGGCCGCGCGGGCAAAGGACGTGTCGTCGGCTTTGGCCAGGGTCAGCAGGCCGTTGGTCAGGTCAATGACTTTCTGGATTTCTTCCACCGCCGAGTCGATGCTGCGCTTGGCGGCGGGCAGGTCAGTGTCGTAGGCCGAGGCCGTTTCCAGGGTGCCCAGCACGTTGGCCAGCGGGGTGCGCAGCTCGTGGGAGGCGTGGGCCACAAAGCTTTTCTGGTTTTCAAACGCCTGCTCTAATCCGCTGAGCATCTGGTTGAAGGTCATGGCCAGCTGGGCAATTTCGTCCTGCCGGTTGCCCTCATCCACCCGCCGCTTCAGGTCCGACGCGGTAATGCCCTTCACCTCGGCCACCATGCGCTGCAGGGGCCGCAGGGAACGGTCGGCAAACAGCCAGGCTGCCCCGATGATGAGCACCAGCGCCCCGAGGTTGCCCCAGAGCAGGATAGACGTCAGCGTATCGAACTCCCGGCCGCCGAACTGGTCGCGCCCGGCCACAAACACCAGGTATTCCCGCTTTTTGTACCGGTACAGGATGCCCAGGGTCTCGACCTTTCCTTCCCGGAAGCGGGCCGGCTTCTTACGGGTAATCTGACTGAAATACTCCGCGTCGCGGGCCGAGGCCGGCTCGTCTTCCTGGGCCAGGTGAAACACGAGCTGCCGCTGCGCGTCGTAAATGCTGATCCGCTCGTTGTGCATGGTCAGCAAATCCTTCTTGCGGAAGCTGCGCAGCACTCCGGGGTCCAGGCTGAGCCGCCGAATGAGCAGGTTGGCCGTTTGCTCGGCCTTGCCTTCCAGCCGGTGGTAAAACCGCAATTCCCGGGCCCGGGCACTGTAGTAATAGATAAACCCCGTCAGGCACAGCTGAATGGCAAACACCAGCGCCATAAACCGCAGAATAAGCTTGTTGCGAATCAGCATGGGGTGAAATGGCGAGGTGGTGAGTGGCAAGGTGACGTTCAAATAAGCGTGTCATTGCGAGGCGCAGCCGTGGCAATCCGTCCTCTGAAATGTGCTGCGTATTCTAAAGAGACAAGCTCTAATCGTCGCTAATGGCAAAGGGCTTTCTGGAGAAAGGTCGGGACTACCTGCGTAGAGGACGGATTGCTTCGCGCTGCTTGCAATGACAGCAGATTTGAACGCAACAACTATCCTACTCCTCCCGCATCACGTAGCCCATGCCGACTACGGTGTGGATGAGCTTGGGCTCGTGTCCTTTGTCGAGCTTGCGGCGCAGGTGGCTGATATACACGTCAATGACGTTGGTGTTGGTGTCGAAATCCAGCTCCCAGACTTTCTCGGTGATGTCGATGCGGGACACGATTTTGCCCCGGTTCAGTAGTAGGTGTTCCAGCAGGGAGTATTCCTTGGCCGTCAGGTCGATGCGCTGCCCGGCGCGGGTCACGGTTTTGCTTTCCAGGTTGAGCTCCAGGTCGGCCATGCGCAGGATGCGCTTCACGCCGGCTTCCGTGGCATTGCGCTTGGTCAGGGCCCGGGCTCGCAGCAGCAGCTCCTGAAACTTGAAGGGTTTAACCAAATAGTCGTCGGCCCCGGCCTCAAAGCCCAGGGTTTTGTCTTCCAGACTGTCGAGGGCCGTGAGCATGAGCACCGGCACGCGGGCATTGTCGGCCCGAATCAGCCGGCAGAGCGCAAAGCCGTTGATGTGGGGCAGGTTCACGTCGAGCACAATCAGGTCGTAGCTGTTTTGCCGGAACAAGGACAGGCCCATTTGCCCGTCGAAGGCCACATCCAGCTCGTAGCCCTCGTTCTGAAAGCCTTTCTGAATAAACGAGGCCAGCTTGGGCTCATCCTCAACCAGGAGTAGTTTCATGCGCAGCGCGAAATGTAAGTACCGGAGTTACGGCTGCGTTGGCGGCTAGTTGTATAAGAGGCGTTGATGGAACGAAGCTCATCTATAACTGGCGGCTATATTTGCGGCATGACCGTGCAGCAGCTGGAATACCTCGTCGCCCTCGATACCCACCGGCAGTTCGTGCTGGCCGCCGAGAAGTGCTTTGTTACCCAGCCCACGCTGAGCATGCAGCTCCAGAAGCTAGAAGAGGAGCTGGGTGTGCTGCTGTTCGACCGGACCAGCAAGGGCGTGCGGCCTACGGCCGTAGGAGCCAAAGTAGTGCAGCAGGCCCGGCAGGTGCTGCGCGAGGTGCAGCAGCTGCAGGAAGTAGTGCAGCTCGAAAAAGGCGACGTGGTGGGGGAGCTGCGCCTGGGCGTGATTCCGACGCTGGCGCCCTACCTCGTGCCCCTGTTTCTGGTGGAGCTGGCCGAGCGGTATCCGCAGCTGCGCCTGCACGTGGAGGAACTGCAGTCGGCCCAGATTATGGAGCGCCTCAAAGGCCACACCCTCGACGTGGGCCTGCTCGTGACCCCGCTCGACGACCGGGCCCTGCGCGAAATTCCGGTGCTGGAAGAGCCGTTTCTGGGCTACGTGGCCGAAGGCCACCCGCTGTACAATAAGGAGTTGCTGGAGCCCGCCGACCTGGATGCCGACGGCCTCTGGCTTTTGCAGCAGGGCCACTGCTTCCGCCACCAGGTGCTAAACCTGTGCAACCCGCCGGCCCCGGCCACGCCCCGACCCTACACCTACGAAAGCGGCTCGATTGAAACCCTGAAGCAGCTGGTGAGCCGCACCAACGGTTACACATTGGTGCCCGAGCTGTCGGTGCTGGAGGAAGTGGGCCGCAACCCAATGGTGAAGCGCTTCGCCGCGCCCGAGCCGGTACGGGAGGTGAGCCTGGTAGTGCACCACGGCTTTGTGCGCCTGCTGCTGCTCTCTACCCTGCGCGACGTAATCCTGGCCAAGCTGCCCGCCCGGCTGCAGGTGGGGCAGGCCGGACAAAAGATTCGGTGGAAGTAACTTAATCCGTACGCCACACAGCGGGGCTTTGCGTACGTCAGGGAAAGTAACTGTTCTGCTTCATGCCCCAACCTATCGACTTACCCACTCTGGAAGCCGGCACCGGCTCATTGACCTTTGTTTTTCTGCATTACTGGGCTGGCAGCGGCCGGGAGTGGCAGCTTGTGCTCGATGAGCTAAGCCCGGATTTTCACTGCCTGGCCCCCGACTTGCGCGGCTTCGGGCAGGCTCCCGCCCCGACGCTGGGCTACGCCGTGGAAGACTACGCGGCCGATGTGCTGGCCCTCATCGAGCGGCGCGGACTTACCAACTTTGTGCTGGTCGGGCATTCCATGGGGGCCAAAATGGCCATGTTTGTGGCTTCGGAGCAGCCGCCCGGCTTACGCGGCCTGGTGCTGCTGGCTCCTTCGCCGCCCACCATCGAGCCCATGACCGATGAGTACCGGGCCGCTTCGCTTAAAGAATTTGGCCGGCCCGCCGCCGCCGCGGCCACGTTTGCCCGGATAGTGGTGCGCCCGGTGGACGAGCAGGTACAAGCTGCCATTATCGAAGACAACCTGCGGACTTCCCACCCGGCCTGGGACGCGTGGCTGCGCTACGGCAGCCGGGAGAATATTGCCGCCCGCCTCTGCCTGGTTCAGGTGCCCTGCCTTATCATCACTGGCAGCGCCGACCCGATTATGTCGCCCTCGGTACACGGGCTGGAAACGCTGCCCTACCTGCCCGATAATACGCCCCTGGAAATCCTGGGTGGCGTGGGTCACCTGCCGCCCCTGGAGGCCCCGCAGGATGTGGCCCGCCTGCTGCGGGAGTTTGTGGCCAAGCACGGGTTAGCGCACTAAACGCTCTTTTCTATAGCCGTTGCGGCAGAGAATTGGAGGCTGTTTTATCAGGTAAACAGACTTTTAAATAATAACCAAGAGTTTACCAAGCTTCAATCTAGGGAAGGTAATCAGATGGTTGATTACACGACACTGTGTTTACCAATGCGTGCGTAAGCTTTGGTAAACTAGATAAGGTAATGATGTAATCTGTTTACCTAATAACATGTCTGGCAATCAGTTGATTGCAACGTATTGGTAGCGCTAAGAAAGCAGCTTTGACTATTCGCTGGCGTAAATATGCTTCGCTTCTCCAGCTTCTTCCAAAGAAATTATCAGTTGAGTTTATCCGGCTGAGCCTGCTGGAGGAACGGCGGGTGGCTGGGAGCAGGGAATTCCTGCCCGCTTTTGAGCAACTTTGTTTCTATGAAGTTTCTGCTGTTTCTAAGCCTGCTCTTTGTGGCCACTGCCTGCGCCTTGTCCAATAAAACCAGCTCCAAAATCCCCGACTTTGCCGCCTACCCGACTTACCCCGGCTCCGACCTGGGCCTGACCTTTGTGCGGGGGCAGGCCCGGCTACGGGTGTGGGCTCCCACGGCCGAGGCCCTGCTGCTCAAGCTCTACGCGGAAGGCACGGGCGGTGAGGCGGTGGCTTCGTACGCCATGGAAAAGTCGACGGGCGGAACCTGGGTGTACCAGCTGCCGGCCCAGCCGCCGGGCCGCTTCTACGTGGTGCAGGCCACCATCGGGGCCAGCTCATGGCCGAAGTGCCCGACCCCTACGTGCACGCCGTGGGACTGAACGGTCTGCGCGGCGCCCTGCTCGACCCGGCCACCGTGAGCCCACCGGCCTGGCCCGACGACCGGCGCCCTGAGCTCAAGCAGACAACCGACATCGTCATCGGTGAGGCCCACGTGCGGGATTTGTCTATGCACCCACAGTCGGGCATCGAGCACAAGGGCAAGTTTCTGGGTTTGACCGAAACCGGCACCGCCGGTCCGCAGGGCGTGAGCACCGGGCTGCAGCACTTGCAGGACCTGGGCATTACGCACCTGCACCTGCTGCCCACCAACGATTTTGCCTCGGTGGATGAAAGCAAGCTGGAGGAAAACCACTACAACTGGGGCTACGACCCGCTGCACTACTCCGTGCCCGAGGGCTCCTACGCCACCAACCCGGCCGACCCCGCCGCCCGCATCCGGGAGTTCAAGCAGCTGGTCCAAACCCTGCACCGCCACGACCTGCGCCTCGTGCTCGACGTGGTCTACAACCACACTGCCAACGCTGCCCGCAGCTCCTTCGACCAGCTCGTGCCCGGCTACTACTACCGCCAGAAGCCCGACGGCTCCTACTCCGACGCCACTGCCTGCGGCAACGAGGTGGCCTCCGAGCGGCCCATGGTGCGCAAGCTCATCGTGGAGTCGGTGGCGTACTGGGCCCGGGAATACCACGTCGACGGCTTCCGCTTCGACCTCATGGGCGTGCTCGACTTGCGCACGATGCGGGCCGTGCGGGTGGCACTGGACGAAATTGACCACAGCATCTTTATCTACGGGGAAGGCTGGACGGCCGGCGCCAGCCCGCTGCCCGAAACCGAGCGGGCCGTGAAAGCCAACGTGCCCAAGCTGGACCGGATTGCGGCCTTCGGCGACGAGCTACGCGATGCGGTGAAGGGCCACTATGCCCGCCAGAACGAGGCTGGGTTTGCCAGCGGGCAGCTGGGCCTGGAGGAAAGCGTGAAGTTTGGCATCGTGGCCGCCACCCAGCACCCTCAGCTCGACTACAGCAAGGTGAACTACTCCAAGGCGCCCTGGGCCAACGAGCCCAGCCAGGCCATCAACTACGTGGCCTGCCACGACGACCGGGTGCTCTGGGACAAGCTCACGGTAGCCAACCCCGGCGCCTCGGAAGAAGAGCTGATCAAAATGGACGTGCTCAGCAACACCATCGTGTTTACCAGCCAGGGCATTCCGTTTCTGCCCGTCGGCGACGAATTTCTGCGCACCAAGGGCGGCTCCCACAACTCCTACAACCAGCCCGACAACGTGAACCAGCTCGACTGGACTCGCAAGGCGCAGTACCCGGGCGTGTACGAGTTTTACCGCAAGCTCATTGGCCTGCGCCGCACCCACCCGGCCTTCCGCCTGCCTACCCGGGAGCTGGTCCAGAATCACCTGGCTTTTTTGCCTGCCATGCCCGCCAACACTCTGGGCTACCAGCTGCAAAGTCACGCCGGCGGCGACGAGTGGGGCCGCATCACGGTGCTGTTCAACGGTAACAAGACGGCCGCTGCGGTGCCGCTACCTGCCGGGGCGTATACCATCGTGCTGCGGGGGCAGGAAATCAACCAGAAAGGGCTGGGCAAGCTGACGGTGGAAGCCGACCAGCCCCTGAGTCTGCCCGCTTCCTCGGCCCTGATTCTGGTGCAGCCTTAGCTTGGTGCTGGCTCATTGTTCGTAACCGAAGTGAGGCCGGGCCAGTTAGTAAAGCCGAGCTGTCTACCGATGGCTCGGCTTTGCTTTACTTCAACCAGGAATGACCTTTTTCTTTGAAATGCGCCGCGCCTGGAGCCGGCACTGGCCGTACTACGCGGCCGAGGCGGCGGGCATCGGCTTTTTTATGCTTTGCGGCACGCTGCTTACCATCCTGTTTGAGCACCCGGCTTCCCCGGTGTATCAGGCCCTGGCCGACCAGGATTTGCTGCGCCGGGCCGGTATTGGGCTGGGTATGGGCCTGGTTATCGTGGTGCTGGTGTATAATCCGTGGGGCAAGAAGTCGGGAGCCCACATCAACCCGGCCGTGACCATTGCCTTCTGGCAGCTGGGCAAAATCCGGCGGGCCGACGCTTTGTGGTACATGCTGGCCCAGCTGGCCGGCGGCCTGCTGATGGGGCAGCTGCTCAAGCTGACGCTGGGCGCCACCTTCGCGCACCCGGCCGTCGATTATCTGGTAACCGAGCCCAAGAAGCACGGGCAGCTAGTGGCTTTCGGCGCGGAGTTCGTCATTTCCTTTATCCTGATGGTGGTCATGCTGCTGGCCCTGCACCACGAGCGGCTAAAAAAGTCGACCGGCTGGCTGATTGGCGCACTGCTACTGCTGTATATCACCTTCGAAAGCCCGCTGTCGAGTATGAGCCTCAACCCGGCCCGCACCCTGGGCAGCGCCGTGGCCGCCCAGAGCTACACCGGTCTGTGGCTCTACTGGGTGGCTCCCATAGCGGCCATGCTGCTGGCTACCGTCTTTTTCAACAAGGTTTACAAAGGCCAGAATCTTGCCTGCGCCATCCTGGCCGGCTGCGAGGCCGCCCCGACAGCCCCACGCCACCACCCCCCACGCTACCGAGCCACCAGTGTACCCGCAGGAGGTGGCGAAGTAGTGAAATGGTGAAGAGGTGAAATGGTGAGTAGTGAGTTAAAAACTCGTGTCATGGCGAGGAACGAAGCAATCCGTCCTCTGAAATGTGCTGCGCCTCTTAAAGTGAAAAGCCCTTTCTCGTAAGCAACGGAAAAGGGCTTTCTGGTAAAAGAGCAGGTCGTACTGCGCAGAGGACGGATGGCCGCGCTTCGCTCGCCATGACACGAGATTTTAACTCACTACTCACCATCTCACTATTTCACCACCTAATCTAACGACCGGTCGCGGAAGAGGACGTAGCCGATGTGGGCAAACACGCCGAATTTGTTGTCGGCGTCGTCGTAGTGAATGAATTGCAGGGAGGCCGGGCCCACGGGGGTTTGATACACGAAGCCGGTCATGGCCGTGAGGTAGGGCCGGCTAACGGTATTGCCGCGCTCAGCCAGCAGGGTGTTGCCTTCCTGCCGCTCCCACTGCCGCACCAGCACGTGCCCGTAGATTTCGGTACGCCACTCCACCGGGCCTAGCACGGCGCGGGTGTAGCGCAGGCCCACGGCCGCGTAGGCCGTGCCCCGGTAACGGTCCAGGAACAAGGTGCGGGAATCGGGCAGGGGCAGGAAAACCGGGGCTGAGGTGAGCGAAGCCCGATAGGTAGCAAACGGGCCCTGGGTAGTAGCCACAGCATCAAAGATATAGCCCCAGGCATTCACCTTGCGCCCCACCGAATCGACTTTGTTGAAAGTGAAGTACTGCTCGATAAACAGGCTGCCCTTCAGGAAATTATGAGTACGGCTGCGCTCGGTCAGGTCGCCGGCGGTGGTGCCGGGCGTGTACTTCTCCTGCGCCGACACGGCCCGCACGCTGAAGTCGGCGCGGCGGCCACTGACGGCGTACTGCCGGCGGTTCAGGGAGTTGCGCTCGAAGCGGCCGGCGGCGGTAAGGCCCTGCAGGCGGTCCAGGTCGAGGCTGGCGTTGGAGCTAATTTCGTCGGTATTGGCGTACTGGTCACGGTTCGTGAACAGGCCCCGCTCAGGGTATAGCGGCTGCGGTAGTTGGGGCTGAAGCCAATCTGCAGCTCGGTTTTGAAGTCGCGCTGGCTGAGCTGGGTGTTCTGGGCCGTGGAGCCCAGCAGGCCGCCGGTATCCTGGTAGTTGAAGTTGTTGAAGGTTACCGTGGGCTCGAAATACAGCGGAATCCGGCCCGGAATACTGATGCGGAACGAGCCCCGGGCCCCGTTGTAGAAGCGCCCGATGGTGGCATCGGCCCGCACGGTGTAGAGGTAGCGGTTCAGGTAGCGGTAGGCCCCGCCGATGTAGAAGTTGTTCATCGAGCGGGTCGAGAGCATCACGCCCAGGTCGGCGGTGAGGTTGCTGTTCTGGCGCGCATCAATGCCGAGCACGTAGCCTTCCTGCTTCTGGTCGTAGCGGATGCGGGGATACACGTTGTTGAAGAAGTCGTTGTTGACCAGGCGGTAGTAACCTTCCTCGATGTCGCCGGGAGAGTAGCTGGTGCCGTTGCGCACGAAGAAGCGCCGTACGAAATCCTGCTGCTGCCGGGGCAGGCCCTGCACGGTTATCTGCTTGAAGTCGGGGCGGGGCGCCTTGTCCTGGAAAGCCCGGCGGCGCTGCTGCAGCGCCAGGGTATCTTCGCGCCGCTGCACCCGCTTGAGCATGAGCTCCATCTTCTTGTCGGCGGCCTGCTCGCCAAGCTGCACCAGCTGCCGCACCTTGTTGAAGTCGGCGGCCGTGATGCCGTCCAGGTCGGGCTGAATGAAAATACCGTTTTTGCCCACCGAAGTCGTATCGGCCACGTTGGAGCCCAGGAAAATCAGGGTGCTGGTCAGCAGCTGGTCGTCTTTCTCCTTGGGGTACTTGTTGAAGGCCACGTCGCCTACGTTCACCCCGATGATGATATCGGGCTTAAACTCGTCGCGCATTACGCCGGTGGGGAAGTTGTCCACCACAGCCCCGTCGAAGAGGTAGCGGCCGTCGGCCTGGCGGATGGGGCGGAAAGCCAGCGGAAACGCCATAGAGTTGCGTACCGCATCCGACAGGGAACCGCTGCGCTGCACCACTTTCTCCCGGGTAAAGACTTCGGAAGCCACGGCCCGGTAGGGGACCAGTAGGTTGTTGAAGTCGTAGTTGGAAATGGCGCCGGCCGGAGCCAGCATGGTGGCCAGCACGTAGTTAAGCGTCACGTCGTCGACGAGCTTGGGCGTCACTCGGGTTTTCAGGGTCGAATCCACGGCCAGACGCAGGTGCAGGGCGGCGGGGGTGGGGTCCACGTCGTAGTAGTTGTAGACCTTGCCTTCGAGCGGCGTGCCCGACACCCAGTTCTGAAACTCGGGCTTGAGCACGATTTCCTCGATTTCCTTGGGCGAGTAGCCCGCCGCGTAGAGGGCGCCCACGATGGCGCCCATGCTGGTGCCCACGATGTAGTCGATGGGCACCCGGTTTTTCTCCAGCTGCTTGAGTACGCCCACGTGGGCCAGGCCCTTGGCGCCGCCGCCGCTGAGCACCAGGCCCACTTTCTGGGCCGAAACGGGAGATATAGAAAGGGCCGAAACCAGCAAAAGCAGGAGCCAGCAGTATAGGTTGCGCATAGGTTTGGGAATGTAAACGGCCCCGGGCTCGGGTGCGGCTTTCCCTACGCATTCAGATAAGCCGAGTTGCCTCAGATATAGCCAGGCAGGTATATTCCCTGGGAACAGTGCCAAGCTGAACAGGGTACGCCTTGGTTGGGCAGTAAAGCCAGCGTAAAAATTGGGTTCCTGCCAAGGCTGAATGCGGCGGGGAAAGCCGGGAGCAGACCAATAGCACGCAACAGCAGTTTAGGCTGGATAATTCCGGCCGCGGGGGCTCCAGAGAATATACAGCCGCTGCTGCTCTATACGCAGAACAGCCCACCCGAACCCCCACAGTGGCAGGAGTTCAAGCGGGCTGTTATGACCCGAAATGAAAAGGGGGCACGCCGGATGTATTCCTTAGCTTGATGCCCTTCTTTTAAGCAGGCAGGTTTCGAGCTTCTGCCGGCCCAGCTTACTCGGCCGCCGGATGGTTGCCGGATACTGCGGTAGCCAAGGCGTCGGAAACGACATCGGCGGGCACGGCCTGCTGCACGGTGGCCACGGTTTGGGCTACCGGTTCGTTCGTGGCTGCCGTGGCGGCGGGCAGCAGCTTCTGGGGCTCTTTTTTGCGGTTCAGAAAGGCGGTAGCCAGCAGATATGTCGCGCTAATGGCGGCGGCCCCGGCCGTTACCTGGGCCGCGCGCTTCAGGCCCGACGACTTGCCTTCCTGGCCCGGCTTATCTTTCCAGCCCCCGCTGATGGTCGTTAGCTCCCGGTCCGGCACGTAGAGGTTGCCCGAGGTGGGCGCCTGGGGCTCATCCTGGAAGTGCTGACTGTCAATCATCTTGTGAAACTGCTTGTCGAACATGTCCGGGGCCAGGGCGCGCCAGGCGCGGTTCATGCGGGCCATGTTGCCCACAATTACCTCTTTCTTGGGGTGGCGGGTAAGCTTGGTAATGGCTTTGGCTACTTCCTCGGCCCGCACCACGGGCTTGGGAGCCTGGGCGGCCCGCCCCATGTAGTTGGCCGCATGGTTGAAGATGGGCGTGTCGATAACGGCGGGCAGCACCGTGCAGACGTGGATATCGGGCTGGTTGGCCAGCTCCTGAGCCAAGCTCAAGCTCAGCCCCCGAATCCCGAACTTGCTGATGGAGTAGGGCACGGCGAAAGGCTGCCCGGTAAGAGCCACCATGGAAGCCACATTAATCAGGATGCCTTCCCCGCGGGCCTTGAAGTGGGGCAGCACGGCCCGCGTGCCGTGAATGGTGCCCATCAGGTTTACTTCCAGCAGGCGGTGAATGTCGGCGGTGGGAATGTCCTCGAAGCGGCCCAGCGTATTCACCGCGGCGTTGTTGATCCACACGTCAATCCGGTCGAATGCGTACAGGGCCTGGCGGGCCAGCTGGTTGACCTGCTGCTCCACGGCCACGTCGATGTCGACGGCCAGGGCGTGGCCGCCTACCTGCTCGCACTCTTCGGCCAGCTCCTGCAGGGCCTCGGCGTCGCGGGCGGCCAGCACTACCGTGTCGCCGCGCTTGGCCAGCATCAGGGCCGTGGCCCGGCCTATGCCGCTGGAGGCTCCGGTAATAACGACTACTCTTTTGTTTACTGAATTCATGGCTGTATACACGAAAAAGGAAGTATCGGGTGTTGACTGGCCGGCAAGGAATTCCGGCGTTATTCGGGTTGGTTTAGAACGTTGAGGGTGAAAAACCTAGGCCTTTTCACCCACCGTCCAGCCCTTGCGCGGCACGGGCGTTTGGTCGGGCCCGGGAATAAGCCGGTCGGTGAGGGCGCCGGTGGTAAAAGCGTAGATGGCCTTGTGGACCAAGTCAATAGCCTGCTCGTCGCGGGGCCAGGTCCAGGGCAGAGCGCCCACGCCGGTGGCGTTTTCCAGGGTCTGGTCGTTGAGTAGGCGCAGGTTCAGAAACAGAAACGAGCCTACGGGTCCCCGCACGCCGCGCTGGGCCATCAGGGCCCGGGCCGCCCCATTAGAATGCCCTGCCCCAGTGCATGGTCCAGTTCAGGGCCAGGCGCTCCTCGTCGGGCTTGTGGGGCAGGCCCAGCAGGCGCTCCAGGGTATGGGCGGGCACGTAGGAGTCGGGGCGCTTTGTGAAGACCTGCTCCAGCTTTTCGGCCAGGGTCATGGCTGCTACACCAGCCGCGCCGGCGGCCAGGCCATAGAGTAGGGTCTTGCCAGTCGTCATTTTCATAAAGGCTGCGTTAGGGGAGAAGTAGCTAGTCTTTACGGGAGTTAAGGCGCGGATTTATACCGGTTTACGCGCTGAAAACACGCATTCGAAGGGGACAACTACGCAGGAAGTGAACAGTAGCCTCACGACTTGCCCGCGAAGCGCCGGACCCAGAACCCAGGCAGTCGGTACATCCGTTGCCGATTTGAATTGCTTACTTTGGGCCATGGCCGTACCCGCATCTTTCCTAGAGCTTCCTCCGTCTGATCCCAGCGTTGCCCAACCCATAGGGGCTTTGCCGCCCATCGTGGCCTCGGGCCGCATCAATGTGTATGAGCGGCAGCAGTTCAGCACCCGCAAACTCACCTTCGGCCGGCGCGACTACTACAAGATTTCCCTGCTCACCGGCACGAGCCGCTACAACTACGCCACCCGCGGCGTGCTCATCGACCGGCCCGCGCTGGTGTTTTCCAATCCGCTGATTCCTTACTCCTGGGAACCGGTTTCGGCTGAGCAGGGCGGCTACCTGTGCATGTTTACCGAGGAGTTTCTCATCATCAACGACCGAGCAGCCAGCCTGCAGGAGTCGCCGCTGTTCCGGCTGGGCTCCGACCCGGTGTATTTGGTTAACGAAACCCAGTACGCCGACTTAAGCTACCTGTTTGCCAAGATGTTGCAGGAACTTAGCTCAGGCTACCTCTACCAGCAGGAAGTGGTGCGCAACTACCTGAACCTCATCATTCACGAGGCGCTGAAGCTCCAGCCTCAGGCCACCTACTACCAGCACCCCAACGCCGCTACCCGCATTGTGACGCTGTTTCAGGGGCTGCTGGAGCGGCAGTTTCCCATCGACTCGCCCGCTCATGGGCTGCAGCTGCGCACCCCCGGCGACTTTGCCCGTCAGCTCTCGGTGCACGTCAACCACCTGAACCGGGCCGTGCGCGACCTGACCGGTAAGACCACCTCCGAGCACATTGCCGAGCGGATGATGACCGAGGCCAAGGCTCTGCTGCAACACACGAGTTGGAGCACCGCCGAAATTGCTTACGGGCTGGGCTTTGCCTACCCCACTCATTTCAACAACTTCTTTAAAAAGCAGACGGGTACTACCCCACGGCCTTGCGCACGTTGCTGGGCGGGGTAGCTGCCTCACCCACGCTGGGGTAGAGGTGTTTGAATTTCGTACACATCCGTTTGAATCCGGTTAGGAGCCCGGCGGGCTCCGGGGGACTTTTGTGCTGTTCATTCACCGCATCAGCAACCCCTTCTGTATGAAATACGCTCTTATCACCGGCGCCAACAAAAGCATTGGCTTCGAAACCGCCCGCCAGCTCCTGCAACAGGGCTACTACGTGTTTCTGGGCAGCCGTGACCCGCAGAAAGGTGAGCAAGCCGTGGCCCAGTTGCACGCCGAAGGCCTGCCAAATGTGGAGCCTGTTCAGTTGGAAGTAACCGATGGTGCCTCGGTAAGTGCTGCCCGGGAGGCCGTGGGCCAGAAAACGGCGGTACTCGACGTGCTCATCAACAACGCCGGCCTCAGCGGGGCCCTGCCCCAGCCCGCCGCGACTACCGAGGTGGCCGTTTTCAAAGAGGTCTACGACACCAACGTATTTGGCGTGGTGCAAGTGACGCAGGCTTTCCTGGATCTGCTGCGGCAGTCGGCCGAGCCGCGGATTGTCAACGTAACCTCGGGCCTGGGTTCCCTGACCCTGCACACCGACCCGACCTGGAAGTATTACCCCGTGAAGGTGGCCGCCTACAACTCGTCTAAGGCCGCCCTGAACATGTACACCATTACGCTGGCCTACGAGCTGCGCGAGACGGCCTTCAAAGTCAACGCCGTGGACCCGGGCTACACCGCCACCGATTTCAACCACCACAGCGGCCCCGGTACGGTGCCCGATGCGGCGGCCCGCGTGGTAAAAGCCGCCCTGCTAGCGCAGAATGGCCCCACCGGCCAGTTTTTCAGCGACGACAACGCGCCCAATACGGGCATCAGCCCCTGGTAAGTGCTGGCTTCGCTCAAGCCTTATTCGGCTATAGCCGGCCCGGGCTGTTGATCCAGGAAAGTATATCCGCCCCGTAAACGTCTAGGTACTCATCACTCTAACCAACACCATGCATTCTTCCCTCATTATTGCGCCTAACTCGGCCCGGCCGCTTACCGTCAACCGCCTGGGCTACGGCACCATGCGCCTCACCGGCCCGGCATCTGGGGTGAGCCCGCCGACCGGCCCCAGGCCCTGGAAATCCTGAAAACCGCCGTGGCCAGTGGCGTCAACTTCATCGACACGGCCGACTACTACGGCGAGGACGTCACCAACCGCCTCATTGCCGAGGCCCTGTGTCCGTACGCCGACGACCTGGTAATCTGCACCAAAGTGGGCGGCGCCCGCCGGCCCGATAAAAGCTGGATACCCTTCAACACGCCCGAAAACCTACGCACCAGCATCGAAAACAACCTGCGCACCCTGCGGCAGGAGCAGATTCAGCTGGTGCACTTCCGGGTGATGCCGGGCGCCGACGTGCCCTTTGCCGAGTCGATGGGGGCCATGTACGAAATGCAGCGCGAGGGCAAAATCCTGCACGTGGGCATCAGCAACGTGAACCCCGAAGAGCTGACCGCCGCCTTGCAGATGGGCGACGTGGCCAGCGTGGAAAACATGTACGGCTATGCCCAGCGCACCACCCTGAACGACGGGCACGGCGAAACCCGGGGCGGCGAGGTGCTGCCTTTGTGCGAGCAGCACGGCATTCCCTTCGTGCCGTTCTTCTCCCTGGTCCACGGCCTGCCCAACGGCGGCAACAAGCTAGCTGAGCTGGCCCGGCAGCGCGGCGTAATGGAGGCCCAGCTGAACATTGCCTGGCTCTTGCACAAGTCGCCGCTGCTGCTCCCGATTCCGGGCACTTCGTCGCTGGTGCACCTGCGCGAAAACCTGGCCGCCGCCGATATCCAGCTCAGCGCCGAGGACATGGCGTATTTGGGATAAAGTAGTGGCAAGCTGAGCAGTAGCGCTACCGCCACGCGTTGCCTTGCCGGAATTAAGCGAAGCCCTACCCAGCGGCCAGCGGCAAACCAGCCGCTGGCCGCTGCTGCGTAAAAGCCTGCCCGGCCGCGGCCCCGGGGTTGTAGCCACAAACCGATAAATTTGGGTATGCCTACGCTTCTTCTCGACCAGCCAGTGCCCGTGTATTCCCTGACGCCGCAGGGTACGCCCGGCAGCGGCTTGTTTCAGCTGCTGCGGCCGGAAGGCCAGCAGCCGTCTTTTCGGTCCAATATGCTGCTGCCCCACCGCAAGGATTATTACCATCTGGTGTTTGTGCAGCGGGGCGGCAGTCGGCACTGGGTGGATATGACGCCCTACGTGCTCAAGGAAAACACATTCTACTTCTCGGGCCCCGGCCAGCTGCAGGTCAAGGAGAAGCTTGCGCCGCTCTGGGGCGTCAGCCTGGCTTTCACCCGCGAGTTTCTGGCCTTGCAGCAAAACGCGGCCCTGGCCCAGCTGCCGCTGCTCCAGAACCCGCGCAACGGGCACGAACTGCTGCTCACGCCGGCCGATGTAGCTTTTGTGGAAGATACCCTGGCCCGGCTCGAAGCTGAATACCACCGCCCCGGCCAGTGGCAGCAGCCCATGCTCACGGCCTACCTGACTGTGCTGCTCACCTACCTGAGTCGGCTGTATACCGAGCAGTTTCCGAGCACCGAGCCCTCGGCCGACCAGCTGCTGGTGCAGAAATTCCGAGCCCGGATTGAGGAAGGCTTTCGGGAGCGGCACGAGGTGGGCGCTTATGCGGCCCTGCTCCACATTTCGGCCGGGCACCTGAGCGAGTTGGTGAAGGCCCAGAGCGGCAAGCCCGCCATTGCCCACATTCAGGAACGCCTGGTGCTCGAAGCCCGGCGCCTGCTGTTTCACTCCGAACAGTCGGTCAAGGAAATTGCCTTCGACCTGGGCTTTGCCGATGCTTCCTACTTCAGTCGCTTCTTTAAGCGCGAAACCGGCCTGACCCCGGCCGAGTACCGCAGCAGCAGCCGGGAAATGTACCCGTGATGCCGCGGAATGTGCCGTAGCCGCACCCCGGGGCCCCGATACTTTTGTGCTGTTCCAACAAAGCAACCCCCTTCCCATGAAGACAGCACTGATTACGGGCGCCAACAAAAGCATCGGCCTGGAAGCCGCCCGGCTCTTATTACACCACGACTACTATGTGTATTTGGGCAGCCGCAACCTGGAAAATGGCCAGCAGGCCGTGGCCCAACTGCACGCCGAAGGCCTGCCGAATGTGGAGCCCGTGCAGCTCGACGTGGCCGACCCCGCCTCGGTAAAAGCTGCCCGGGAAACCGTGGGCCGCAAGACCCCGGTGCTCGACGTGCTTATCAACAATGCTGGCATCAACGGCGGGATGCCCCAGTCGGCCCTTGACTCCGACATCAGTCAGTTTCAGCGGGTGTTCGATACCAATTTCTTCGGCGTAATATCCGTCACCCAGACCTTCCTCGACCTGCTGCGGCAGTCGGCTGAGCCCCGCATTGTGAACGTCAGCTCGGCCCAGGGCTCCCTCACCCTGCACAGCGACCCGGCGCATGGGTATAAGTATTACGCCCACAAAGCGGCCGTGTACCACTCCTCAAAGTCGGCCCTGAACATGTACACCATCAACCTGGCCTACGAGCTACGCGACACACCCTTCAAAGTAAATGCCGTCGACCCAGGCTTTGTCGCCACTGATTTCAACGGCTACCGCGGCACCGGCACCGTGCAGGAAGCCGGGGCCCGGGTCGTGAAATACGCCCTGCTAGGCCCCAACGGCCCCACCGGCCGGTTTGTCAGCGAGGAATACAACCCCGCTACCGGCGAGATTCCCTGGTAGAAGCCATCCTGCCCTGCGGCAAAACAGCAAGAGGCTGAAGCTCCCGTAGCTTCAGCCTCTTGCTGTTTTGCAGTACCCTTTACGCCAGGAACCAGAGCCGCCATCCTTCCCAATACCGGATGTAGTGCTTGCTGAACGATGCAAACTGGGTTGTCGGCGGCAAGCCCAACTCTTTGGCAGCAGCGTTATACCTAGTGCTGTCGGTGAAAGCCTGGTATTGCTTGGTGCTTAAATGGTAGGTAAAGCACGAACCGTCGTTCATTTTTGCACATAACACGTCGTTGGCAACCTGATAGGAGGCAACCCCGGCAATTTGTTCGGACTGGTCGTTTATCGAAACGGGTTCAAAATAGGCTGTACTCCCGTTTATTTCCTCCATTGCTAAACCGTGGCCCAAAGGAATTCGCGCATGATCCGCTGAGCCGTGGTCACCCCAGGAGGTATTTGCAACGAAGAAGAGAACCATAGAGGCAACCGCGGCACTGCTCCACCAAAACAGCTTACGGTTGGAGCTATATTTCGCCACCCGTGAATCTGGGGCATAGCGCGCCCAAAGTCTAGCCAAGACGAGAAGTACAGTGGCATAAACAGCCGCCTGTATCGAGGCTTTCAGTAGCGTAACTATTAGGTAGCCTAAATCCAGCATAGGAGTAATCAAGTAGTGCCGGGAGAAGCAAACTGCACCCGGGCCTCAAAAACGTTGTTTTTCTCGCTCAGCAGCAGCCGAGCCCCGTGCAGTTCCGCAATGCGGCTGCTCAGCCACAAGCCCAGGCCGGCTCCGTCACTGAGCACGTCGGCCTGGTAGTAGGCCGAGGTCAGCCGGCTCAGGTCGCCCAGGGAATGAAGCAAGGGGTTGCGGACGGCGGCAAACAAAGCCCCGGAAGCATACTCCTGGCCCACAATGACCTGCACGGCCGCCCCCGGCGGGCATGGCGCAGGGCGTTTTCCAGCAGGTTCAGGAGCACTGTCGTCAGCTTGTCAGCATCGGCCAATATCTGATAGGAAGCTACTTGTTCGTCGAAGAGCAGCTCCAGCGGGCGGCCCGCGGCCCGGAAGCGGGGCAGGAGCCGGTCGGTGGAGGCCAGCACCAGCTCGTCGAGTGGTACGGGGAGCAAATGCAGGGGCAGGGCCTCGGCTCCGAGGCGGCTGACCAGCAAGAAGTCATCAACCAAGCGGCTCAGGCGCCGGATTTCTTCGAGCTGCCCGCTCAGCTGCTGCTGGTTGGTGGCGGGCAGGGCGGGGTCGAGCAGGGTTACGGCCAGGCCGGTGTGCAGGGTAGCCAGCGGGGTGCGTAGCTCGTGGGCGGCAGCGGCCAGAAAGTTGTCCTGCAGCTGGGCTCCTTCGCTTAGGCGCCGCAGCATGGCGTTCAGAGTTTCGGCCAGCTCCTGCATTTCGTCGTGGGTAGTGGGTACGGGCAGAGGTGCGGCGTCCCGGGCCGTGGCTACTTCCCGCGCCGCCTGAGCCATGCGCCGCAACGGCCGCAACGCTACTTTGCCCAGCCCCAGGGCCAGCACCACGGCCAGCAGCAGACTGCCCAGGGCCGTGAGCAGCAGGCCCTGCCGCACCTGGGCCAGCTCGGTGCGCAGGGCCGTATCGGGGTGGGCCAGCCACAGCTCTAGGTGGTCGTCGGGGCGCAGAATTACGGTGCGCTGCACCCGTACCCGCCGCCAGCCTGGCGCCGTGGTGCCCGGCCAGCCCGCCGAACGGAATATTTCCAGCGGCGGGTAGCCCGGGGCCACGTAGCACACCAAAATTCGCTCGTCGAGCTGGTCGGGTAAGGGTACTACGGGCCGGCCGTTGCCAATTTCGGTCCGGTTCAGCAGCAGCGTGGCGCGGGCCTGCAGGCGGGCATCGTCGGCGCGGCTGAGTACCTGGCGAAGGTGCACGTACTGATAGCCGCCGGCCAGCCCGGTAGTGAGCACCACCACCAGGGCCAGGGCCAGAAACAGGCTGGTGCGCAAAGAAAGCGGGCGGCGCAGCATAGGCATTACACCGCCGCCGTTGGGCCGCCCACCAGCCGGTAGCCGTGCCCGACCACGGTTTCGAGCAGGGGTGGCCGGTCGGGGAAGGCGCGGTCCAGCTTGCGGCGCAGTTGGGAAACGTGCACCTCAATGACATTGGAGCCCATGTCGAAGTCTACGTCCCAGACCTTTTCGGCAATGCGGGTTTTGGTGACGACGCGCCCGGCATTGCGCAGCAGCAGATCGAGCAGGGCAAACTCCCGGTTGGTGAGCGTGAGCGGCTGCCCGGCCCGGGTCACGGAGCGGTGAATGGGGTCCAGCTCCAGGTCGGCGAGGCGAAGCACGGCGGCTTCGGTGCTGCCGCGCTTGCGCTCCACAGCCCGCAGCCGGGCCAGCAGCTCATCAAACTCAAAGGGCTTGCGCAGGTAGTCCACAGCTCCGGCGTCGAGCCCCCGGATGACGTGGGCAGTATCCGATAAAGCACTCAGGATGATGACCGGCACGCCGTCGAGCCCGAACTCGCGCAGGTTGCGCAGCACCTCGAAGCCGTTCTGGCCGGGCAGCATCAAGTCGAGCAGGATAACGTCGTAGCTGGCCGTGGCAGCGCGCTCCAGACCTTCGGGCCGGTAGCGGCCACGTCGGCCACGTGGCCGGCCTGCACCAGGCCTTGTTGCACAAAGCCGGCCAGGCGGGCCTCATCTTCAATGAGCAGAATTCGCATGGGCAGCGAAGCTAAGCAAATGGCCCGTAAAGCCCGGCGGAAGCTGTCCGGCCGGGCTTTACGGGTGCCTGAGGCTAGTTGATAAGAAACTGCACGTTGTTCACGGTCAGGGTCTGGGCGTGAATGCGGCGCAGCTTATCGGCCGCCACGGCTCCCCAGTGCAGCTCAATGGGCAGGCCGGTAGCCTGCACGGTAGCGCCGGGCTTGAGCTTGTCGGCCAGCTGCACGCCCACGTGGGGCGGCACGGTCAGCAGGGTTTGGTCGGTCAGCAGAATGGCGCGCAGGTGGCCTTGCCGGTCGTTGCGCAGCTCCTTGATGCGGCCTTCCACCGACACCGGCTTTAGCTTGCTCGGCGGCGGCAAAGGCGGGGCGGGCGGGGCAGGCGGCTGAGCCATCGGCGGCTCGGCCGGTACCGGAGCAGGGGCCGGTGGGGCGGGGGCGGCGGAGGCGGCAGGGTCATAACCAGCGTCTTTTTGCCGACCCTAATGCTCACCAGCTCCAGGCGTTGGGCTCCCTGCTGGCTTTGGTGCTCAGCTGTTTTGAACGTGATGCTCTGTTCGGGCTTGGCCAGGTTCATCAGGGACTTGGCCATGTCGGGCAGGAAGTGCACCGAGTCCTGGGAGCCGCCGGCCTGGTAGATGAAGCCGTCGTAGAGCCCCTCGGGGTTGGCCGTGTAGCGCAGCAGGGTGCCCGAGCGTTCCTGCGTGGCCAGGGTGGACAGAGGCGGGGACGGCGGGCGGCGGAGCTTCTGGGCCTGGGCTTCGGGCAGCTGCAAGGCCAGCAGCAGGAGCAGCGGTAAGAGGTGGGCGGGTTTGCGCATACGCTAGAGAAGCTAACAACTGGGCTTGTTCCCAGTCGACGCTTCAAAGGTGGCCGGCGCGCCTAACGACGGGCTGAAGCTCACATTAATTTTTCTTCAGGTGCCTTAAGCGGTTCTTCTGCTCCTTACCACTTCTTGAAAATAACGTACACCGCCGCCACCAGCAGCCCGAAGCCTACCAGGTGGTTCCAGCCCAGCTTGTCGGTTTTGAACACGTACACGGCGCATAGCGTGAACACCGTCAGGGACACGACTTCCTGAATGACTTTGAGCTGAAACAGGCTGAAGGGGCCGCCGTTTTCCTCGAAGCCGAGGCGGTTGGCGGGCACCTGAAACACGTACTCGAAAAAGGCCAGCCCCAGCTGATGAAGATGACGCCCACCAGCCCCAGGCCGTGCAGCCAGGTAATCTTCTTGAACTGCAGGTGCCCGTACCAGGCAAAGGTCATGAACAGGTTGGAGATGGTAAGCAGCAGGATGGTGTAAAAGCCTTTCATGGGGCAGACGAATAGATAAACAGGCTGACATACGCTACCGGAGCACCTTGGGTAGCAGGACTTGTTTTGCCAACCGCGCAGGCCGGGATCTTACCCCAGCATAAAGCCGATGCGGGGAACAATGAAGAGCAGAAACGCTACCAAGAAGCCCAGACCGGCCAGCAGCATGATGTTTAGAACCCGGAGCGTAGCGTATTGCCCACCCCGTTGAGGAAAGGCCCGTTTGAGCAGGCGGAAGTTGTAGAAGGCTGCTACCACTAGGCCAACAATCAAAACCAGTACCCCCCACGTCCAGATAGTGCTTACCTGAGCTGTAAAATCCCATTCCTCGGCCGTCAATTCCCGGATTCCCGAGTTAGGTATCAGCACTTGTAACAGCAGCATAAATAACCGGTACTGCATAAAGGCTACCCCAAATAAGACCCACAATAGTAGCAGGCGCAACTTGGCGTGAGTTGGAAGAGTCATGGGCGCAAGGGTAGGGCTAAAGTGCGTAAGCGGCTCACCCAGTTCAGGAAATAAGGCTGGACTGAAATTGGCCTGGCCCGGCCAAAGCCCGCAACCGGCTGGCAATAGTAAGCAGCCGGGAGCAGAAAAGCGGGACCGGAGGGCAAGATAACGGGCCGGGTGCACATGCCACGGCCGGCAACCGGAGACTCTTCCCCAGTTGCCGGCCGTGGCATGTGCACCCGAATATTAGCCCCGCGACCCGAACCGGTAGAGCAACCCGGCGGCCAGATTGGGGTTAGCCTTGTGCATGCGGTTGGGGCTAACTATCTGACGGTTTAGCACTGCCTCAGCTGTTAGCTCCAAGCCTTTCCACACGGTGTAGCGCGCTCCGCCGCCCAGGGTCATGCATAAGCTGTTGGAAGTGGTGGTCGTCTCCGACGTCTGGCTCGAGGCAGTGCCGATGGGAGTAATTCGCTGGCGCAGAGCTACGTGTACCAGGCTGCCGCCGCCCAGCACGTCGAACTGCAGGCGTCGCTCAGCTCGCTTCGTGAGGGTATAGCGAGCCAGCACAGGTACTACCAGCGTGCGTTGACGTACCCGGCTCGCCATATCTCCGCCATCCACCAGCCGGCCATACTCGTCGACTGTGTAGAGGTAAAAGTTACGGGCCCGCACATCCGTGTCGAGGGCCGCTCCGGCCTGCACGCCCAAGCGCGGCAGTACCTGCCAGCCTAGCGTCGGGGTTAGGGTAGCCACGTTGGTAGCAGACCCGTAGCGCTCCGGATAGCCTCCGAAGGAACCCTGCAGACTCACATAAAAACGGGGTTTGGGGGTAGACGACTGAGCCGGCGCCAACAGGGGCAAAGCAGGCCAAGGCTGATGCAAAAGGTACGATAGGGTAGCATAGAGGAAATGAAGTGAAAAGACAATAAGCGTAAGCCGTTGACCCGGCGGGGAAGACAATAAGCGGCCTTCGCGCTACCAGAGTGCCAAAACGCCCTGCCTGTAATTCTATTGTGAAGCCGTTATATAGTTAAGCTGTAATAAGCTCCTAGAGCAACTACTGTGGCGTGCTTCTCCTCTGCCCGACTGCTAGAAGCCATGAAGCTACCTGGGCTGACATTCTCTGCCTCATTGCTGCCGCCCATCGGCTGCCACCAGCTTGCCCACGAAAAACAGTCCTTCCTCTTTCTTGCGGCCCAGATAAAAGCTGTCGGTATAGGCCAGTCGCACACGGCCCTGCCAGGCGGGAGGAAGGCGGCGGGCAGGGGAGAAGCTGCCACTATTACCACCGGCAAGGGCGGCAGTTGGTCGGCAGGGCCAGTCCAGAGGGGTACGGCCCGGCCTGCGGCCCACACCTGCTCGATGGGCAGCCCGTCGAGAGCCAGCCAGGGAAGGTTTTGCCAGACGGGAGCCGCGGCCACCTGCGGCAAGCGGCGCAGGCCCGGCTCGTTGCGACGGTGCAACAGCGCGGCATACGCGGGCAGCACCAGCCCTAGCAGGGCACTCATACTCAGGAGGGAAGCGGCCATAAGCGGCCTGGGCAGTTGCCGCCACCCCGCCCAGCCGGCCAGACCCGCCAGCGCGACAAAGACCAGGGCCGTGAGCACCAGAGCCGGGGAGGTAAGAGTATAGCCAGGCAGCCGGGCCGCGCCTACCAGCACCGGCAGGGCCCCGCAGGCCAGCGCTAGGATTCCCGCCCAGCCGCGCAACAGCCACTGGTCGGGGCGCGGTCGGGAGCCGGGGGCCGCAAACTGCACTTCCCAATACCGCAGCAAGCCGGTGAGCAGCAGGGCCAGCGGCGGCAGTAGCGGCAGCATGTACCGCTCTTTCTTTTCGGGCACCACACTCAGCAGCCCCAGCGCCACCAGCAGCCAGGCCAGCCCAAAGGCGTAGGGCACAAACTGGCTGGCCCGGCGCCGCGCGAAGGGCCATACCAGCGCGGCCAGGGCCGCCACCGTCCAGACTCCGCTGAACACCGCAAAATTGAAGTAGTACCACGGGGGCTGCACGTGCCGCTCCCCCAGGAAGCTACTTCTGTGGAAGCCGTAGCCAAGGCCGCAGCAGGCACGTGCAGCCCCACATACACGGGCCACGCGCCCCTATTGCCAGCGCCACGCCCGTTGCAGCCAGCGCCTCGGGCCAGTGCAGCCGCAGCCGCTCCAGGCCGCCGGGCTGCCAGCGGGATGCGTAGGCGGCCACGAACGGCAACACCACGGCGTACAGGCTTACCGGACCTTTGCTCAGCACCACGGCACCCAGCAATACTCCGCCTCCCAGAAAGCTGGCATAGGCCGGGCCCGGACGGTTCCAGCCCCGGGTAAGCAGCCACAGGCTCCCAACGGCCAAACTTGTCGAAAAGATGTCCCACTGCCCTTCGCGCCCCACCGTGATGATGAGCAGACTGCTGCCCAGCACCAGGGTCGCCAGCCAGGCCGTGCGGCCCGGGGCCTGAGCTTCGGCCGGGGCGTTGCGCGTCAGTTCCCGGGCCAGGCCCCAGAAAAACAGCACCAGCAGCAGGGTCATGCCCGCGGCGGGCAGGCGGAGCAGGCCCGGGTCGGTGGTGCCCGGGCTCAGGCGCAGCACGGCTGCCACGGCCCAGGTGGGCAGGGGCGGCTTGGCCAAGCGCAGTTCCCCGTTCATAGTGGGCAGCAGCCAGGAGCCCCCGGCGGCCATTTCACGGGCCGCTACAAAGTTGCGGGCCTCCATCAAAGTGACTTCCAATGCCCCCAGATGGGCGAAGAAGTTGACGCCGCCCACCGCCAGCACCGTCAGCAGGCGCACCCACCAGCGGGCAAACAAGGGGAAGGAGAGGGGGCGTGCATGCTGAAACCCTGACAGAATGATGGAATACAAAGCCGGCCAGTAGCTTATCTGAACAGTACCAAAGCCTTCGAGCTTCTTTGGGCGGTCCTGGGCCGGGGCGAGGCAGGCGGCCTGGCAAATCATGCTTAGCCAATCCGGCGGTCGGCTTTTGCCAAATAAAAACTAAACTGCGTACCGTGAATATAGGCGGCTGGTTTTAGGCGGGTTGCGCCTCGGCCTTAGCTCGCTGCCTTTAAAACCACAGCGGCGCTGACTGGTTATAAAAACAAATCGGCGTAAGATGCCGCATCTTTACCCGGGCGCTTTACCGCTGCCCTCGTTCCGGCCGCGGGAGCACCTCGCTGCTGGTTTAGCTTCCGAATTCTTCCGCCTAGCCCGGCTTTTATTCTTTACCTCTACCAGCTTGCCACTATCTACTGTTCTTGTTACAGGCTGCGCCGGCTTCATTGGCTCCCACTTGTGCGAACGGCTTCTGCACGACGGCTACCGCGTGGTGGGCGTCGACAACTTTGACCCGTTCTATCCGCGCGCGGTCAAGGAGCAGAACCTGGCAGCTTTTGCCGGTCACCCGCACTTCTCGTTCTACGAGGCCGACTTGCGCCAGGGGCCAGGGGCTCTGCCGGCCGTGCAAGCCGATGTGGTAGTGCACCTAGCCGCCAAAGCCGGCGTGGGGCCCTCGGTGCAGGAGCCAGCCGCCTACCTGGAATGCAACGTGATGGGCACGATGCACCTGCTCGAATGGATGCGGCAGCAGGGCATCGGCAAGCTGTTTTTTGCTTCGTCGTCGTCGGTCTACGGCAATGCTTCTGAGAAGCCTTTCCGGGAGGATCTGAACACGCTGGCTACCTGCATTTCGCCCTACGCAGCCAGTAAGCTGGCTGGGGAGGAGCTGGTGCACACCTACCACCACCTCTACCGGCTCGACGCGCTGAATGCCCGCTTCTTTACCGTGTACGGCCCCGGCAGCGCCCCGATTTAGCTATTCACAAGTTCGTGCGCCTGCTGCGGGCCGGGAAGCCCATTCCAGTGTTCGGCACCGGCAGCACCGCCCGCGACTATACCTTCGTGGCCGATACGGTGGATGGTATTGCCCGCGGGGTGCGCTACTTGCTCAACCACACCGGCGTGTTCGAAACCGTGAACCTGGGCAACAGCCGGCCGGTGCCTTTGCTCCAGCTTATCGAGGCCGTGGGGCAGGCCGTGGGCATCGAGCCCGAGCTGCGCTTTGAGCCCCTGCAGGCCGGCGACGTCGACATCACCTTTGCCGACATCCGCAAGGCCCAAGCCCTGCTCGGCTACTCGCCCCAGACCACCCTGACCGAGGGCCTGCGCCAGTTCGTGGCCTGGTTGCCCGTGGTGGAGGTTGTGTAGCCGCTTCTCATGACGAACCGGTAGATGAAGTACCACTTGCGCGGGTATTGCCACTATTTCTGGACCGGGGTTATTTCCTTAACGCTGGCTGGCTGCGGCAAGGATTCTTACCATGCTGCTAAGGCAAGGATGAGAACCCCAATGCCCAGCCACAGCAAGCACTTTCGGAATGCACCGCGGCAGGAGTATGTTGTGCTGGATGATGCCTGTAGCTGCCGGCGGAAGCTGTTTCGGCAATTTGCGGCGCAGTACCGAGCTTTAATGCCGGGTCCGCCTTTCAAAAAACCATTTGTTTCGGCGCTGGATGTTCAGCCCTTGTTTGCTCCAGCGGGCTGTGATGGGCTGTACTACTTTTACCACACGCAGCTGCATAATGTCAAATGGCGCGGCAATCCGGTTTTCCCGCACCCGGTTTTTATTATCAGCGGGGATTCGCTCCACCTCCTGACAGCGGATACGCTACGCAACCAGCGGCTGCTGGAGTCCTTCCGAGGCCAGCCTTTGTATGACAGTCTAGTAAAGCGCCGCCCCATAATTTCCCAGGGTAAAGTCTTTGTGGAGCATTAGTACACCGACTTTACCAGAAGAATAAGGCCCGCTACGTCGAGGACGTAGCGGGCCTTATCAGCCTACTAGAACTGTATTACGGCGTCGTTTTCACCGCGCTGCTCGAGGTGGTTTCCAAGCCCCAGTTGCGGCCTTTTTCCACGGCGGGCACGCCGCGCTGCAGCCATACAGGGGCCGGGGCGCCTTTGAGGTAGTGGTCGAAGAACTGCAGCTCCCGCACCGAAATATCCTTGCGGTTTTCGCGCTTCACCAGGTTGTGGGCCTCGCCGTTGTACTGCAGCAGCCATACGGGCTTGCCCAGGCGGCGCAGGTCCGTAAACATTTCAATGCCCTGGTACCACGGCACGGCTCCGTCGGCGTCGTTGGACATAATCACCACCGGCGTCTGCACCTTAGGCAGATGGAATAGCGGGGAGTTTTGTATGTAGCGCTCCGTCTGGTCCCAGAGTGTGCCGCCGATGCGGCTCTGGGTGTGCTCGTACTGAAACTGCCGGCTCATGCCCGATTCCCAGCGGATGCCGCCGTAGGCCGAGGTCATGTTCACGACGGGTGCACCGGCCCAGGCCGCGGCGTACATGTTAGTCTGGGTGATGAGGTAGGCCACCTGGTAGCCTCCCCAGCTCTGGCCCTGCAGGCCAATGTGGGCCGCATCCACCCAGCTGTTCTTCTTCAGATCCTCCACGCCCGAGTTGATAAACTCCACCGCCGACGGGCCCGGCTCCCCGATGGTATAGCTGATGTCGGGGGTGAAAACCAGGTAGCCGTTGCTGGCAAACATGGCAATGTCGAGACGGGAAGGCGTGGGGGCCGGGGCCGTGTACTTGTAGAGGCCATCGGAAAGCTTTTCGTAGAAATACACTACCATCGGGTACTTCTTAGTGGGGTCGAAGTTCTCGGGCTTGTAGAGCACGCCGGTAGCCTTGTAGCCCTTGGGCGTGGTCCAGTGCACCAGGTCGGCTGTAAACCAGTTGTAGTCCTTCTGCTGGGCGTTGATGCTGCTGAGCTTGGTTTCCTTTTTCGGGTCCCGGCTCACGTACAGGTCGGGCGAGGTGCTCACGTTCGACTTGGTGTAGATAAACGTGTCACCTTTCTTGGCCTGCATCAGGTTGGAATAGCCGAAGGGCGCCATTACCAGGGCCTCCGGGGCTTTCAGGCTGCTGATGCTCTTGCGGGAGTAGCCCCACTGCTTGGTCGTCTCGTTCTGCACGAGCAGTAGCAACTCATCCTTGGGCTCGATAAACTTCTTTTTCTCGACCGGAATGGTGTAGCGGAAAATCTGCTTGGTGCTGCGGCCCACGCCGCCCGTGAAGTTCACGGCCACGCCGGTTTTGGGGTCTACTTTCCAGATGTCGTACCGGTCGTAGAGCAGCACGGCCGCGTCGTCCTTGGTCCAGGCGGCCAGGCCGTAGGGCTGCGGGTCATCGGGCGAGTCGTTTTCCTCGTCAGTAAACGACACATTGAGTTTGCCGGTCAGGTTCACAGTTTTGCGGCCGTCCACGGCGTAGGCAAACCAGTTCTTATTCGCGTAGTCGTACCACGTCACGTAGCGCCCGTCGGGCGACATCTGGAACCGGCTTTTGGCGGCCTTGGGGTTAATAGCCACGTGTTCCCCGCTCACCGTCGACACCAGGTAGGCCTGCTTGAGCGTGGTGCCTTCCCACTGCATCGACACCCGCTTGCCGGTATCCGTCACGGCCAGAATGTACTCGGCGTTGGTATTTTCGGGCAGGAAAGAGTCGCGCAGGTACTCGTTTTCCAGCTGTACAAACTTGCCGTCCTTTTTGGGGTAGATGACTGCCAAGTAGTTGCGCTGCAGGTCCTTTTTCAGCGTTTTGAGCTGCATGGGCTGCAGGTAGTCGTCCTTGTAGTTCCAGATGTCGAGCTTGGCCGTTTCGAAGTCGACAATGCTGGTATCCTGCGGAATTGGGTCGGGGGCCGTGCCGAAAAACAGCTTCTCGCCGTTTTTGCTGAAGCTCACCTTGCCAAAGCCGCTCGGCGACCAGCCCTTGGGCAGGGGCGTAGCGCTGGGCTTGAGGAGCACCCGGGCCGAGTCGGCGCCGAGGTCGGAGTAGTACAGGCTAAAGGGCTTAACCAGAGCTTTTTCGGGGTGCTTCTCGGCCGTAAAAGCCAGCTGCTTGCCGGCCTCGTCGAAGGCAATGTTCTTGTACACGCCCTTGCCCGCGCTGACCAGCTTGGCCGTGCCCGAGGCCACATCCAGCACGTACAGCCCCGATTTCACGTCCTTGTTGCCCTTGGGCGCCACCACCGCAAAGCCCACCTTGTTGCCGGGCTTGCTGATCTGGTAGTCCGTCACGTACTCAAACGTGCTGGTCTTGCCCGTCAGCAAATTCACCACCGTCAGCGGAGCGCCTTCCTTCTTGGCTTCCAGCAGCTGGTCGGTAAGCTTTTTGATGGTGTCGGTCGGGGCTTTCTTGGCCGCGTCCTTCACCGGCAGCCGCTCCCCCAGAAACGCCAGCACCGCCGCGTCTTCGGCCAGCTGAAACGACTTCACGTTGGGATACTTGCTGAGCTTGTTGCCGTTCAGGGTGTACACGCCCAAGGAGTCCTTGGGCATGTCGGCGGGCTTTTTCTTCTTGATTTTGGCCTGCCGCACCACCTGGTACTGGGGCCGGATGCTGAAGACGGCAAACTTGGAGTCGGCCGTGAACTGGGCCGAGTCGCCGCGGCTCACCTGGCGCAGGGTTTGGTTGGCGGCCGTCTTGAGGTAGAGCGTCCCGTCGCCCTGCTGGGGTTTCACCTGAAACAGCACGTACTTGCCGTCCTGGCTGATCTTCTGATTAGCAACGCTTTGCCACTGGTCGTACACCGAGTGGTCGAGCGGCTTTTTGGGAGTTTGCTGGGCAACGGCGGGCTGCAAGAAAGCCAGGCCGGCCAGCAGGGCAAACGGTTTATACATCAATGGAAAGTAAGCCCTGAAAAACCAGGGAGAAGTTGGGGTTCAGCAAAGGAAGGAAAAGCAAGGCGGTAGTTGCAGCCCGGCCGCCGGGGCTCTGGCTAATCCTCGTGCCCCGGAACAGCCGCTTCGGCCGGCGCGTTCTTCAGCTCCGCCGATTCTTTGGCCAGGCGCTGCTTCTCGGTTTCGGAAGTAGTACGGGGTAGCTTGCCCAGGTCGGGCTGCCCGGCATCTACCCAGCAGGTGTACCAGTAGCTGCTTACCAGCTTCACGGCCAGGCGCATCTGCCGTTCTACCTGCCCGTTGAGGCGCTGGTGGTATTCGTCGGTGAAGTCCCGCGAATAGACGCGCACGGTCTGGTTGCCCCGCTCTTCGAAGCCAAATTTACGGTCGTCGGCAAACTCGGTGGTCAGCTCCCGCTCGAAGCGCAGCACCGAATCCACGGCGGCATTGGAGCGGCCCACCGCGTCCCAGATGGTCTGGGTCGGGTTCTTCAGATACTCCGGCTGGCCCACGAAAAAGTCGTAGTTGGCACTCAGGATTTCCGGCAGCCGGCTTTCCCAGAACCCGTGAATGCCGCGCTGCCCGGTCAGCTGCCCGTTGTAGTTGTGGGTGGTGTGCAACGGCACGCAGGCGTCGGCAATATAGTGGCCCATGTCGGCCGAGAAACTCAGAATCCGGTCCGCGTCCCGCTTTTTGAAGGCGTCGGTCAGCTGGTATTTCATTTTCACCACCTGCCAGGGCACAATGCCGTGCTTCATCAGCGAGTCTTCCCCGTACTTGGCCACGGCGTCGGCCCAGTTGTGGGGCAGCTTAGTCAGGGCACTGTCGCCGTACACGTCCACGTCCAGGAAGTGGCGCGGGGCTTCGCCGGGCACCACCGAGCGGCGGGAGTCGGGTCGGGTGGCGTTTTCGGTCAGGTAGTCAATATTGGCCTTGTAAAACCCGACCATCTCGGGCGGCAGCGTAAACACCGCCAGCCGGTTAATCAGCCGGTGCCCGAAAAAGCCCCAGGCCTGGGGCCGGTGTGGGAGTAGCCAAAAAGTTGATAACAGGAATAGAGTAAAGGTTTTACGCATAGAGTTTGGGGCCAGATAATCCGTTAATTCAGTTCTGTCATCCTGAGCTTGCGAAGGACCTTCCTCCATGTCCTTACAAACCTGATTCAACGTAACTAAGCCTTTGCTCTACCTCGATGTCCCATTGAAGGAAACGTAGTGGGGTAGGAGAGAAAGGTCCTTTGCAAGCTCAGGATGACAGAGAAAATAGCAGCCCCTAAGTAACAAAAAAACTCGCCGGCCCGGACGCTTTTCTGCGACCCGGCCAGCGAGTTGTATTCCTTCAGACTAAGCGGCTTAGCGGCGGCCCTGCCCGGCGAAGCGCATACGGTAATCGGCATTCACGTCGCCCTTGCTGATGCGGGTGAGCTTGCCCTTGATGAGCTGCTTTTTGAAGCTGGAGATATGGTCGGTGAACAGCACGCCTTCCAGGTGGTCGTACTCGTGTTGAATCACGCGGGCCGTCATACCCGAGAAAGTTTCCTCGTGCTGCACGCGCTGCTCGTCCTCGTAGCGAATCACAATGGTTTCGTGGCGGTACACCGTTTCGCGCACCCCGGGAATGCTCAGGCAGCCTTCTTCAAAGCCCCATTCCTCGCCGGTTTCACTTACCATCACGGGGTTGATGAAAGCACGCTTTACAGGTGCCTCCGTCGGGTCAGCATCCGTGGCTTCTTCTTCGTCCTCGTCATCATCGCCCACCATCGGGGCCGAGTCAATCACGAACAGGCGGACGCTTTTGCCAATCTGGGGGGCAGCCAGACCCACACCGTTGGCGTGGTACATCGTGGCGTACATATCATCGATGAGCTGCTTGAGCTCGTCGGCGGGCAACTCGGCGGGGATGTCTTTGGCGCGGGACTTCAGGACCGGGTCACCGAAGGCAACAATGGGATAAATCATCGGGATTCGAGGAAAGATTGCAAAATAAGGGTGGCGCTTACCTTGTCGACGGTGGCTTTGTCGCGCCGGTCCTTCTTGGACAGGCCGCCGGCCAGCATGGCGGCATGAGCCATGCGTGAGGTATAGCGCTCGTCAATTTCGTGGACCGGCACTTCGGGGAAGTCCTTGCGCAGGCGCCGTACCACGCCCACCACGGCGCTGGTCGAGTCGGTGGCTTCGTTCAGCAGGGTCTTGGGCATACCAATGACAAGGGCCGAAAGAGGCTCCCGGGCGTGCAGGGTTTTGATGTAGGTCAAAAGGTCCTGGCTGTGAATGGTTTCGAGCGGCGTGGCAATGAGCTGGAGCGGATCCGTGACGGCCAGTCCTACTCGCTTATTCCCGTAGTCAATGGCAAGGATACGTCCCATGGAAAGCGTGAAAATGACGGCAGCAGAAGCTAACAGCCCCGCTGCTCTGCAAAGATACGATAGCCCGCAAGATTGGTAGCATTCAAAGCCCGGCCCAAGTCGCCGCGTTAGGCCGCCGTAGCTTACCGCCCGACCCGCCGGAAGCTGAGTTCGTCTAAATCCAAAGACTATGAAAAGTCATAGATTTATCTTTGTGCATCAAGCTTTTAGAACAGCGCTGAATTTGGAGAATAACGAGCTATATCGGGTGTATATAGTTCTTATTTTATAAAGAATTGTACTGTTATTGGAAAATCCTGATTCACCTATGTAGTAGGTGGGTTTCTTGGAAAAGTTTCAATAGCTTTGAAAGCTTACCCTAGCCAGTTACTCCTCCTTATCGTCCGAACTTCTACTCTCTCAGTCGCTTATGAACGTTGAGCCAAACGATGCTCAGGCGCCCGAACCGGTAAGCACGCCGGCTGCTGCCCCCGCAATTCGCGGGCCCAGGTACGGCAGCCGCTGCTGCTGGCGATAGTGTTGGCCTGTGGTATTTTGCTGGGAGCAAACCCGTTTCGGCCTTCCGACCAAAACCCCGACGGCACGGCCCGGGGCTACCTAAAGTTCAAAGAGATTCTGAGCTACGTGGACCGCGACTACGTGGATTCCGTGGATGCTGAGGCGCTGTCCGATTACGCTATTAGCCGCATGCTGGAGCGCCTTGATCCGCACTCGGTCTTTATTCCGGCCCGGCAGCAGCAGCAGGCTTCGGCCTTCTTACAGAGCGACTTCGACGGTGTAGGCGTGGAGTTCAACCTGTTTCGCGACACCGTAACCGTTGTTTCGCCCCTGAGTGGCGGCCCCGCCGAGCAGGCTGGTTTGCAGCCCGGCGACCGAATCCTGGCCGTAAATGGCGAGCAGGTATCGGGTGTGCATATCACGACCGAGCAGATGTTTGGCAAGCTACGCGGCCCCCGCAACAGCAAGGTGCAGCTGCTGGTGCAGCGCCGCCACCAGCGCAAGCCCTTGAGCGTGCTTGTGACCCGCAACCGGATTCCGAACAGCTCAGTGGACGTGGCCTATATGGTCGATAACGAAACCGGCTACATCAAGGTAAGCCGCTTTGCCAGTGGCACCTACGACGAGTTTAAGCAGGCCCTAGGTGACCTGCGCCGGCAGGGCCTGACCCGCCTCGTGCTCGACTTGCGCGGCAACCCCGGCGGCTACCTCGACCGCGCCACCAAGCTGGCCGACGAGTTTATTGGCGGCACCAAGAAGATTGTATACACCGACGGCAAAGGCGACGTGTACGACACCCAGACCTACTCCCGCACCCTGGGCGAGTTTGAGGAAGGCCCGCTGGTAGTGCTGGTGGATGAAGGCAGTGCCTCGGCCGCCGAGGTGGTGGCTGGTGCTTTGCAAGACCACGACCGGGCCCTGGTGGTAGGCCGCCGCACTTTTGGCAAAGGCCTGGTGCAGCAACCCATTGCCCTCAACGACGGCTCGGAGCTGCGCCTTACCATTGCCCGCTACTACACGCCCTCGGGCCGCTCGATCCAGAAGTCGTACCGCGGCGGCTACGAGGCCTACGAAAAAGAGCTGGCCCAGCGCCAGAAGCACGGCGAGTATTTCCACGCCGACAGCATCCACTTCGCCGATTCGCTGCGCTACCGCACCGATAAGGGCCGCACCGTGTACGGCGGAGGGGGCATCATGCCCGACCTGTTTGTGCCCCGCGACACCTCGGCGTACTCGCCCTACTACACCCGCTTGCAAAGCCATAACCTGGTGCGCGAGTTTGCCCTGAACTTCTACCAGGACCACAAAGCCGAGCTGGAAGCCATGCGCTTCGAGCAGTTCAATACTTCGTTCCGCATTTCCGAGGCCCAGCTGCAAGCCCTGACCGCGCAGGCAGCCCACGACGGCGTGCCCGCCGATGCGGCCGGGATGAAGCGCTGCTCTACACTGCTCAAAGACCAACTTAAGGCCCTGATTGCCCGCAGCGCCTACGGCAAAACAGCTTACTACCAGGTGCTGCGCGACCAGGATGCCGAGCTGCAGCAGGCCCTGCGCGCCCTGGGCGGCGACGGCTCCAAGCTGCTGGGCCTGCTCAAGTAAGCTTGACGAATATCTCCGTTAACAAAGAGCCCCCGGATTTCCTGCTGGAAGTTCGGGGCTCTTTGTTAACGCCGACATAGGTGGTATGTCTTTCGCTCGGCCACGTACAAACACCTGTTTTTAATAATCAGGTATTTGTACTTCAAACCGTCTAGTACACTTAGTCGACCTTTGTGATCTTGCCAATCCGAATTATAGTGCGTTTCGCATCATACTTGCTGGGTCAAGATGAGCGTGTAAAGCGGCGACACGATTTGCGCAGCTACTCCCTGATATTTCCTTTTTATGATCGTTGTATTCGTCAACAATTGCGTTGCTGACAGCAGCTTTTCCATTCAGTGGAACGGTGGCCAGTCCAACCGGACTGCTGTAATTCAGTATGGCCAGTCGGTTAGCATCGATACAAGTACCGTTAACATTCCGAATGGTACTTCCTGCTGGGCCCGCGCCTATGTACAGACCGGACCAAACCACGACTCCAGTGACAATTTCACCTTCCCTACCAACGAGGTAACGTATACCCTTACTGGCGGAGTAGATGATCCTGAGTTTTCCTGCAGCGGCTGTAACTAATGGCTTCCTGGGCCGTGCAATCTGCGCCGCTCCGTGCTAGTAGCTCCTGCTCACCGCCTCCTGGTCGCTTCTGACCAGGAGGCGGTGTTGTATATATGGGGGCTTGTTTTTCGGCTGCCGGCTTCTGCCCGTACTGTCACGGTTGCCGGTGTTTTTGCATAGCGCGCAAATAAAAACCGGATTATTCCCTTCCAGTTTTGGAGGAAATAGCCCGGTTTCGTGCGGTAGCGACAGGAGCGTTATTTGGCGGCCCGGGCGACGTCGTGGTAGCGAAACTGCTTGTCAATGGACGTGAAGGGCTTGCCGTCGACTTCAGCGTAGGGATAGATGAAGTAGTTGAGCGTCTGGCCCTGCTGGCGCGGAGCCAGCGTCAGGTCGCGGCCCCGGGTAAACTCAACGCGGTTTTCGTCGTGAGCCCCGAAGAAGTAGTTGCGGCGCGACGGGTCCTTGGCTGCCTCGGAGGCATCGACGGGCACCCAGCCGGTGGCTTTGGTGTAAAACTCAGCCCAGCAGTGGTAGCCTTTTACTTCGCCCTCGCCCCGCTCGGTGGGCAAGGGGAAGCCGATGCTGAAGCGGGCCGGAATACCTACGGCGCGGCAGTAGCCGATAAACACGGCGTGGAAATCGGTGCAGTTGCCGCGGCGGGCGTCGCAGGCGTAGTAGATGTCGCCGCGGCCCCAGCCCTGCCCGGTCTTGTCGTACTTAACGGTGCTGACCACGTGGTTATAAATGGCCTGGGCCTTTTCCAGGTCGGTTTTGGCCTTGGCTTTGGCTACTACTTCCTGGGCCCAGAGGCGGATTTTGTCGTCGAGGGGCACGAGCTGGTCGGCCTGCAGCCAACGCTGCATGTCGGGGTCGGCCGCTTCCTTTTCCTTCTTGCCACCGGCCTCGGGCACCAGCACCGGGTTTTTGTGCTCGCGCCGGGTGGCATCGAACTTCATGCTAACCGAGAAGCTGGTCGGCTCGGGGTTGAGCACGCGCAGGTGCAGCACCTTGTTGCCGTGGGCCGCGTCGAGCAGCTCGTAGGGGTAGGGTGAGCTGATAACCAAGTTGTTGATGTCCTGGGATTTGTCGGAGTGGGGTACCGGAATCCAGAGGTCAGTTTCCTTGGCCTGAGCCGGCAAATCCTTAACCGTAGCCGTGTACTCGAAGGCAAACGTGCGGGCTCGTACCGGCGCGGTGCTCACCGGCGACTTGCCGTTCCAGGACAGCAGCGTGCCGGCCAGAAGCAGAAACGAAAAGGCTTTGGGTAGCGAAGAGAATAAGGACACGAGAAAAAAGTAAAGGTGAAGCCGCGGGCGGCCGGGTTATAAAGTCAGGCGCAAGTTACGCACGCGCCGCGTAGCTGTCAGAAACAGCTACAATCAGGATAACCGGCCTCCGCCAACACCCCGCACTCATTTATAGTGCCAGCGCGGCTTGCAGGCGCGCTGTTTCGGGGCGCAGCTGCGGAATAATCTGGTCGAGGCCTTGCCGGACGCACTGCAAATATAACACCCGGTCGGGCTGGCTGAAATTGGTGCGGCTGTACAAACCGGCCGTAGCGCGCGCCTGCCCCGTGCCCCGATACGAGCCAATCAACTCCCGGCGCTGGTTGAGCACGTCGAGCTGCACGTCTACCACGTAGCGGTAGCGGGCCCAGGGGAAACCCAGCAGGTTGAGGCTGCCCGCCGTCAGGACCGAGGCAAAAGTGAAACCCAGGCCAGGCCGGGCACTCACCCGGCGCGTGTGCAGCACCAGAAAGCCCCGCGACTTGCCATACGGCTCACTGAGCACCTCGCGTACTTCGCGCTCAAACAGGGTGCGCACGTCGTTGGGTACGGCCATCGGGCTGAAGGATAGTAGGATACGCTCACTCTGCACCTCGGGCGTAAGCGTAGGCAGGCGGGTAGGCAGGGTTTCGGCCGTAGGGTTGAGCAGAGCGGGGTCAAACGCTTTGCAGCCGCTACCAAACAGCAGAATCGCGAGGATAAATTTTTTTCTCATCAGGCTTAAAATAAGTGTTTTCTGTTCGTATTACCAGCAGCCAGTCTTACCGCTACCAACGCCTCCGCCCAACTACAGGTGTGGCGGGTCTGGGCTAGCCTGCTTACCTTCACCAACCCAAATCCACCCGATTTCCCACCCGAAAATTCGTTTTGTATGGCTTACTACCATCGTATTGGGCAGATTCCGCACAAGCGCCACACCCAGTTTCGCCAGCCCGACGGCACGCTTTACTCCGAGCAGCTCGTGGGCACGCTGGGCTTTCACGGCGTGTCGTCGTTGCTCTACCACATTCACCCGCCCACCCAGATAAAAAAAGTAGGCGAGCCGGTGCCCTACGCGCCCAAGCTGCTAAAAGACCGGCCCCTGGAGCCCAGCCATTTGCGCACCCTGGGCCAGACGACCACCGGCGGCGACTACCTGCAGGCCCGCCAAACGCTGATCGGCAACGCCGACGTGACCATGAGCATCTGCAACCCGACGGAGCGGCGCATGGACTATTACTATAAGAATGCCTTAGCCGATGAGGTGATTTTCGTGCACGAGGGCAGCGGGGAGCTGTGGAGCCAGCTGGGCATCGTGCGCTTCGAGCCCGGCGACTACGTTGTGATTCCGCGCACCATCATTCACCAGCTCCACTTCGACGAGGGTCTGGTGCGGTTGCTCATTATCGAGTCGTTCAGCCCCGTGGAAACCTGCCGGCGCTACCGCAACCACTTCGGGCAACTGCTGGAACACTCGCCCTACTGCGAGCGGGATATCCGCCCGCCCCACGAGCTGATCACCGGCGATGTGCGCGAATCGGGCGACTACCTGGTCAAGATCAAGAAGGAGGGCTACCTGCACCAGCTCACCTATGGTCACTCGCCGTTTGATGTGGTCGGTTGGGATGGGTATTTCTATCCCTACGCCTTCAGTATCCACGACTTTGAGCCGATAACGGGCCGCATCCACCAGCCGCCACCCGTGCACCAGACCTTCGAGGCGCACAACTTCGTGATCTGCTCGTTCGTGCCCCGCCTGTTCGACTACCACCCCGACAGCATCCCGGCGCCCTACAACCACTCCAACGTGGACTCCGACGAGGTGCTGTACTACGTGGCCGGCAACTTCATGTCGCGCAAGGGCATTGACCTGGCCTCGTTTACGGTGCATCCCAGCGGGATTCCGCACGGCCCGCACCCGGGCACGGTAGAGGCCAGCATCGGCAAAAAGGAAACCCACGAGCTGGCCGTTATGGTCGACACGTTCCGGCCCTTATACCTGACGGAGGCTGCCTTGCCGTACCTGGATGAGAAGTACCCGATGAGCTGGAATCCGGACTTCAAGCACGAGCCGCCCCGCTCGGCCGACATGATGGACTAGCGGCGGAAAAGCCGGAAAAGTGCTATATTTATCTTCTGGCGCCGCCGGCACTAAATCAGTGCAGAGGGCGTTAGGCGGTTTCTATTCCCCCTCCAACTTTCACTGCAATAAATGACTAGCATGAAAAAAGTCCTTCTTCTGGCCCCGCTGTTTCTGCTGCTGGGCTTTATGAGCTGCAAAAAAATCAAGCAGCTGCTGACCTTTGAAATTTCGACTTCGCAGAACATCAAGGTGCCAGCCAGCGCGGCCTTCATTGCTACGCCCGTGGTGCTGCCGGTGCCCGTATCCGTGAATTCCAACGAGACGTTCAAGAACAATAACACCAGCGCCGACCTGGTAAAAGACGTGTCGTTGAGCAAACTCTCGCTCACCATCACTGACCCCCAGGCTGAGAACTTCGACTTTCTGAGCAAAATCAAAATCTCGATTGGCACCGACCAGAACGACATCGTGCCCCTGGCTTACCTGGATGCCGTGCCTAAAGGCGTATCCAGCATCGACTTGACATCCAGCGGCACCAAGCTCGATAAGTACATCAAAGCACCCAGCTACACGCTTTACACCGAGGCTACGGTTAACCGCTCTATTGCCCGCGAAATCACCGTGCGCGCTGATTCCAAGTTCAAAGTAACTGCCGACCCGCTTTAAGCCGGTGTGTACGCCAAAGAAAAGGGCCGCTGGTTTCAGCGGCCCTTTTGTGTTTTAGTGCAGTACCGTCACGCGGCGGTGTAGACTGGTAGTGCCCACTTTCACATCGAGCAGGTAGATGCCCGCGGCCAGGTCGTGAACCGGAATGGTGAGCTGCTGGTGGCCGGCGCCGAGGCTCTGGCGCAGGGCCGTGCGCACCAACTGGCCGGTGGGCGTGCGCAGGTCGACCTGGGTAAGGGTGGGGGCGGGCAGTTCCAGAGCCAGGTGGAGCACCTTGCCGGCCGGATTAGGATAGGTTTGCAGGGTCAGGTCGGGCAGGCTGCCGGGGCCTTTGCTACCCAGCACCGTTACGTCAATCAGGGCCGTCCAGACGCTGGGCTGGGTGTTGTCCATGCGCGTCCAGACGGGGCGCACCACGTTGTTGTAGGCCGTAATGTTGGTATAGTCGCCAAAAAACGCGTTTTCGTTGGGCAAAAACGGGCTCTGGCTGAGGCGAAAGTTCTGGAAGGTCAAGCCGCCGTCGGTGCTGCGGGCCGCGTACACGTCGGTGCGCACATCGGTAGGGCTGGCCGTGTAGTTGCGCCGGTCGTAGAAAACAAACCAGAGGTAGCCAGTTTTCTGGTCCACGGTCATCCAGGTAAAGAATTGGTGGCGGCCGGCCGGGTCGTTGTTTACCCGAGTGGGCGCACTCCAGGTTTGGCCGCCGTCGGTGCTGCGGGCCAGCCACACATCGGTATCGGTGGGGCCGTTGCGCTGGTCGGTCCAGTTCACGTACAGGTTGCCGCGGTAGGGCCCCGGGCTCAGGTCACAGGCCGTGACGGGCAAGCCGTTGGCGCGGTAGATGCCCGGTACGGCGTAGTCCCAGCCGCCGGGCTGGCTCACGATGGTTTTTTCCCGGGGCAGCCAGGTCAGGCCCTTATCCAGGCTGCGGTTGAACACGATGCCCCGCGGGCCGGCCCAGGCCGTGTAGATTTCGCCGTTGGGCCCCACGGCCGGCACGGCGCCTTCCACCGTATTGTCCTCATCCACCGCGTCGCCGCCGTAGAAGCCAATGCGCTGGGGCGGGCTCCAGGTCTGGGCCTGGTCGGTGGACTTAGTGAACATAATCCGGGTACTGTCGCGGCTGCTCAGGCTGCCGTAGGAGTCAAACTCGGTCCAGGTGGCGTATAAGGCGTTGGTTTTGGGGTCCACGGCTACCCATTCCTTGTCCTGCTGCTTGGGCGGGTTCAGGCCAAAATAGCTCCGGTAGGCCAGGGGAGTGCCCACCGCGGGTGTGCGCTGCACCAGCAGCCGGTCGATAAACGGAAACTCCCCGGAATTGCTGCCGGGGTTCGAGAGGTGGAAATAGTAGAAGGCCCCGGTCGTGTCGACCACCACGACCGGGTCGCCCCACACCGAGTAGGGCGAGGTCAGGGTGCGCCAGGTCCAGGT
Source organism: Hymenobacter cellulosilyticus (assembly GCF_022919215.1). NCBI lineage: Bacteria > Pseudomonadati > Bacteroidota > Cytophagia > Cytophagales > Hymenobacteraceae > Hymenobacter > Hymenobacter cellulosilyticus. The sequence goes on along the minus strand of NZ_CP095046.1, from coordinate 668,575 downwards.
GCGGCCGCCGTCCTGGGAAGTGTACTGGTTGTTGATATTGGCCCCGGCCATCAGCTGCTGGGTGTTCTTGGGGTTGATGGCAATGCTGGTTTCGTTGGGCGAGTTCTGCACGCTGATCAGCACGTTGGGGTGGGCCGACTGGGCGTGGAGCGTGCTGGGTAAACTCAGGAAGCCAAACAGTATAAGTCTTTTCATAACAGGCAATAAGGTGGCTGGTAAAGAACCGGTTTCTGGCCGCACGGCCTGTCCCGCAGGAAGGCGGTGGTGGGTATCCGCCGGATTGGCTTTCAATATATTAACTATAAGATGTAAGAAGGGTAAATTGAAAAAAGAACGTCATGCTGAGCTTGTCGAAACATCTCTACTGTGGGAGTAACTAAATACTTTGACAATAGAGATGCTTCGACAAGCTCAGCATGACGAAAATTGAATTTAACTGGGCCCAACCGGGTGCCTATCGGTTGCGGCCGTACTGCTCGTGGCTGCTGACCCAGTCGGAAGAGGAAATGGCTGAGCCCAGGCTGAGCTCTCCGGCCAGCACCACGCCGGCCACGATTTCCGCAAACTTATTGACCGTGCCCCGGCCCACGCAGCCCAGCATGCGCAGGCACTCGTTTTGGGTGGCTAGGCCGGTGCCGCCGCCGTGGGTGGCCACAATCAGGGACGGAATGGTGATGCTCAGGTACAGGTCGCCTTCCTTGGTTACTTCTGAGTAGAGCACACCCGCCGAAGATTCCGACACGTTGGCCACGTCCTGCCCGGTGGCAATGAAGAGGGCCGTAATGCCATTGGCCGAGTGGGCGCCGTTGTTGTTGGCTCCTGATAGAAAGGCCCCCACGTTGCTTACCTGCCCGTGGTAGGCCAGCTGCTCGGGCGTCACGCGCATGCGCTGCTGCAGCACGTCGCGCTTGATGACGGCCTCGGCCACTACGCGCTTGCCGCGGGTGCGCATCACGTTGATCTGGGAGGCTTTCTTATCGGTGGCGAAGTTCGATTCAAGGTAGAAGTGGCGAATCGGGGCGCCCTTGTAGTTTTCCAGAATCCAGGAGCAGGCGGCAAATGTGGCCCGGCCTACCATGTTCTGCCCGGCCGCGTCGCCGGTGCTGTAGTTGAAGCGCAGGAAGGCGAACTTATTGCTCAGGTAGGTGTCGATGTACTGGAGCTTGGCCACGCGGGAGGTGCTTTCGGCCTCGGGCCGGATCTTGTCGATTTCTTCCTCTACCCAGCGGCCGAAGTCCCGGGCCCCGCGGGCATCGTCGAATACGAAGACCGGGGCCCGCTGCATGGCGTCGCCGACGACGGTGCACTTGACGCCCCCGCAGAGGTTGAGCACCTGAATACCGCGGTTGTAGCTGGCCACCAGGGTGCCCTCGGTGGTGGCCATCGGAATCAGAAACTCGCCCTGGGCGTGCTCCCCGTTTACCACCAGCGGCCCGGCCAGCCCCACCGGAATCTGGGCCACACCGGTGAAATGCTCACAGTTGCCCTGCAGGTCGTGGGCGTCGAAGGAGTAGTGCTTCAGGTGCTTAAACTCCTGACCCGTAAACTCCTCGGCAAAGCGCTGCCGGGCCTGAATGGCGGCCTCGGAGTAGTCGTCCTGGTCCTGGCGCGGAATCTTGTTGCGGTGGCTGGGCAGGTTCACAATAGCGTCTTCCACTTCCACGCTCAGGTTGCCAAACGGGTCGGCGGCAAACTGCACGCACACCTTATGAATGCCTTCGGGGAGCTTGTCGGTGGCCAAATGAAACGTGGCGGCCTGGCCCACGGGCAACTCAAAGCCGGCCGAGTCGGCGTTGAACACCGTGGCGGGCCGCACGTCGCCGTTGCCCAGGTCCAGGGCAATCTGCTCTACGCCCAGGCGCTGCCCATCAATGAGCACGGCGTCGATGCGGGTGATGCGCACCGTGTCGAGGCGGTTCTTGATGCTGAAAGCTACTCCCTCGGGCGTGTTGTGCAGGCTGCCGCGGGTGTAGAGCAGCTTCAGAAGCATGGGGCTGGGCGTGAAAATCATAGAGCGTCGGCGGATGGGGTTCGGTGGGAATATGTGGGTAGTAAAGTGCGAATTTTTCTGGAACCAACGGCGTAATGTGACCTGCTGTTACTGCATCCGGGACTATTTAGGACTGAACCAGACCGGTATGGTCTGCTTCACCGTCAGAGGTCGGCCTTGCTCATTCATAGCCGGTACAAAGTCTCCTAGGGCCCGCACGGCCCGCAGGGCGGCAGAATCGGCCTCCGGCTGAAAGCCCTGCTTTATCCTTGCATTTCGCACCTTGCCGGTGGTGTCAACAGTATACTCCACCAACACCCGGCCCGCAGTTGTAAGGTGATGGGGGTAACGCATGTTTTTACCGATGCTGTTCAGCATACCTTTTGCGCCGCCATCCTTATACACTGGAAACCGACACCCAAAGCAGTGATACAGCGGGTCATCAGTCAGGCCAATGGTAGGTGCTGGTTTGGGTGGGGCAGGACGTTGTGCCTGGGCCTGAGTAGCCAGCAGGGCCAACCAAAGCAGTAGCAGCAGTAGTTTCATGGCTATTCGAGGCTACTGTATACGGCGCTGCGCCCGGGCCTGCCGGCGGAGCTCCCGGCCCGTCGGTTCCTGCGGGGGCTCTGGGCCGAAGCGGATGGGTAAAGTGTACTCTACGTCTACCGGCTGTTTATTGTGTTGCCCCGGGTGCCAGACGGGCATTTGTTGTACCAGGCGCAGGGCCTCGGCATCGAGGGTTGGGTCCAGACCTTTGATAACCTTGGCATTGGTAATGGTCCCGGTCTTGGTGACCACAAAGTCAATCCACACTTTGCCCGTTGCCGTAGCACCCGCCGGATACCGCAGGTTTTGCCGGATGTAGGCAAACAGGCTTTCTATCCCGCCTGTGGGCGTGGGCATGACTTCCGGATGAAACCGTATACTCCTCCTTTCCGCCTTTGGGGCGGATGGCGGAGCCTGCTGCAAAGCTTCCAGGCCTAGCTCTTCTAGGCTCTTGCGGTGCAACTGCTCAGTCGGTTCAAAACGGGCGGCTTCCCCGGTCTTCCGTACTTGAGCCCAGGCTTCTCCGCTCGTCAGGCCAAAGCCATACACTAGTACCGACGCCACCAAGAACCACCGCAGTTGCGAATTGGCCCCCACATTTAAATGCACGTTGAGGATGGGTAGATTCAGCATCTTACTGGCGGCTGAAGGTGATAGGCAGTGTGTAGCTTACCTCCGTTGGTAGTCGGTTCTGCCGGCCGGGCTTCCAGGCGGGCATTTGCCGCACCACGCGCAGGGCTTCCGCGTCGAGCAACGGATCCACTGATTTAAGGATCCTGGCATTGGCTATAGCCCCGGTTCTGGTGACCAAGAAGCCTACGAATACTTTGCCCGAAGCCGTCGTACTATCGGGGTAGTGCAGGTTCCGCTTCAGGTAGGCTTTCAAGCCTTCCATGCCGCCTTTAAACTCGGGCATCTGTTCTGCTACTACTCCGAAGACAATTGACGCCCGGGATTGGGGCAAGGGGCCGAGCGGGGCCAAAGGCTGCGCCTCATTCTCCCTTAAGGCCAGCGGGCTGAGTTCCTCCGGTGTCTTGAGCTGTAGCTGCGTGGCGAACTTTATCCGGGTGGCCAGCTCGGTTTTTTGGAGCTGCGCCCATGCTTCGCCACATGTCAGGCCCAGGCCGCAGACCAGCACTAGGGCCACCACGAACCGGCGCAGCTTCGGCCGTAGCTGCACCCGCGGGGTAGTAGCTAGTTGCTCCGCCCGGAACCGCCCGCACAGCCGCCCGTCCGGGGAGGCGGCGCGGGCGGCGTCCAGGTCGGCCTGGGTGCCGCTGGTGAAGTCGATGACTTCCCGGTCGCAGCTGCGGCAGAAGTGACCCTGGGCCGTGGGCGTCAGCTGCTCGGGGGCCACGGAGCAGGGGGCTAAGCGCACGTTGAGGATGGGCAGGCGGAGCATAGAACTAGCGTTGAAACGTAAGTGGAATGGTATAATACACATTCACGGCCCGGCCGTTCTGCCGGCCGACTACGAATTTGCCCTCCATAAGCCGGGCCACGCGCAGTGCTTCGGCATCGAGCAGAGGGTGAAGGCCTTTGAGTACCTTAAAGTCGCGCAGCTTCCCGTCGGCCCCCACGATAAAGTTGACGAACACCCGGCCTTCCGCATCAAGCATCCCCGTATTTGGCGGCCACTGCAGGTTTTTCTGCACAAAGGACTGTATCCCTTCCCGTCCTCCGGGAAACTCCGGCATCTGCTCCACGTAGCTGTAGACTCTGGGCTCGACCTCTATCCGTGTCAGCGTATCCATGGCCACAAGGCCTTGCACATCCCCGCTGACTATCGTCACGGTGGAAACAGCAGGCGCTTTCTGAGAGGCCTTGGCAGTCGGAAGCGTCTTTTTGCTCAGTGTCTTCCCTTGGTTGGGCTTGCTAGCTGCCGAGGCCACTTTACGCACCTGCGCCCACGCCTCGCCACTGGTCAGCCCCAACCCGCATACCAGCACCAAAGCCACCAGAAACCGCCGCAGTCGGGGGCGCAGCGCCACGCGCCGGGGTAGCGGGGCCGGCTGGCTGGGGGCTAGCTGCTCCGCCCGAAACCGGCCGCACAGGTGCCCATCCGAGGCGGCGGCGCGGGCGGCGTTCAGGTCGGCCTGAGTGCCGCTGGTGAAGTCGATTACTTCCCGGTCGCAGCTGTGGCAGTGGCGGCCTTGCGCGGTGGGCGTCATTTGCTGCCAATCGGCGGGGCAAGCGCGTAGGCGCACGTTGAGGATAGGCAGGCTGAGCATATCAGAGGTGCATGAATGGAATAGCAATTGTGTAGGATACGTCCACGGCCTGCCCGTTTTGCCGACCAGGCACAAATCTGCCCTCAAGCAGTTGCACTATGCGTAGTGCCTCGGCATTCAGCGTCGGGTGCGGAGTCTTGAGCACCTCGGCGTTCTGAATACGGCCGGTCTTATCAATGACAAACTTGACGAATACCTTCCCCTCTGCCTCAGCACTGGCGGCAACGGGCCATTGCTGATTACGTCGTATAAAATCGAGGAGGCCTGCCCATCCACCGTCTTTAAACTCCGGCATCTGCTCCACATGGGTGTACGGCCCGGAGGGCGCCACCGGGACGAAGTCCTGCTCCGAGTAAAACGCCAGAGCGTCGACACCCCCCATTATGAGGGGTTCAACCGGAACATCCTCGTTAAGGTCCTCTACCTGCTCTTGTTTAGGGGGAGTACGCTTGGTAGCGGGGCGAGCCTTACGTACCTGGGCCCACGCCTCTTGGCTGCTCAACCCCAATCCACACACCAGCACTAGGGCCACCACAAACCGTCGCAGCTTGGGGCGTAGCTGCGGCCGCGTCACGGCCGCCACCTGCTCCCGACGGAACATTCCGCACAGTTGCCCATCGGGGGAGGCGGCGCGGGCGGCGTTCAGGTCGGCCTGAGTGCCGCTGGTGAAGTCGATTACTTCCCGGTCGCAGCTGTGGCAGTGGCGGCCTTGCGCGGTGGGCGTCATCTGCTGCCAGCTTTCGGAGCAGGCATTCAGGCGCACGTTGAGGATGGGTAAGTCGAGCATAGGTGTAGGCAGGAGTAGAGCAGGTAAGCTGACAACGTAGCCGCGGGCTTTACCTATATCAGGAAGATACGTTTCTCGGGCATTTATTGCATCCTGCACCGGTGCAAGGTGCTTGCCGAGGCCCCGGCAAGCGGCTTGCACCGGTGCAGGATGCCCAAAGCCTCCCCGGCAAGCGGCTTGCACCGGTGCAGGATGGTCAAAGCCTCTCCGTGAAGTACCTTGCACCGGTGCAAGACGTATCCCGGCGCTTCCCAATGCCTTTGCCACCGGTGGCAACAGCTTCCAGGCGGGGCGGCAAAGGCCCTTCACCCGCGCGGCTAGTCGAAATATTCCCGGCCGCGGCTGTCGATGTAGCCGGTGCGGCCGTCTTGGGTAGTCACGCGGGCCACGTTGGCCACGAAGGGCTCGGCGGCTCGGTACTTGGGCGGCACGAGCAGGCTGCCGTCCTCGGCCAGGTAGCCAAAGCGGCCCTGTTGCTCCACCACCGGGAGCACGAAGTTGTTGGCCTCCACGGCCCGGATGGCGTCGTACTCCAGCGGTAATGTCAGCTTGCCCTTGTTGTTGATAACGCCCCACTTGGCGCCCTGGCGCACGAAGAGCAGGCCGTTGTAGTCTTCCAGAATCTCGTCGTACACATTGGGCACCACGGCCTGACCCACGGTAAAGCGGAAGCCCACCTTGCCATTTTGCCGGGTCAGGTCGCCCTGGGTCAGAAATTCGGTTTCGGGTTCGGGCTCGGGCGGGGTGGTCAGGCGGCGGCCGCTGCCGTCAATCTGAAAGGTTTCGCCGTTGAGTTCCACCGTGGCCCGGTTGCGCGCAAAGGTGCCCGCCTTGGTAAAGTGTACCGGCGTTACGGGGTTGCCGCCCCCGTCGATGTAGCCATACAGCGGCCCGATGCGCACCCAGGCCAGCTCCTGCACGAAGGGCCCGGCCTCGTCGTAGAGCAGAGGCAGCACCAGGCGGCGGTGCTGGTCGGCGTAGCCCCACTTGGCGCCTTGCCGAAACGGAATCAGGCGGGCCGAGGTGGTCTGGGCCGGACTAGAGGCCGTCAGCAACAGGGTCAGGGCCAGCAAAGCCGCTGATTTGGGGACGGAAAGAAAGCGAAGGAGGCCAGACATTGCGGCTAAGATACAAGGCTGACCCTGAATCAGAAACCCGGGCTTCACCGGGCCTTCACCGCCGATGGGCCACCTTGCCCGGGCCCGCCGGCTGAAACAGCGGCCCGGTTCCAGCTGGGTCCGGCGCTGTTTTCACGCTGGGCAGTGGCGGCGGCACCGGGGTTTCGTACCTTTGTCCCGCTACTTACCAGGTATTCGCTGCTTTACTGCTATGGATTTAACCCCTACCTATCCGCGCTTCACCCTGGGCCAGACGCTAACGGCTGAGCAGCGGGAATTCTTTCAACAGCACGGCTTTCTGCACTTCCGGGGCTTTATTTCGCCCGAGCAGGTAGCTCATATTCTGGCCGCTACTGAGGCCATTCAGGCCCGCTGGCTGGCCGAGGGAGTGGAAAAGGTGAATGGCGTGCCCATCAAGTACGGCCACGACGTAGACGGCTCCCGCATTGTGCAGCGCTTTGCCTTTGCCTCCCAGCACAGCCCCGAGCTGCACGAGTTCTTGCAGGATGCCCGCTTCCCGGCCCTGTTTCCGCTGCTTGAAGCCAAGAATGAGCGGATTGGGGAAGACGAGAAGAACGGTCTGGTTATCAACCACTACGTGAACGTGCCCGGCAGCGAGTTCAGCCAGATGGGCTGGCACACCGATTCGTTGCGCGACATTTTCTACGGCCGCCGCATCGGGCCTATGCTCAACGTGGGCGTGCACCTGGACGGCACGCCGGCCACCAACGGCGGCCTGCGCATTCTGCCCGGCACCCACCGGCAGCCCCTGCGCGAGATGATCTTCCGCAAGAAGTACTTCAAGGACCTCTCGGCCGACCCCAGGAGCTGGCCGTCGAGACCGAGCCCGGCGACCTGACCGTGCACGACGGGCGCATGTGGCACCGCGTGGCCCAGTCGCCGCTGGTGGGCGCCGCTTCCCGCCGCCGGGTGATGTACGTGCCCATCATTGCCGGCAAGTACGAGCCCAAGCAAGCCGACAGCCCCACGCCCTTCTACCTGCGCTTCCTGCACCTGGTGAAGTAGGCTCGTAAATCAACGTGTCATTGCGAGGCCAAAGGCCGAAGCAATCCGTGCTCTGCGAAGGTAGTCCCGTCCTTATAACCAGAAAGCCTTTACTCGTAACAGCTAGAAAGGGCTTATCACAGCAAGCCGCCGCGTACATTTCAGAGGACGGATTACTTCGGCCTTTGGCCTCGCAATGACACAAGTTCACCATTTCACAACTTCACCTTATGCCCTACGCTCTCATTACCGGTGCTTCCCGCGGAATCGGTCGGGCCCTGGCCGCCGAGCTGGCCGGGCGCGGCTACAGCCTGCTGCTCACGGCCCGCAGCGCCGATCAGCTTGCCCAGGTAGCCGCTGAGCTAAGCCGGCTGCCCGGCGTGGAGGCCCGGTTTCTGGCCCTGGACCTGGCCGAGCCCGGCGCAGCTTTGCAGCTGGCTGCCTGGGTGCGGGAGCAAACCAGCGAGCTGGCAGTGCTGGTAAACAATGCCGGCTACGGCCTGTGGGGCGGTTCGAGGATTTGCCCCTGGCCGCCCAGCAAAATATGCTGCAACTCAATATGCTGCTGCCCGTGGAGCTGACGCACCAGCTTATGCCTTTGCTCAAGCAGCAGCCCAAGGCCTACGTGCTGAACATTGCCAGCACGGCGGCTTACCAGGCGGTACCTACGCTCACGCTCTACGCGGCCAGCAAGGCGTTCTTGCTTACCTTTTCCCGGGGCCTGCGCTACGAGCTGCGCGACTCTTCCGTGTCGGTGACCTGCCTGAGTCCCGGGGCCACCACCACCGACTTTGCCGACCGGGCCGGTATGAGTGCGGGCCTGCAGGAAGTGGCCGCCAAGCTTTCCATGACGCCCGAGCAGGTAGCCAAGTTCGGCGTTACGGCCCTGCTAGCCGGGGAGGCCGAAGTAATTCCCGGCGCGCTCAATAAGGTGTCGGCCAGGCTCACAGGTTTGGTACCCAAGGCGCTGACCGAGAAAATTGCGGCCAACATCTACGAGAAGCACCTGAAGTAAAGGTGGGTTAGTAGCGGGCCACGCGGCGGGCCAGCCAGGCACTCAAGCCGGCAAACAGCGGGGCCGCCACCACGTCGTAGGTATAGTGGGCGTGCTGAATCAGGACGAGCAAGCCAATGAGGGCGCCGGCCAGCAGCAGGGCGCGCCGCAGGGCTCGGTGTTGCACCGTAAACGCCAGCAGGAGCACGGTGGCGGTGTGGGCCGAGAAGAACAGGTCCTTGGTAATGGGCGTGGCCGAGGCGTAAAAGAGCTGGTCGACCAGCGGGTCGTGGAGCAGAACCAGGCCGGTGGGCGGCTCTAGGGGCAGGAGCCAGAGCGTGAGCAGCCGAAACCCGTGCAACAGGCCGTAGCCCCACAAGGCCCGCAGCAGCAGCGCCGGCCGCGGCACCAGATGCACCACCGCCACGGCAATGCTCAGGTAAATAGCCCCGAACGTAAGCCAGGATACGTCGTGGGCCGGCAGCCAGGCCAGCACCGGGTCGGGCAGCACCACGCCGGGGCGGGCCTGAATGAAGGCGAAGAACCGCGGAATAACGGCCCCAACGCCAGCAGCAACCCCACAATGCCGAGGAGGCGGGCCCGGAAAGCCGGCTGCCGCCACAGCTGCGGCCAGCTGGGCGAAGCCGGGTACGGCGGAGCAGAAACTGGGGAAGAAGCCGACATGTGCTGGATGAACTCGGAAGAAATGCAAAAGTAGCGGATAGGCCGGGGCAGCAAGTGAAAAACAGCTAGGCCGCAAATGGGCCCCGCATTGTACCTTGGGGTCTAATTTCCTTCCTGCCGGTCACTGATGAAATACTTCTATTCTGCTATTCTTGCCGCCGGCTTGCTGCCCGCTGCTGCCCCGGCCGCCCCGGCCCAGAATGCCGCCCTCAATGCCCGCATCGCCAAGCTGGCGGCCGCCGAAGAAGCCAAGGTCATAGCCTGGCGCCGCGACTTCCACCAAAACCCGGAGCTGGGCAACGAGGAAACGCGCACGGCCGGCATCGTGGCCGCTCACCTCAAGAGTCTGGGCCTGGAAGTGCAGACCGGCGTGGGCCGCACCGGCGTGGTGGGCATTCTGCGCGGCGGCAAGCCCGGCCCGGTAGTAGCCCTGCGCGCCGACATGGACGCACTGCCCGTCACGGAAACCTCCGGCGTGCCCTTTGCCTCGACGGTCAAAACAACTTACCTCGGTCAGCCCGTGGGCGTTATGCACGCCTGCGGCCACGACGCGCACATGGCTATGCTCATGGGCGCGGCCGAGGTGCTGAGTCAGGTGAAAAAGGACCTGCCCGGCACCGTGAAGTTTATTTTCCAGCCGGCCGAGGAAGGCTCCCTGCCCGGCGTGGAAGGCGGGGCTAAGCTCATGATTAAGGAGGGTGTGCTCGAAAATCCCAAGGTCGAGGCCATTTTCGGACTGCACATCAACGCCCAGACCGAGGTGGGCAACCTGTCGTTCCGGCCTGGGGGCGAAATGGCTTCGTCCGACCGGTTTACCATCAAGGTCATTGGCAAAGGCGCCCACGGGGCCCGGCCCTGGAGCAGCGTGGACCCCGTAGTGACGGCCGCCCAAATTATCGTAGGCCTGCAAACCATTGTGAGCCGGCAGGTGAACCTGACTGACGATGCGGCCGTGGTAACGGTGGGCACGCTCAAGGGCGGGGTGCGCTACAACGTCATTCCGGCCGATGTGGAGCTGAGCGGTACCATCCGGGCGTTCAACAAAAAGGCCCAGGAACAGATCTGGGCCGCTATCCGGCGCACGGCCACCGGCATTGCCGAAAGCGCCGGAGCTACGGTGGAAGTCGGCATTGAGCCCTACGTGCCCGTGACCTTCAACGACCTGCCCCTGACGGCCAAGATGGTGCCCACGCTCCAGCGCGTGGCCGGCGGCCCCGCCAACGTGAAGGAAGTGAAGGTGAATACCTGGGCCGAGGATTTTTCCCTGTACCAGGAAAAGGTACCCGGCTTGTTCGTCTTCGTGGGCGGCATGCGCAAGGGCGGCGACGTGAACATCACCGCCGACCACCATACGGCCGGCTTCACCCTTGATGAAAGCGGCTTTATCCTGGGCGTCAAAACCCTGGCCACTCTGGCCGCCGATTACCTAAGCATGAAAAAGTAAGACCCAGGGTAGCCTTACCTGCATCTTCCGCTCGCCTTTTCCATCTTTCACCGCACTCCGCCGACCTTTCCCTGCACCATGAAGTCAACCCGCTACGCCATAGCTGCCCTGCTGCTGGGGGCTCTGCTGCCTCATTCCACCACGGCTCAGAACGCAGCCCTCAATGCCCGCATTGCCAAGCTGGCCGCCGCCGAAGAAGCCAAAGTCATAGCCTGGCGGCGCGACTTCCACCAAAACCCCGAGCTGGGCAACGAGGAAACGCGCACGGCCGGCATTGTGGCGGCCCACCTCAAAAGCCTGGGGCTGGAAGTACAGACCGGCGTGGGGCGCACCGGCGTGGTGGGCATCTTGCGGGGCGGCAAGCCCGGCCCCGTGGTAGCCCTGCGCGCCGACATGGATGGCTTGCCCGTCACGGAAAAGAACGAGCTGCCCTTCGCTAGCAAGGTCCGCACTCAGTACAACGGCCAGGAAGTGGGCGTGATGCACGCCTGCGGCCACGATACCCACGTGGCTATGCTCATGGGCGCGGCCGAGGTGCTAAGCCAGGTGAAAAAGGATTTGCCCGGTACCGTCAAGTTCATTTTCCAGCCCGCTGAGGAAGGGTCCTTGCCCGGCGTAGAAGGTGGAGCCAAGCTCATGGTCAAGGAAGGCGTCATGGACAACCCGAAGGTGGACGCCGTGTTTGGAGTCCACATCAACGCCCAGACCGAAGTTGGGACCCTCAAATACCGGCCCGGGGGGAAATGGCGGCTTCCGACGTATTTACCATCAAAGTAAAAGGGAAATCGGCCCACGGCGCCTACCCCTGGCTGAGCGTGGACCCCGTGGTGGTGGCTTCCCAGATTGTGATGGGCCTGCAAACCATTGTCAGCCGCCAAACTCAGCTGACCGAGGACGCGGCCGTTATTACCGTGGGCATGATGCACGGCGGGGTCCGCAACAACATCATCCCCGAGCAGGTGGAGCTGACCGGCACCATTCGCACGCTCAACAAAGACATGCAGCGCAAAATCTGGGACGACATCCGGCGCACGGCCACCAACATTGCCGAAAGCGCCCAGGCTACGGCCGAAGTCGACATTATCAACTACACGCCCGTGACGTTCAACGACGTGAAGCTGACCGAGCGGATGCTGCCTTCCCTGCGCACCGCCGCCGGCTCCGAGAGTAAAGTGGTGCTGCAAAAGGCCGTGACCGGGGCCGAGGACTTTGCTTTCTACCAGGAAAAAGCGCCCGGCTTGTTCGTTTTCGTGGGCGGCATGACGCCTGGCACCAACCCGGCCACTACCGCCCCGCACCATACCGCCGGCTTCCGTATCGACGAAAGCGGGCTGACGCTGGGCGTCAAGACCCTGGCCACTCTGGCCGCCGACTATCTAACCCTGAAAAAGTAAGTTATAGATGAACATTGCCCTCGTTACCTGCGAAAGCCTGACCCAGTACGCGGCGCCCACCGTGGAAGATGAAGACAGCCTGCTCACCCGTTACCTGCGCGAGCAGGGCCACCAGGTAGCCCCGCGGGTGTGGACCAACCCGGCCGTCGACTGGGCCGGCTACGACAAAGTGGTGGTAAAATCCCCTGGGACTACTTCGACCGGGTCGACGATTTCTACGTTTGGCTCGACCGGATGGACGCCACTGGTATTCAGCTGCTCAACCCCTCGAGCATCATCCGCTGGAACGCCGACAAGAAATACCTGCGCGACATGGAGCAGGCCGGCGTGCAGATTGTGCCTACCCACTGGTTGCCCAAAGGCAGTGAGGTGGTTATCGACGAGCTGTTTGACAAGCTCGGCAGCGACCAGCTGGTGGTGAAGCCGGCCGTGAGCGGGGGCGCCAAAAACACCTTTACCCTGACCCGCCTCGAAACCGCCGAGCGTCTGCCCCAACTCACGGAGCTGGTGCAGCACGAAGATTTCCTGGTTCAGCCTTTCCAACCCCAGATTCAGACGGAAGGGGAGTGGTCCTTGATTTACCTGGGCGGGCAGTTCAGCCACTGCGTGCTCAAAACGCCCAAGTCGGGCGACTTCCGGGTGCAGCATTACCTGGGCGGCGGCATCGAGCCCCGCGAGGCTCCCGCCCACCTGCGCCAGGCCGCCGACAGCATCATTGCCCAGTTTGCTCAAGGCTGCCTCTACGCCCGCGTCGATGGGGTAGACGCCGACGGCCAGTTTCTGCTCATGGAGCTCGAGCTGATTGAGCCCTTCCTCTACCTGGCCTCCAGCGAAGGCGCCCTGGCCCGCTACGAAGCCGCCTTGCACGAGTAAGGTTATTAAGCTGTCATTGCGAGCAACGCGAAGCAATCCGTCCTCTGCGCAGTACGACTCGTTCTTTTACCAGAAAGCCCTTTCTCGTTTCGCACGGGAAAGGACTTTTTACTTTAGGTAATTCAGCACATTTCAGAGGACGGATTGCTTCGGCCTCGCAATGACAGGTTGGATACTGGTCCGCGTGAAATATTAGAAGCCATTCACGCTGAAGCCCCCGTCCACACTCAGGGTCTGGCCGGTGATGTAGCTGGCGGCGGGCAAGCACAGAAAGGCCACGGCGCTGCTGACTTCCTCGGGCTCCCCGATGCGCTGCAGCGGCGTGCGGTCCAGCACGCTTTGCAGGTACTGCTCATTGCTGAGCACGCCGGCCGCCAAGGGCGTGCGGATATACCAGGGCGCAATGCAGTTGACGCGAATATTATCCGGGGCCCACTCCACGGCCAGGTTGCGGGTCAGCTGAATAATGGCCGCCTTGGTCATGCCGTACACCGAGCCAGTCCGCAAGTGTACCAGGCCGGCCACCGAGGAAATGTTCACGATGCTGCCCCCGCCGTTGAGCTGCAGCAGCGGATAAGCCGCCTGACACATGCCAAACGTGGATTCCAGGTTAGTTTCCATCACGTGGCGGTAGTCGTCGGCCGAGTACACGGCCGTCGACTTGCGGATGTTGGTGCCCACGTTATTGACCAAGATGTGCAGCTTGGGCCAGCGCCGACTGATTTCGCGCAGCAGGTTTTCCCGCTCGTCGGGGCGGCTCAAGTCGGCGCTTAGGGCGTGGGCGTCGAGGCCCTGGGCCTGCCAACGGGCTACCTGGGCTTCGAGGTCGGCGGCCCCGCGCGCTACGGCAATAACAGTAGCGCCAAAGCGCAGCAGCTCCTCGGCTACGGCGGCCCCAATGCCTTTGGATGCTCCGGTGACCAGGGCAGTGGTACCCTGCAGGCTCCAGCGATTATTCATATTCAGCTATGTTTGGTTGGAAGGAATGACTGGTGCGGAAACGTATAAAATTATGGGAAAAGACAGCTAGTAGCCGTGGTCAAGCCAGGTGTTTACCCCAGCAGCGTGCCGACATAATGAATGATTTTAGCAGAATTTCAGTGAATTAGTCTTTTGTTGAAAATATTTCAACAAAACAGCGAACATCACGGGGTTAAATTCAGTAGATCCGGCCTCGTGTTGATAAATCATTACCTTGCTGCTGTTCGGTAGCCATTCCGAAACCCGCTCCTTTCTTACCAATTCCAAACCACACATTCATGAAAAAAAAGTACTCAGCAGTAGCTATGCTACTGGCTAGCGGATTTGCTTGCTCCACCGTTCAAGCCCAGGACAAGGCCGTTGTTCAGCAAAAAGTCCTATCGGATAAAGGAACCCCGGAGCTGATAGCCTTCCGGGCTGACGCCCCGCTTACACACTCAACGACGCTCGTAAGGCCCTGGCCGAGCAGCTGCAGCTGACCACCAGTGACCAGATGCTCCGTAGCAAAACGGAAATCGACCAGCTGGGTTTTGCTCACGAGCGTTATGAGCAGTACTACAAAGGTGTTAAAGTGGAGCACGCTTCCTACACGCTGCACGCCAAGCAAGGCGCCGTGCAAAGCATGTCGGGCAACTTTGAGCGCATCAGCAACCTGAACGTAACGCCCGCGCTGAGCGCCCAGGCGGCGCTGCAGTCGGCCCTGCAGTTTGTAGGCGCCAAGAAGTACATGTGGCAGGATGCCCGCGAGGAAGCCGGCCTGAAAGAGCAGGAAAATAACCCCGCCGCCAGCTACAAGCCTCAGGGTGAGCTGGTCATCGTGAACAATCAGGAAACGGGCAAGCCCACGCTGGCCTGGAAGTTCAACATCTACGCCCAGCTGCCCCTGAGCCGCGCCTACATCTACGTGGACGCCGCTACCGGCGCCGTGGTACTGCGCGACGCTATTATCAAGCACGCCGCAGCCACCGCTACCTTTGCCACTGCTTACAGCGGCACCCGCTCCTTGGCCAATGAAACGGTAGTGGCCGGGCAGTACCGCCTGCGCGAGTACACCCGCGGCCTGGGCATCGAAACCTACAACTGCCGCAAGGGCAGCAGCTACACCTCGGCCGTGGACTTTACCGACGCCGACAACAGCTGGACGGAGTACAACAACGCCAACTTCGACAACGTGGCCGGCGACGCCCACTTCGGCGCTCAAGCCACCTTCGACTACTGGAAGCTGGTGCACGCCCGCAGCTCCTACGACAACGCCAACGCTAAAATCAAGAGCTACGTGCACTTCGACGACACTCCCGGCGACGGGGTGGGCTACGAAAACGCGTACTGGAACGGCTCGGTGATGACCTACGGCGACGGGGCTTCGCGCTTCCGGCCGCTGACGGCCCTAGACGTGTGCGCCCACGAAATTGGCCACGCCGTGTGCGAGAAAACAGCCAATTTGACCTATCAGAACGAGTCGGGAGCTATGAACGAAGGCTTCTCCGACATCTGGGGCGCCGCCGTTGAGGCCTACGCCGCCGCGCAGTTCGGCCTGACCAAGTCGACCTGGCTGATTGGGGAAGACATTGATAAGGTACGGCCGGCGCTGCGCTCCATGAGCAACCCCAACGCCGAGGGCCAGCCCGACACCTACAAAGGCACTTACTGGAAAGCCACCACCACTTCGCCCACTCAGTCGAACGACTACGGCGGAGTACACACCAACAGCGGAGTGCTGAACCACTGGTTTTACCGCGTAGCCGTAGGGGCAGCGGCACTAACGACATCGGCAGCGCCTTCAGCGTAACCGGCGTGGGCCTTGACGCCGCCGCTAAAATTGCCTACCGGACCGAAAGCGTGTATCTGACGGCTTCCTCCAACTATGCCGCAGCCCGTACCTATTCTATCCAGGCCGCTACCGACCTGTATGGGGCTGGTTCGGCTCAGGTTCAGGCTGTTACCAACGCCTGGTACGCCGTGGGCGTGGGCGCCGCCTATAGTGGCGGCGGTGGCACTACGCCAACCCCCGTTACGTATTGCACCTCGAAAGGCAACAGCGTCGCCTACGAGTTCATCGACTATGTGGCTCTGGGTACCCTGACCCGCACCTCGGGTGCTGATGCCGGCTACTACAACGGCACGGCCCTGACGGCTCCCACCCTGACGGTCGGCACTACGCAAACCATCAGCTACAGCGCCGGCTTTACGGGCACGGCTTACTCGGAGTACTTTAAGGTCTACATCGACTACAACCAGAACGGTGTCTTTACTGATGCTGGCGAACTGGTGGTAAGCTCTGCCGCCAGCACCTCGACGGCCACCCGCACCGGCTCGTTTACGGTACCGGCCGCCGCCAAGAATGGCAAAACCCGGATTCGCTTCGTGATGAGTGACAACTCGGCTACTACCAGCTGCAACGCCTATAGCTACGGCGAAACCGAAGATTATAGCGTGACCATCTCCGGAGGCACGACCTTCGCCGGGGTGGCAGGCATCTCAGCCGGCAGTGCTTCGAGCAAGTTCGACGTGTATCCGAACCCCGCTACCGACCGTCTGACCATCGCGCTGCCTAACAACGCGGAAGTGGTATCGGTACAGATTCTGGATGTGCGCGGCGCCGTTATCAACGCGGCCCGCTACGAAGGCAACGGTCAACTGAACGTGTCTAGCCTAGCTAAGGGCATGTACACCCTGACCGTGAGCGACGGGCAAACCACCTACCGCCAACGCTTCGTGAAGGAGTAGGCGAGCCTAAAACTTCCTGGTAATAGAAAAGGGCCCGTCGAGAGACGGGCCTTTTTTATGTGGGTAGTGACGAGGCTTTTCCCGCATGCCCGGCCTCGGGTAACGGAACGCTCAGCTCTTTACCAGCAGCTAGCCTACACCTTTAAACCAAGCAGGGCTTTCCATCAGGTATAGCTTCGTATTCCAGTTAGAGGCCTTTTGCTGAACTACTTAAACAACGGCTCGTGCCTACGTAAAAGCACCCCTCTCCGCAGGGGAGAGGGGCGCTTTTACGTAGCAACAATAGAACTTGCTACTGCCAGGGCGAGTATTCCAGTTTAAGCTCCATCAGCCCAAATCCGTCGTTGCGGGTGGCATTGCCGCGCTGGCTGATGTCGTCGAGGTGGTCGGTGGTGGTGAAGTAGTACGAGCCCTCAGCCGAGGCATTGAGCTTGGGCGAGAGGCGAAACGTGAGGCCCAGGCCCACGGGCGCGACAATGGCCGTGGCCGGGTAGTCGTTGCGCTCGGCGGTGAGGAAGGTGGTGCTGGGCACCGGCCGCCCGTCGCCCATATACGACTCGGGGGTGTAGAGCAGGAACCCGACGCCGGCCTTCACATAGGGCTTGATCAGGGACGGGGCGCCGTGCGAGTCGGCAAACTCGCCTTCGTCCCGGGTCAGCTCGTAGCGCACAAAGCCGGTGAGGGCGCCGTTCTTGCCCCGGAACGCGTAACCACGCTCCGGCAGCTGGTCTTTGGCGCCCAGCTTAAACACGGAAAGCTCGCTGCCTAGTATCACGCGGGGCCGCACCATATACAGCACGCCCACGCTGCCGCTGGGGCCGGGCAGGTTGTCGTCAAAGCTTTCGGCCAGGTCGCCGTTATAGAAAGCGGCCCCGCCACCCAGGGTAAAATACAGCGGCCCGCGGTGGTAGGGGCGGGCCGAGTTGGTGTAGTGCCGCCGGCGGCGCTCGGGGCTCTGGGCCGCGGCGAAGTGGGCGTACAGCGAAAATAGCAGCAAGCTGCCGAGGAAAGTCAGACGAAAGTTCACGGCCGTATACAGTTGGTGAGCAGCAGGAATACGGCGCCCGCGCATCTACCGTTGCTCCCGAGCTCTGGCCGCCGGCTTATCGGAAGATGCCCTGGGGGTCGGGCAGCTTGGCGCTCAGCTCGCTGATCAGGTCAAAATCGATGCTGCTCACGTTCAGGCTCTGGCCCTTGTGCACGGCCTCCCAGGCCTTGGCGTAGTCTTCCCGCAGGTAATGCACCCGGGCCAGCTGCTGCCAGGCGTAGGCGTTGTTGGCATCAGTTGCTATGGATTTTTCCAGCTGCTGCTGAGCCTGGTCAAGGTCTTTTTTCTTTTTGGTCTGCTCGTAGCGAATCAGGTAGCTCGTGCCCAGGTCGGAGAGCATGAGCGAGTTGGTGGGCGCTACCGTCAGGCCCTGCAGGAGCAGGCTGATGGATTCGTCGGGAGTGGGGTTGCGGCTGGCAATAACGCCCAAGCCCCGGTAGGCGTCGGCGTTTTTCTGATCCAGCAGCCAGGCCAGGTTAAAGCGGTAGAGGGCCGTGTCGGCCTGGTTTTCGGTGATGTACTCGTAGCCTTTGTCGGAAAAGAACTTGCTGGCCTCGGTGCGGGAGGCAAAGTTCCGGTCAATATCGGCCAGGAAGGCGGAACCCACCAGCTGCTGAGCCGCTTCCACCGACAGCCCGCCAAACAGGGGCAGCAGGCGGTTGGCGGCCGTGCCCCCGGCCTCGGTTTTCACTTTGACTTTGGTTTTGCGCTGCGCGTGCACCGGCACGGCCATCAGGCCCAGGCCGCAAACGAGGAGCAACAGGTATTTTTTCATGGGAAAGAGCAACTAAAGAAAAGAACGGGGAAGCGGCCAGTACCAAGGCCATCAGGCAAATATAGGACGGCTACCGGCAACCCGACGCAGCCGGGTACGTTGGCCCTAGCCAAGCTGCCAATCCGGTAGTACACCCACTAAAGTATATAGTCCCGCGCCGGGTTCCCGCCCGCCTTTCTGCTTCGTCGTATTCTTCCCCTACATGCATTTATCCCGTTTGCTGGCCTTGCCCGCGTTGCTGCTGGTTGCCGTACTGGTGCTGGTCGCCAACGAAATGGCCCAGGCCCGACCCAGCCGCCGCTTTGCCAACCTGGCCTATGTGCCTGCCTCCGAAGCCGGCTTCGACACCGAGCGGCACCGCCTCGACGTGTACGCTCCCCGTCGTAAGGCTGCGAAGGCCTATCCGGTGGTGGTTTTTATTCACGGCGGCAACTGGAACAGCGGCAACAAAAATTTTTACTCGTTCATTGGGCGGCGCCTGGCCAAGCAGGGCGTGGTGGCCGTTGTCATCAACTACCGCCTGGCCCCGGGAGTGCAGGTACCAGCCATGGCCGATGATTGCGCCCGGGCCGTAACCTGGACCTACCAGCACATTGCCGAGTACGGCGGCGACCCGCAGCGGCTTTTTACCATGGGCCACTCGGCCGGGGGCGGGCTGGCCGCCCTGCTGGCGGCCGACAACACGTTGTTTACTCGCCGGGGCCTGACAGCCAACCCCGTGCGCGGCGCCATCCTCGACGACCCCGCCGGCCTGGATATGTACGACTACCTGCGCAAGATGCAGTACGCCGGCGACGCGCAGTACCTGGTGCCCTTCGGCAAAGACCCCGCGGTGTGGAAAGCCGTGTCGCCGCTGTACTACGTGACGGCCGCCACGCCACCGTTTCTGGTCTTTATCGGTGGCGAAACCTACCCGTCTATCCGCGACAGTAGCCAGAAGTTTCGGCAAAAGCTGAAGGAGCTTGGCCGGGAGCCGCAGTTTGCCGTGCTGCCCGGCAAAAAGCACGTGCCCATGGTGTTGCAGCTTTATTGGCAGAACAACGTGATATACCAGGAGCTGCTCAAGTTTGTGGGGGCCGGCAGCTAAAAGCCGAACAGCGTGGTTTGGGCCGCGGGCTGCTCGTGGGCCAGCAGCCACTTTTTGCGCGGCAGCCCGCCGGCGTAACCCGTAAGCTGTCCGCTGGCCCCGATGATGCGGTGGCAGGGCCACACGATGGCCAGGGGGTTCTGCCCGTTGGCCGCGCCCACGGCCCGCACCGCCCCGGCGTTGCCCAGCTGCCGGGCCAAATCGAGGTAGGAAGCCGTGCGACCGTAGCGTATACCTTGCAGCACCTGCCACACCCGCTGCTGAAACTCGGTGCCGCTGGGCTGGTCATACACCAAGGAAAAGTCGCGCAGCTCCCGGCCGAAGTAGGCCCGCAGCTGCTGGTGGGCTTCGCGCAAACATAAGGCCACGGCATCCTGGGGTGTTTCCGGTAAGGCAGAATCGTCCAGAAACGTCACGGCGGCCAGGCCGGCATCCGAGCCTTTGAGCTCCAGCAGGCCGATGGGCGTGGGCAGGTAGGAATAAGCAAAGTCCGGAGCAGCAGGCATGGGCGCGAAGTTAGCAGCGGCAAGGTACGCCCAGAGCCGTTCTACTAGCCCCCAAATACCGTCATTTCTGCCCAAAGCCGGTCAAACTCCGTGGTATAGCGCCCCACGGCCGTGGCGTCGTCGGTAATGAGCAGGTTCTCCAGGTTGACCGTAGCCGCCGAGCGGGTCCAGTTATAGCTGCCCGTAAGCACCAGGCGTTGGTCGGCCAGGGCAAACTTGTGGTGCATGTGGTCCGTGGTCTGGTCGATGCGAATCTGCAATCCGCTGGCGTGCAGCTTGCGGATGTCGGAGCCCTTGTCGAACAGCTTGTCGTTGTCGGTAATAAGCCGGATGCCGACGCCCCGGCGGTGGGCGGACAGCAGGGCGTCGGTTATCCGGTCATCGGAAATGGTAAACACGCACACGTCGAGCTGGTGGGCAGCGTGGCTAATAAACTGCCGGATGGCGTCCACGCACTCGTTGCCCGGGCTGAAATGCACGCTGGTCTGGGCCGGCTGGGGTGGGGGCTGGGGCAGCAGCAGGGCGCTGGCCGCCTCCAGCCACTCCACCACGGCCTTGTCCTCAAACGAGTTGAACCGCTCCCGGGCCAGGGCAAACAGCTGCTGGCGCAAGGTGTGCAGAGCCGCGCCCTGCTGCCCGTGCGCGGCCAAGCGGCGGCGCAGCTCCTGGGCCTCCTGCACCGACAGCGTGGAATCGGCGAAGGACTGCTCAAACTGGCGGAGCAGGCCGGAGGTACCAGCGGAGTCGGAAGCGGAGGCGCTCATGCCGGTTTTAGGTTAAGGACAGGGACAAGGCCACGTCCGCTTCGGTAACGTGGGTAATCGGCTTGGGAATAGCGGCCGATACGGTTTCCTGGGCCTGCAGCAGGGCTTCGGCGTAGGCCGTATCCAGCACGCGGGTCAGGCCGGGCTCGGGAGCAGCCGTGTCGGCATCCCACAGGCCGGCGCGGTGCCAGGGCGTGAGGTGGTCCCAGTCGGGCCGGTCGATGATGGGGTAGAGGCAGGCGCCAAATACCGGTACGCCGGCCTGCAGAGCCGCGGCGCACTCCTTGCCAATCATGTCAATCCACAAGGGCCGGTCCATACCGGGGTGGCTGGTTTCGGTAAGCACCACGGGCCGGTTGTAGCGCTGCCAGGCCCGCATTAGCAGGAAGCTCAGGGGGCGGAAGCGCGGGTCGTTGAAGTCATCGGCCCAGGGCAGGGTTTGGTGCGGGTCGAGCTGCCACTGGTTGTCGTAGTAGTAGTTGAAACCCAGCAAATCGAGGTATTCGGGCTTGCCGCCCAGGTCGGGGCACATGCGCCCAGCCAGCATATCGACGGCCTGAAACTGATTTTCGTCAAAGTCCTTGGCCCGCTGCCGCAAGTGGGCGTCGGCGTTGGGAGCGGCTACAATGTGAATGAGGGGCTCGGTAGTCAGAATCCGGATGCCGGGGTCGGCTTCGCGCAGCGCGGCTACTCCTTCGATATAGGCCCGCATCAGCCCGCGCTTTACTTCCCAGCCCTGGCCCACGCAGTAAGGCGAGGTGCCGCGCACGTCGCCGCCGAGCCAGCTCATAAAGCTTACCTCGTTGATGGGCGTCACAATGAGTGTTTCGTCGGGGCGCTGGCCGCGGTAGAATTCCACGAAGGCCCGGCACAGGTGGGCAAAGCGGCGGGCAAACATGGGGTGCAGGGGCGTCAGGTCGTCGGGGTAGCCAAAGTGGCACAGGTCCCAGATCTGCTGAATGCCGTGGCGCTTGCCCGCGTCGAGCATTACCTGCACCGTGCTCCAGTCGTATTGATAGGGTACTTTCTCCACCTGGCTCCAGCGGATGCCTTCCCGCACGCTGCCAATGTTGAAGGGCTGCAGATCCTGGTAGTCGGCGTCGAGGCGCTGTAGGTGGCCGGTAACGTTCAGGAAATCAACGCGGTGCCCGAAGGCGTTTAGCTGGTCGGTGCATTCGTAGCCACCCATCCAGAAAGTGCGAAACGGATTTGTGTGCGTCGTAGTGGAAGACATCATAAGCGCAGGGGTTAACGGGCAAAACAGGCAGCAGCCAGGGCTCTTAAAGCCCGACTAGGGCCTAATGTACCTGAAAAGTGCTGGATTGGTTGGGCTTAGTACTATAAGCATAGATAACACCTATTCATTTATGCTCGGCAGAAACCCTTCGGGCAGGCCTGGTAATAACCTATTCCATAGGCGGGTATACACCTGATGTGTAGCCAGGAGCGTGTATGCCCGCTAGGTGTATAAGTGGATAATGCTGTTGAAAACTTAGGCCCGATGGGCTGTCACTTCCTTCCAAATAAACGAGGTGCTTGCCTCCCGGGCAAACACCTCGTTTCTCAAGTAACCAGCACCCGTCGGCCGCCTGGCGCGTCCGGACTGAGTCAGCCGACAGTACCTGTAGACCGACTAGCTTAAGGCCGCGGCCGTGGCTCGACCTTTGTCGCTGAGGCTTTTGGCTTCCACGAAAATACGCTTGAACTCGGGGTGCCGGGCCCGGATGGCATCCTGCAGCCGGTCGATGGCCTCCTCCACCTGTATGGCGGTCAGGTTGCGCTTAAACTGCACGTCCAGGGCCAGTACCACGTCGGCCGGACCCAGGTAGGAGGTGAGCGGGGGACGGACGCTTTCGACCGCAGCTTCGGCCCGGGCAATGGCGTCGATGCTGGCCAGGGTTTCGTCGTCTACTCCTTCCCCCACCAGCAGGCCCTTGGTTTTGTAAATCAGGAAGATGGCCACCGTTACCAGCAGCACCCCAATGCAAATGGAGGCGGCGCCATCGAGGTAGGGGTTGTTGAGCTTATGGCCAAAATAAACGCCCAGCAAAGCAATTGCCAGGCCCAGCAGGGCGGCCAGATCTTCCATCATAATGGAAAACACCGAGGGGTCTTTGCTGCGGCCCAGCGTGTCCCAGAACCCGGCCTCGCCCCGGGTCTTGTTGAACTCCCGGAAGGCCAAGAAAAAGGAACTGCCCTCGAATAGCAGGGACAAACCCAGCACCCAGTAGTTCCAGGTGGGGTCGGTGATGGGGGCCGGGTGCTTCAGGTGCTCGATGCCCTCGTAGAACGACATGCCGCCGCCCACCGAAAACACCAGCACGGCCACAATCAGGGCCCAGAAGTAAAGCTCCTTACTGCGCCCGAATGGATGGCGGGTATCGGCGGGCTTCTCGGCTTGCTTCACGCCGTAGAGAATCAGCAGGCCGTTGCCGCTGTCAACCAGGGAGTGAATACCCTCGGAAAGCATGGCCGAGGAGCCCGTGAAAAAGGCCGCCACGAATTTGCTGATGGCAATGGCAATATTGGCCCCGATGGCCCCGTACACAACCAGCTTAGAAGAGCTTCCGGCCATAAAATGAAATAAGGATAACGTACCGGTGGTACGCGCCAGTTGAAGCGGAGGTTAACGTCCAGGTTTGAACATTCCGCTTTTATTCGACTTTTACGCCTCTATGACCCAACCTTCTACCGACCCCACTTCCAAGCCCCAGCTGCGCCGCAGCCTGGGCCTGGTGCAGGCCACGGCCCTGAACATGATTGACATGGTGGGCATCGGGCCCTTTGTGACACTGCCGCTGGTCATGGGCCTGATGGGCCCCAACTTTCTGCTGGCCTGGCTGGTGGGCGCGGCCCTGGCCTCGGTGGACGGGCTGATCTGGAGTGAGCTGGGCGCGGCCTACCCTGAGGCGGGCGGCTCCTACAAGTTTCTGAAGCTGGCCTACGGGGAGCAGAAGTGGGGCCGCTACATGTCGTTTCTTTACGTGTGGCAAACCCTGATTCAGTCGCCGCTGGTGCTGGCCTCGGGCGCCATCGGCTTTGCCCAGTACTTCGGCTACCTCGTGCCCCTGACGGAGTGGTGGCAGCCCAAGATGGTGGCCGGCTCGGTGGTGCTACTGCTTATTGTGCTGCTGTACCGCCGCATCGAGGACATTGGCAAGCTGGGCGTGGTGCTCTGGGTGGGCGTGCTGGCCCTCATGGCCTGGCTGATTTTCGGCGGCCTGACGCACCCCAATCACCACGTCGATATTTTCCCCAGCGGCGGGCTGCCGGTGCTGCCTGGTTTGCTGCTGTCGGTAGCCATGGGGCAGGCGGCCGTCAAAACCATCTATTCCTACCTGGGCTACTACAACGTGTGCCACCTGGGGGCCGAAATCCGGGAGCCGCAGCGCGTGATTCCGCGCAGCATTTTCCTGAGCATTCTGGGCATTGCGGCCCTGTACCTGCTGCTCAACTGGAGCGTGGGCACCGTGATTCCCTGGCAGGAAGTGCAGGCCTGGCAGGCCGGGGCCGGGGATAAGTCGCAGTTTATCGTGAGCGTGTTTGTGGAGCGGCTCTACGGGCCGGCTGCCGCCACGGTGGCTACGGGCCTGGTGCTGCTGGTGGCCTTTGCGTCGTTGTTTGCGGTGCTGCTGGGCTACTCCCGCATCCCGTACGCCGCCGCTGCCGACGGTGAGTTTTTGCCCCTGTTCGGCAAGCTGCACCCTACCAAGGACTTTCCCTACGTGTCGCTCCTGCTGCTCGGGGGCGTGGGCTTCGTGTTTAGTTTGCTGTTTCGGCTGGGCGAGGTTATTTCGGCCATCCTAGCCATGCGCATTCTGGTGCAGTTTGTGGGGCAGGCCGTGGGCCTGATCCTGCTGCGCCGCCGGCGCGGCACGGCCGGACTGCCCTTCCGCATGCCGCTGTATCCGCTGCCGGTGGTGCTGGCCATCGTGGTGTGGCTGGCCGTGTTCTGCGGGATTGCGCCGGTCGAGGTAAGCTGGGGCGGCCTGCACTTCCGGCTGTATTTTCAGCTGGCGGCCCTGGGCATGATGGGATTGGGCACGGTGGCATTTCTGCTCTGGAGCCGGCAGCGGGGGCAGTGGCCTTTTGCTAATCGGTAGATCAGCCGTTATTCCAGCCGCTTCTCGTAGCAGAAAAACCGCAGCCCCGGCCGAAACGCCAGCGTGATTTCGCCGGCAAAGCGGTAGCCCAGCTTCGGAAACAGCCGCTGGGTGGCCGCGTTTTCCGAGTTGGTATCCACCCGCAGCGACTTCAGGCCCCAGGCCCGGGCTAATTTTTCGGCCTGGTCCAGTAAGGCGGCCGCCACGCCTTTGCCCTGCGCGTTGGGGTCCACGGCCAGGCGGTGCGTTACAATGGCCGTTTCGGTCGGGTCCCAGTCGGCCTGGGCGTACTCTTCGTCCTGGTCCTGGGTGAGGGCCGCCACGCCGGCTATCTGCCCGTCCAGCTCAGCCACCCACAGCTGCTCCCGGGCAATATCCTGACGGAAAACCTCTTCGTTGGGATAGTCGGCGCTCCACTGCTGGTTGCCGCTGGCTTGCATCAGCGGCACCACGTGGCGTACCAGGTTCAGAATGGCAGGTAAGTCGGCGGTAATGGCGGGGCGAATAGTCGGCATAAGGCGGTTGTAAGGCAAGGCAAATACAAGGGAGGTATGCACTGAAGCCCGGCCCTAAGCTAGGGAAAGATGCGAACCGGTGCTTAGCGGGCCATTTCATTGCGGCCGCCTATCGTGCTGATGTTCATAAACAGGGTGGGGCGCAGCAGCTTGCTGGTACGCAGGTAGTGCTCCATAAAGGCCTGGCTTTTCTGTAAAAGTGTTTCATTTTCTGCCAGAGCCTGCTGAAACTGCTTTAGGGAGGTCTGGCGGCTGGCTTCCTGGAAGCGCACTACGGCCAGCAGTTCTCGCGAACGGGCGAAGTCAGCGGCGATGGGAGGGAGCAGCAGCTGCAGCTCCGCATCCGTTTTCTTGGGCTGAAACTGATGGTTGAAGTAATTCACGAAGTCATTCAGCTTATTGCTGCCCGCATTCATGGCGTTCTGCGCGTTGTTGTACGCCGTGATGTAGTAGTTCTCTTCCAGTACCCGGTTGTTGCCCAAAAAGCTGAGGGTATGGTCATCCTGCACACCGTGTTGCTCTACGCGTCGGTTGGCGGCGTGCAGCTGGGCAATGTAGCTTTGCTGCTCGTAGGCGGTTACTGAGTCGGCCACGTGAAACGGGTGTGCGGCCGGGCTTGGCACGGTTCCCTCCTGAAACTGAGCCGGGCTACGCGGTGTGGCCAACAGCTGCCACAGCGGGTCAAAAGGCATGTGGTCCTTAATCATGGTTACGGGCCGCACTTTGTAGTAAGAGTTGGTAAAGCGCGGCACAAACGTGCTTTCTACTACATACCCCGCGCTCCACGTGGGGTCCATCAGATACCACTCTCCGGCCAGTTGCGTAGCGCACCACATGTGCCCCACCGGAGTCACTGTTCCGTCGTGGTGCTTGGTGTAGCCAGGTATCACGCGGGTTTTAACCCCAGCCTGGTTGGCAATGGCCGCGTAGAGTTCGGCGTAGTTGGTACATACGCCCTTGCGGCTGGCCATAGTTTCCTGCACCACCACGGCTGGCTCGCGCTGAAAGCTTACCACGTAGCGTTTTGCCACATCATAGCGAATATGCGTTGCCACCCACACAAAAGCGGCTCGGGCCTTGTCGGCGTCGGTGGCAAAGGAGACAGTGATATAACGAGCTAGTCCTGCCACCGTGCGGGCCGACGAGTCGGGTACCTGCTGCATTTTGGCATCCACAGCTTGGTATGGAGGTACTGGGGCGGGCCGTGGCTTGGCCTTTTGGGCGGTGGCCGGAAAAGCAGCCCAGCTTAAGAAAAGTACGGCCAGGGTATACCGGCAAAGAAGCGTAAGCATAAGAAGAATAGAGTAAAGAACCAGCCGCCAATTAACAAAGTTGGGCAAATCCCGCGGGACTAGCCCCGAAATTTGCCCACTACTTTCTACTTGATTAAAATCATTGCTGCTTAGCCGCGACGCACTACCTCGGCAGCCTCCACATTGCCCGGGCGGCAAAACAGGGCGAATCCAGCGGACCCGCCCTGTTGAGCTTTTGTAAGAAAACTGACTGTGCTATTCCGATACCACTAGGCGCTGGGTGCTACTGCTACCACCGGCCTGCACCGTTACCAGGTACACGCCCGGAGCCAGTTTTTCCAGGGGCAGGCGCAACTCCGACCGGCCCACAGTAGCCGGCTGGGTAGTGGCAAGCAGCTGCCGGCCCAGCGCGTCGAGCACCGTTACGCGCACTTCCTGGGCTTCAGAAAGCTGCAGGTCCACGGTCACGAACGAGTGGGCCGGGTTGGGGTAGAGACTAAAAAGTACAGGGTTGGCCAGCTTGGTGGTGGCACGTAGTGCTGGCTGGGCCGCCGTGGCGGGCAGCAGCCGGGCCCCGGCCCAGTCGGCGTGGTCGTAGCCGTTGTCGTTGCCGCCGTTGGTGACGACCAGGCGCAGCTCACTGCTGCCACTTACGTTCAGGTCGAGGCGGCCCGTGGCGGAGCTGCCCGTCAGCACACCGCTTTCGTAGGTCAGAACGCCGTCCAGATACACCTGAAACTTCACGCTGCCGTTGTTGCCGACTTCATCATCCACGCCCATGTCGCTCAGGAAACGGCTGTAGCTGCCACCCAGGGCGTACACGATTTCGGAAGCCGCATGTACCCCCAAGCCTTTGGCATACGTTACCCCGCCCAGGCTAATGGTTTTGCTGTCAGAAGGGTCTTGCTCCCCATTGCTACCGTCGCGCTCCACCGGTCCCCAGCCACTGCTGGCCGAAACCCAGCTCAGATCCGACAGGTACACGGCAGCCGGCGCCGGCGCACTGCCCAGCCGCGACAATGCCGTGCCGGGTACAACCTGCTTGGCCAAGCCCGGACCAGCATAGCTCACGCTCAGTACTTCGGCCCCCGTGCGCTCAAAGAAGGTGACCGTAATGGCGTGTACTCCCGCCCGCAGCCCAATCGTGCCCGACTTTTCGGCGGCGCCGTGCAGCCCGTCGTTATTCACGACCAGCTGGTTGCCAATGAAGAGCTGGCTGCCGTCGTCGGAGGTGGTGTAGAACGTGTACACCCCGTCGGCGGGCACCCGCACGTAGCCGGTATAGCGGAAGGCGAAGTTCTCATCCCGGGTGCGCGGAGTCAGGTCGAAGCCGGTTACCGAGCCGGTTTTGGCCGGAGTCAGGGCCGCAAAATTGGGCAGCACGCTCCAGTCGGTGCCTTCGTAATAGCCATAGTTGAGGCCAGCCACGGTGCCCGTTGGGTTTTCGGGCGTGCGCAGAGCGGCATCCGTCACGGTAAAGGCTACTGTCAAGGCCTGACCGGCCGTGCCGGTGGCGCCAGTAGCAGTGTAGGGCGTGGCCGTCAGGGTGTGGTTGCCCACGGTGGGCGTCCAGGGCAGATAGTCGGTCGGGCCATTGTCGCCGGCCAGGGCATAAGGCACAGAGTTTTCGGTCCGGAAGTTGGCATTGGCGTCGTAAGCAAACCGCACGCTGCCCACGGTGGCCGGGTTGGTATTGGCCCGAATGTTCAGATTGCGTGAGGGTAACGTCGCCAGGTTAAGTGTGGCTCCGGCCGGCAGCGGGTCGTAGCCGGCTATGGGCTGGTCGGTGTCGGCATTGAAGAGTGTGAAGCTGGTTACGGCCTGGCTGGCGGGTACCACCCGGAAGCTGGCCGTGTAAGTAGCATCCTCAGTCGGCGTCGGTCCGGTTTGGGTAGCCGCGCCGCCATTGCTCCAGCCCGTAAACTCGTAGGTAACCCCGTTCACCGTCTGCGGACTTACCACGCCCAAAGTCCGCAGTACGCCTTCCACGCTAGTCACGGTGGCGGGCGTGATCAGCGGCTGCCCGTCGAGGGTGAGGCGCAGGCCGGCCGGGTTGGTGGCGAAGCTCAGCACCGAGGTGCGGGGGTAAATGTCGCGGAACACGGTGGAGGTCAGGCCGCCGGCGTCCGTCACGGTCAGATAGAGGCGGTACCACACGTTGGCGGCCGTTTCACCGGTGTTGGGAATGGCAAACGAGCCGGTTTTGAGGCCCTGGTTGAAGGCCGTACCGTCGTGCACGTGGGTGTCGTGGTGAAAGTCGACCCGCCAGCTAAAGGCGCTGGCCGGCAAGGTGCCCTGCTCCGGGTCGGTAGCGTCGCCCGAGAAGGTGAACGTAGTACCAGCTACGTAGGTCGTGCCCTCGGCCGGGGTGAGAATCTGAGCTGTAGGAGCGGTGTTGGGGGCCGTTACGGTTAGCGTGGCGGCCGTGCTGGTAGCTGTGCCCACGGCATTGGTTACTACGGCGCGGTACTGGCCGGCGTCGGCCGCCGCTACGCTGACAATGGTGTAGGTAGCGGCCGTAGCACCAGTGATATTCACGCCGTTTTTCTGCCACTGGTAGCTCAGCGGGGCCGTGCCGGTGGCCGTTACCCGAAACGAAGTCGCCTGACCCGGGGCTACGCTCACGTTGGCGGGCTGCCCGGTAATGACGGGCGCGCTGGTTGAAGGCGTGTACACCACTTTGTACAAAGCTCCGGCGCTGCGGCTCAGGTAGTACAGGTTGCCGTCGAGGCCGGTGGTGAGACCCACGGCGTTGCCCGGCAGGGCTGTGGCAAAGGCCGAGCGGACCGGCGTGCTGCCCGAGAGGTCAATGTAGTTGATCCACTGGTTGCACAAGTCCTGGTAGAAGTACTTGCCCGCGTAGGTAGCCGGGTAGTTGGTGCTGACCGGGTTGAAAAAAGTGCCGCCCGTAATGGCGCAGCCCCGGCCGTCGCCGGTGCCGTGGGGGTAGCTGAACACGGGGCTGGTCACGCCGGCAGCCGTGGTAGCGCCTTCCGTGGCGGGCCAGCCGAAGTTGCGACCCCCGGCAGTAGCGTCGTCAATTTCCTCCCAAGTATTCTGGCCTACGTCGTTAAGAAAAATCCGGCCCGTAGTAGGATGAATAGCAAAGGTATAGGGGTTGCGCAGGCCGTAGCTCCACACGCGGCGGCGCTGCTCGGAGCCAGTTGGGAAGGGGTTGCCGGCCGGCACCGAACCGTCCGGGTTGATGCGCAGAAACTTGCCGTGGTAGGTGTCCAGGTTCTGGGCGTTGCTGCCGTTGGCGTTTTCGCCGATGGCCACGTAGAGCTTGCCGTCGGGTCCGAAGCTCATGGCCCCGCCGTTGTGGTTGGTGGCCGAGCTCAGCGGGTCCAGCTCCAGCACCACTACCTCACTGCCCGCCACGGCTACGTCGCCGGCGGCCGTGAAGCGGCTGATGCGGTTGCGCACCGGCGCCGTGCTGACCGTGTAATACAGATAGATATAGCCGTTGGCGCTGAAGTTCGGGTCGAGGGCTATGCCAATCAGGCCCCGCTCCCCGCTCGAATTCACGCTCAGCCGCACAAAGGGCGTGGCCAGCAGACTACCGTTCTTGATGACGCGTAGGGCGCCACCCTGCTCGCCCACGAAAATGCGCCCGTCGGGCGCGAAAGCCAGCACCGTGGGGTTGCTGATGCCGTTGGTGACCTGTACCTGGTTGAAGCCGGTCGAGAAGGTTTGGGCCGTGGCCGTCAGGGCCAGCAAACTCAGCAACAGTAGCAGCAGGGCCATTTGTAGCCTAACCGTCGAGGGGCGGATCTGGCGGCCGGCGGGCCGCACAACACGGAGAAGTGTTTTCATAGGAAAGCAGGTAGAGGTTGTGGAACATAGAACTGAGGCGGCGTTACCGTAGGTGAAGTTCCGCCGGCATTGGGCCGGTGGCAGCAGTGGAAAAACAGGAGCGGGTAAGCAAGTGGAAAACGTAAAGAATAGAGAATCTTAGTGTTGAGCTTAAAAAAGCAAGTATTCACTATTCCTAATGAAGATAAGAAAGGTCGCCGGCTTTGTCCTGTTTTAGGGTGTTAAGATTATGTCATTGTCGCGGCGCACTGCGGCCAGCAATTGTCAGGGCATAAAAAACAGGACGTCCCGGTGCCGGAACGTCCTGTTAGCCGAGTAAGCTGCTTAGCGCCGTTGCCTACGTAGCTTGCACAAACTTCTTAATGTCGCCGCTGGCAATGTAGGACTTGCCATCCGGGGCGGTATTCACCTGTTCTACCACAAACAGCGTGCTTTCGTCGCGGATGCCGCGGGGGAAACGCATGTTCCAGTTGGGGTCAAATCCGTCGCTCACCACGCGGGCGCGCAGCTTGCTGCCGTCTTTCACGCACTGAATCAGGACGCCCGAGCCAATGGTGTCGGTTTCTTCCAAATCGGCCAGGGTCGTAGCCGGCTTGGCCGGGCGGGAACTGGCGCTGCTGGTGCTGCGGCTGCGCGACGAGCCACCGTAATGGCCGCCAGCCAGCGGGTCGGTTTCGCCCGGCCGCACGAGGCGGGTAATATTGCCCTTGGCCCGGTAGAAAGTGCCATCCGTACTGCGCTCCAGCTCCTCCACAATGTAGTGCGCGCCCTCGGCCCGAATGGCCCGCGGAAACTGGATGTTTAAGTCGTCGTAGCCCGGCGACAACACCCGCACGCGCAGTTTGCCGCCTTCCCGGAAGCAGACGAGCTCCACGCCGGAGCCGGCCTCCGTTACTACAGGCAGGGCATGGGCCGCCTGATCGACGCTTACACCCCGGCCCGATAAGTCGACGCGGGCCCGGCGGCCCTGGAAGGCTTGGTCGCGCAGCTCCTTGCGGCTCTCGTTGTCGAGGTGGCGGCTGGCAATGCGCTGGGCGTAGTGGTTGATCTGGTCGATTTCCTCGGCAATTTCGAAGTGCTCGTGCAAGCCCTTGGCCGTCAGGTCGGCTACCAGTTGCTTGAGTAGGGCCTCGGCTTCCGCGTACTGCCCGGCATCGGCCATATCCACGGCGTGCTCCTTGTCGCGGGCAATGCGCAGGCGGGCCAAGTCCATCGTGACGCCCCCGTCGGTGGCGGCGGCTACGGCCTCGATGCTGCCGGCCGTAATCTGTACAATGTGCTCCCCGGCAATGGCCTCGATGCTGCCCGCCCGGATGGCGTCGGCGCGGTAGGCCACGTGCAGCAGCTGGTGGCTGCCGGTAGGCAGGGCTGGCAGGCGCAATTGCAGGCCCAGCAGTTTGTCTTCGTTCTCGTGCACGTCGCCGAGCTGCAGCACCAGGCGGCCGCCATCCTGGGGCTCCACCCGGGCCAGGCTCAGCACATCCGCTATTTGGGCCTGACCAATGGGGGTGAGGGTCACTGTCAAGTTTTGGGCGGCAATGGCCTTGAGGCTATCCAGCTCGATGCCGAACACGTCGGCCGCGTCATCCAGGGACTGAATAAAGTAGAAGTTGCCCCCGGCAGCGCGGGCCATACCGATAAGCAGATCTTCCTCAAAGTGGGCACCGAAGCCCAAGGTTGTGGTAGTAATGCCCTCTTCGGCTTTTTTGCCGGCCGTGGCTATCAGCACTTCGGAGTTGGTGATGCCGTGGTTGGCCTGCCCGTCGGTGAGCAGCAGCACGCGGTTCACGTGCTTGTCGGTTTTGTGCTTGGCTACCAGCTCGCAGCCCCGCAGCCAGCCCCCGCTCAGGTTGGTAATACCCCCGGCCCGCACGCTTTTGAGCAGGGCCTTAATGGCTTCTTTGTCGGTGACCAGCGTGGCGTCCAGCAGGGTATTTACCACGTCGTCGTACACTACCACGCTCAGCCGGTCTTCGGCCGTGAGGCGGTCCACGAAGTCGGCGGCGGCTTTCAGGGCGTGCTTCAACGGGGCACCGGCCATGCTGCCGCTGCGGTCAATTACCAGGGCTACGTTTAGCGGCCGGCGCTGCGGATTGGGAACATCTTCCCGAAAGCTCAACAGGAGGCTGGTCGAGTCGGCCAGGTTTTCGAGGAGCACCGGACTGGTAGGCTGCTGGGTAATCTGCATAAGCGAATAGGTTAAGGGTTGGAAAGGTTAAAACTAGAGTGGAGTAGTCCCCGGGTAAGTCAGTGGCACCGGTAAAGGTCTAAGAGTCAGAAGTTTGCCCCGGGCCTAGGTTTCGATAAGGGGCCGATAGTCGTGCTCGTTTTCGAAGCCGGCCAACCAGGCGGCGGCCCGGCGGCAGGTGCGCACGTGGGGCGGCACCCGTAGCACGTAGGAGTGGGCTGTGGAGGGGCACTTCACGCGCAACGCCACGATGGGTTCGTCATCTTCGAGCGGAATGCTGAGCAGCTGCCGTTCCCCGCCCGCGTCCCGGTCACGGTCGATAATCAGGCCGCCCACTTCCTCAATGAACCGGTCGAGGCCGAAGCGTTCCAGCAGCACCCGCCGCCGCGTAACGTTGCGCACGTTCAGGATTTCGACGGCTTTGAGGTCTTCGGGGCGGAAGGCGGTGCGCTCATCCACGGCCGTGCCCTGCCAGCGAATGTTCACCTTCAGGCCGCTGGGCAGGCTGGTCAGACCACTACCGGCTACTTCCACCCAGTTGGTCAGGTGCAGGGTGGCGGGCAGGTGCAGCAGCTGGGGGCAGTTGGCTACGGATAAGCTCTTGGCCGTCAGGCGCTCGGGCAGCCGCTGCAGGCGCGGATTGTCGCTCAGGTTCACGGTTTCCCGCACCAGCCAGTCGCCGGTCAGCTCCCGGATGCCGGTGCGCGTAGCCTGCACGCTCGTGGCCCGGAGCCGCTCGGGAAACAGCTCCAGGTTGGGGCAATTGTTTACCTCCAAATGCGTGCATTCCAAAAACGTGGGCAGCTCCCGGAGCCGCGGCTCCCCGTTGAGCCGCAGCGCCCCGCTTACAATCAGCTCGTCGGGCATGCGGCCGGAGAGCAGCAGGGCCCGGGCTTCCTCGGGCGTGGTGCGCACAACCCCGGCAGCCCGGGCATACGCAGCAGTCGGCTCACTGGCAATGCTGGGCGTCGGAGGCACGGGGGCCGCCGGAGCAGCTGGCTCCGGGGCTGCGGGAGCCGGGCGGCGCAGGTGGCGACCCCGGGCGTTGATGCTGAACATAAGGCAGTTAGTCTACTACGGTGCGAATGGCCGAGGGCGTGTACTCCCGCTGCTGCCACACCCGGTAAACGCCCACCGGCAGCTCAATAGGCCGGTGCTCCTCGTGAATCAGCGTGGCCGTCGGGGCCGAAACCACTAGGTACAATTCGTGTCCGTAGGCATACAGGCTGGCGGCGTTGGTTTCACGGATGCGGTGAGAATGGCCAGTATGCTCCCCATGAGCCAGCACAAGCCCCGGCCGGGGCACCGCCCCGGTGGGCAGGACAGCTACGGCTCCAATAAGTACATCACCATGCCGGTACAATGAACTGGTCTGAGTCATAGTATTTTGCTAAAAAAGATGGTAAAGTAGGTTAGATATTCTTTCTACGATATTAGGGCTTTTGGGTTTAATATGCAAGCAATTGACATCATTTTGTACTAATAATTTTAGTAAAAGAGTGGGCGGATTTGACTAAAAATCCGACTGGCTCAACCGGAAAGGCGTTTTGCGGCAGGCTCATTTCGTTTAGCAGCTTTTGCTGCCGACCGGGCAAAAAAAGAACGCACCAGCAGTGGTGCGTTCTAAAAAAGCGGGCAGTAAAATGGAGTTTAGCCGCGGCGCAGCACTTCGGCCGCTTCCTTAGCAAAATAGGTCAGGATGGCGTCGGCGCCGGCCCGCTTGATGCTGAGCAGCACTTCCATCATGGTTTTCTCCCCGTCAACCCAGCCGTTGCGGGCGGCGGCCTTAATCATGGCGTACTCGCCCGAGACGTTGTAGGCCGTAACGGGCAGGTGGGTTTTTTCCTTTACCACGTGAATCACGTCAAGGTAGCTCAGAGCAGGCTTCACCATTACCATGTCGGCGCCTTCCTGCTCGTCGAGGGCCAACTCGCGTAGGGCCTCGCGCTTGTTGGCCGGGTTCATCTGGTAGCTTTTCTTGTCGCCTTTCTTGGGGGCCGAGTCCAGAGCGTCGCGGAAGGGGCCGTAGAAAGCCGAGGCGTACTTGGCCGTGTAGCTCATGATGCTCACGTGGCTGAAGGCGTTGCGGTCCAGGATATCCCGTATCCAGGCTACGCGGCCATCCATCATGTCCGAAGGGCCGATGATGTCGGCGCCAGCGCGGGCCTGGGCCAGGGCCATCTGACCCAGCACTTCCAGGGAAGCGTCGTTGAGGATTTCGCCCGATTCGGCATCTACCACGCCGTCGTGCCCGTCGCTGGAGTAGGGGTCCATGGCCACGTCGGTCATAATCACCACGTCGGGGAACTGCCGTTTGATGTCGGCCACGGTTTTCAGGTAGAGGCCCTCGGGGTTGGCCGATTCCTTAGCCAGGCGGTCTTTCAGGGAGTCGTTGATGCTGGGAAAGGGAGCAAAGGCCTTGATACCCAGCTCCACGGCCTGCCCGATTTCGTCGATTAGGCGGTCGGCGGTGAAGCGGTGAATGCCCGGCATCGAGCTTACTTCCAGCGTTTGATTTTGGCCCTCAATCAGGAAAACCGGGTAGATGAAGTCGTGGGTGGTCAGGTTGGTTTCCTGCACCATGTTGCGGATGACTTCAGACTTGCGGTTGCGCCGAGGGCGGTGTGTGGGGAGAATGGCCATGGATACGTTTGGGAAGATTCAACCGGGCAAAACAACGCCGGCAAAGGTAAGGTTGCGGAATCAAGCGGAATTACTTCCGGCCGTTAATCCTGCCGCAGCTGCGAAATGCGCCTCGCCCTGGCCGCAGCGTGCAGGCTACGCTGGAAAGAAGAGGTATAGCAAGATCAGCACAAGTGCTATTGCCAACAGGTAGCGCAGTGGAAGCTCTGCAATAAGCTCATAATGAAGCTCAACGCTACTGAAAACCACCAAATTTTTCGTGTCCCTGCTTCCGGATTGGCCGTAAAAACAGCCCAGGTGTTCGCACCTCTCTGCTCTATTTATCACCTCTTCTACTTGAAGCCATGAAAGACAGCAAGCAAACTCCCCAGCACCCCAACAGTGGCGAAACCGGCAAGAAAGCTCCCGGAGTAGCCGGCCAGCCCAGCGGCCCCCAGGAAGGTCCCGTAGCCGGCGGTGCCGATAACACCCGCGGCGAGAATAAACCCAGCCGGGAAGGCCACAGCGGCGGCGCCAAGAAAGGCAAGAGCAACTCCTAGCGCCCTTTCGTACCAGAAACCAGTAGCCGCAGTCTGCGCACCGCTCAACTCGGGTGCGCGGGCTGCGGCTACTGGTTTCTGGCCGGCACCAAGGCTACATGTTGAAAAACTCCTGGAAGATTTCCAGCCAGGCGTGGGGCCCGCCAAAGCCCATAACCAGGAAATAATAGCCCAGCAATACCACTGCCGCCCCACGCCCAGTCCCAGCCAGCCGCCCAGCAGCAGGCCCAGGATGATGCCGCCGATAATCAGCAGGGAGCCCAGCACCACGTGCAGCACGTCGGCTTCGCCGTCGTCGGTAGCGCGCCGGGGCTTATGAGCCTTCTGCCAGGCCCGGATGCTTTGCGCTTCCGCGCGGGCCCGGCGCAGCAAAGGCCGGCCTTTGCGGGCGGGAGCTGCCGCTACTGCCCGGCTAACTAGGCGCTGCTCGGGAGCTTTTGGCGCTGCTACGGCAGCCTGGGCCTGGGGAGTTGGCGCTCCTGATTCTGGCGCTGCTGGAGTAGCCGTAGGGCTAGGCGCAACGGCAGCTACGGGCGCGGGCGGCCGAAATTGAAAAGCTACTTTCTCACTACGGCAGCCAGTCAATAGCGTCATGGCCAGCACTAGTACTCGAATTCCGGAATTTACTTTCATCGGCAAAAAATAAGCGGACCGCCAAGGTAAGGCGGTCCGCTCGGGTTTTAGAAAAACGCTCGGGCTTAGAAAGCCAGAATCACCTCTTCGATAATGTCGCAGGCCTCGTGCATCTGCTCCTCGGTAATAACCAAGGGCGGGGCAAAGCGGATAATGTCGCCGTGGGTGGGCTTGGCCAGCAGGCCCCGCTCCATCAGGCTCACGCACACGTCCCAGGCGGTGCGGCCGTCGGCAGCGGGCTTGATAACCACCGCGTTGAGCAAGCCCTTGCCGCGTACCAGCTCCACCACTTCGGGGCGTTTGGCCATCACGCGGCGCATTCTTTCGCGG
This sequence comes from Hymenobacter cellulosilyticus, assembly GCF_022919215.1. Taxonomy (NCBI): domain Bacteria; kingdom Pseudomonadati; phylum Bacteroidota; class Cytophagia; order Cytophagales; family Hymenobacteraceae; genus Hymenobacter; species Hymenobacter cellulosilyticus. The sequence continues at coordinate 631,601 of NZ_CP095046.1, read as the reverse complement.
AATACTTCGCCCTGGACCTTGGAATTGCTGATCAGGTGCTCGTCGTGCAATACGTCGAGGGCAGCACGCAGCACCACGCAGGCCAGCGGGTTACCGCCAAACGTGGAGCCGTGCTGCCCGGGCTGAATCGTGAGCATAATGGCATCCGAGGCCAGCACCGCCGACACCGGCATTGTGCCGCCCGACAAGGCCTTGCCCAGAATCAGGATGTCGGCGTGCACGCCTTCGTAGCAGACGGCCAGCAGCTCACCGGTGCGGCCCAGTCCGGTCTGGATTTCGTCGGCAATGAACAACACATTGTGCTGCTTGCATAAGGCGTGGGCGTGGGCCAAATAGCCGTCGGCAGGCACCATTACGCCGGCCTCGCCCTGAATGGGCTCCACCAAAAAGCCGCAGACGTGCGGGTCCTTCAGGGCTTCTTCCAGGGCGGCCAGGTCGTCGTAGGGTACCACCTGATAGCCAGGCATGTAGGGTCCAAAACCGCCAGTGCTGTCGGCATCGGTGCTGAAGGAAATGATGCCGGTGGTGCGGCCGTGGAAGTTGTGCTCGGCTACCAAAATGCGGGCCTGGTTGGGCGCTATGCCTTTTTCCTGGTAGCCCCACTTGCGGGCTAGCTTTAGGGCGGTTTCTACGGCTTCGGCGCCCGAGTTCATCAGCAGGGCCTTGTCGTAGCCAAACAGCTCACAGAGCTGCTTTTCGGCCGGACCCAGCTGGTCGTTGAAAAAGGCGCGCGAGGTCAGGGTCAGCTTCTGGGCCTGCTCTACCATGGCACCCACAATACGCGGGTGGCAATGTCCCTGGTTTACAGCTGAGTAAGCCGAGAGAAAGTCGAAATACTGCTTGCCGTCGACATCCCACACGTGCACGCCTTCTCCCCGGCTTAGCACCACGGGCAAGGGGTGGTAATTGTGGGCTCCGTAACGGTCTTCGAGGGCCATCAGCTCCTGGCTGCGGCTGGTCGTGGGGGCGGATTGGGTGGGGGTAGCGTGCATAGTGGGAGAGAGTTAAGCCAAGAAAGCAGATTCAGCTAGCCCAAAACTACGCAAAAGCCCGCAAGGCGTTGACGACGTGAAATGAGGAAGCTCGGCTATAACAAACAAACGGCCGGACTACGTAAGGTTAAAATATATATGGTTGGATTTCAATAAGTTGTTGTTGAGCTTCAGTTGCCGTGTTTCATCCTGTATTCCCTTAATCATGGCTACCCACTCCTCTCCCCGCCGACATACCGGCCTCTGGATTCTCCTCGTGCTCGTGCTGCTCGGCGCCGGCGCCTACTTGTACTTCCGCTCCGACAAGGGCAAGGAAGTCTTGGCCGACAAAGGCAAAGAGCTGCTGCCCACCCTCGAAAACGCCACCATGACGGTGGGCAACATCACCCCGACGAGCTGCAGGCCCAGATGAAGGTGGATCTGCGCAACAACATGCCCATTACGCTCAAAGTCGACAGCTTCAGCTACGTGACCAAGGTGGATGGCACCGAGCTAGCCCACGGCGCCAAGGACAAGGCTACCGTGCTCCACGGCGACTCGGTCAGCCGCCTGAGCGTGCCCATGTCCGTGGATTTGAGCAAGGTTAAGGACAAGATCAAGACCAGCCAGCAGGACTGCGTCGACGTGCAGATGGTCATGACCCTGTTTACCACCCTACCCGTAGCCGGTTCCCAGAAGATTCCGGTGGAAGTTACCAAGCGCGTGTACGTGCCCAAAATGCCCAAAATCGAGGTGGCTGACGTGGACATTGAAGACCTGGGGCTCAAGAACGGCGAGGCCACCGTGACACTGAAAATTACCAACTACAACCCGTTTCCCTTTACCATCCGGCAGGTGAAATACAACTTCAGCATCAGTGACGATATGCAGGTGCAGGGCGTGGAAGAAAAGGACGTGTCGTTCCGGGAAAAGGGCACCGAGATGATGCCGATTCACGTGCGCTTCGAACCGAAAGGCATGCCCAAAGTGGCCTTTAAAACCCTCTTCAAAGCCGAGAAAACGCCCTACAAACTGGATGGTCACGTGGTGGTAGCGGCCGGCAAAAACAACCCCAAGGACATGACGATGAACTTCAACAGCAACGGCACCCTGCAGGATCTGAAGAACATCCCGAAGAAGGGTAAAGAATAACCTCCGCCAACTTACTCGCCCAGCCGGTCCAGCCGGTTCTGAATGTCGAGAAACTTGCCTACGTAGTTGCCCTCCTCCGAGCCATCGGCCCGCACGATGGTCCAATCGTACACGGCCTTGGTCGTAAATTCCAGGGTCTGGCCGGTGGTGTAGTCGTGCACGGTCTGCAGAGTATTGGCAATGGTGCCCTGCACGTAGGTGTCTTCCCACTGCTTTACCTGCACGAAGACTTGCTCAAATGTGCCGTCGGCGTCTACCACGCGGGTTGTCAGGTAGAACGTTTCACCCGGCTCGAGGCCGGCTTGGAACCTCTTCTTGGCCTGGGGCAGGGTCCGTAGGGCTTCCTGCATAGGCTTGGCAATAAGCTGGTCGAACAAGGCCATAGACTGAGCCGCGCCTACTGAGCCCGCCTCGGGAATAGGAGCCGGTGCTACCGGTTTATCCGGGGCAGCTTGCTGCGCCCAGGCTTCGGTTTCAAAGCCCGGCAGCAGAAGCAGCGCAAGAACGACAGCTTGATAAGTAGACATAAAACGGCCGGCCAAAGTCTGATTCTGCCGGGCCTTCTAAGGTACGAAACCGGCGGCGTTTTGGCCAGCTGGTCCCGGCTTAAGCAGCACCCCCGGCCTTTTGGGTGTAACTTGCCGGCGTATGGCACTCCAACCGCAACCCCTGCAGCCGGGCGACTATTATCTTACCCCGGAAGGTTTTATGGTCTTTACTGAACAATATCATTTACGCCGCGGATTTTGCTGTAAAAGCGGCTGTCGGCACTGTCCGTGGGGTTTTTCCCGGGCCGGCAAGGCTGCTCCAAAGACTCCGAAGCAGGGCTAACCGCTTATTTTTCAGCGCACCGGTTTGATACTATCGTACAAATACCGATATTTGCGTCCCTTTTTCCAGCATTGAAACCTCTAAGTCCCTCGATATCATGGCACGAGTTTGTGATCTGACCGGCAAGCGTACCCGCGTAGGCAACAACGTTTCGCACGCCAACAACAAAACCAAGCGCAAGTTCTACCCGAACCTGCAGAAGAAGCGCTTCTACATCCCTGAAGAGGATTCTTGGGTTACGTTGAAAGTAGCTACCAGCACTATCCGCACCATCAACAAGAACGGCATCATGTCAGTCCTGAAGAAGGCTAAAGAGCAGGGCTTCATCGTTTACTAGGTTTTTTCGGAAGCCTGGAGTACTAACTTACGGCGAAATGCGCTGAATTGACCCCGTACGCAACGTGCCGGGCAGTTCGGAGTCTTTCCCGTACGTATGCTCTATTCGCTTCTATTAAAATCGCCCCGGGTATTCCTAACTGTCGCACTGACGGTTTCGCTGGCTGGCCTCACGTCGGAAGTTCGCGCTCAGCGACCTGCCGCTGCCGAACGTCCCACTGATTTTCTGGACCCCGCATTTCACCGGCAACGGAGAGAGCTGCTGCGCCAAGCGCTGCCGGCTCGCTCCGTTGCCGTTTTTTTTGCGGCTCCCGTCCGCAACCGGGCCAATGATGTGGACTTTATTTACCACCAGGATCCGGATTTCTACTACCTGACGGGCTATACCGAGCCCCACGCCGTGCTGGTCCTCTTCAAGGAACCTCAGACCATCGGCGGTCAGAGTGGCGTCACGGAGGCCCTGTTTACCCAACCCCGCGACCCGCAGCGCGAGTCTTGGACCGGCCGCCGCCTCGGGGCCGAAGGGCAAAGCAGCAACTCAAGCTGCAATACACGGCCGACAACAAAGCTTTTGCTGAGTCGGGTATTAAGTGGGCCGACTTCGGTCAGGTGCTCTTCCTGGACTTGCCCACCGATGTGCGCGACGAACCCCGGGACCCGGCCGACCTCTACAACCTCGTAGCTGACTTCCGCCGGCTAGCGGGCATACCGGCCGATTACAGCCCGGCCGTAAGTGAGTTGCGCAGCCTGATTGAGCGGGCCGGCCTGACCAATGCGGCCAATTTGCTGCCCTATATTGAGGCCCAGAGCAAGGCCCTGCCTGCCGTAGCCGCCGATCCGTACATCCAGGCTTACCGCAAAGCCACTACCGACGCCGAGCGGCAGAAAGCTGTGGCCAACAAGCCGGCCGCCGGCCGCTACGACGGCGCTACCCTAGGTGATGAGCTGGGTAAGCTGCGCGAAATCAAGACGCCGGAAGAGCTGAAGCTGCTGCGTCGCGCCGTCCAGATTTCAGCTACCGGGCAGCTGGAAGTCATGAAAGCCCTACGCCCCGATATGTCGGAAAATGCCGTGCAAGGCATCCACGAGTATGTGTACCGCACCTACGGCGCCGAGTTTGAGGGCTACCCTAGCATTGTGGGAGCCGGGCCAACGGCTGCATCCTGCACTACGAAACCAACGACAAGCCCCGCCTCGGCAACGACCTGATTCTGATGGACTGCGGGGCCGAATATCACGGCTACTCGGCCGACGTGACCCGCACGGCCCCACCCAGCGGTAAGTTCTCCCCGGCCCAGCGTCAGATCTACGAGCTGGTTTTGGCGGCTCAAGACGCGGCTTTCAAAGAGTGCAAGCCTGGCAGCGAGTTTCAGGGGCCACACAAAGCCGCCCAGCAGGTTATCAACGACGGCCTCATCAAGTTGGGAATCATCAAGGACGCGGCGGAGGCCCGTAAGTACTTCCCCACGGCACCAGTCACTACCTGGGCCTCGACGTGCACGACCGGGGCACTTACCAGCCCTTGCGGCCGGGCGTGGTCATTACCGTAGAGCCTGGCATCTACATCCCGGCCAATAGCCCCTGCGACCCGAAATGGTGGAACATCGGCGTGCGCATCGAAGATGACATCCTGATTACCAGCTCGGGCTACGAAAATCTGTCGGCCGGGGCCCCGCGCACGATAGCCGAAATCGAGAGTGCCATGGCCAAATCCAGCGTACTGGACAATTTCAAGCTGCCCGTTTTGAAGTAACTGCTGCTGAGCGAATACGGGAATTTTTGGGTGTAATTGCTGGTTTTGATTTAAAATCGGAAAAATCTATGCTACTATTTGGCTGACGGTTTGACAATTCCGAAAACACTTGTACCTTTGCAGTCCTTAATCCAAAACCCCAAGTCGAGATGGCTAAGAAAGGAAACCGGGTGCAGGTAATCCTGGAGTGCACCGAGCACAAGAACTCGGGTATGCCGGGCACCTCGCGCTACATTACCACCAAGAACCGTAAGAATACGCCTGAGCGTGTTGAGTTGAAGAAGTTCAACCCCGTGCTCAAGAAAATGACCGTCCACAAGGAAATCAAGTAATTGAGCGATGGCTAAGAAAGTAGTAGCAACCCTGAAAGTAGCAGGCGGCAAAGACTGGGCAAAGGTCATCCGCGCTGTAAAGTCGCCCAAAACCGGCGCTTACACCTTCCGCGAGGAGATGGTCCCCGTTGACAAAGTACAAGAGTACATTGCCTCCGGCACGAAGTAATTCAGTGCCTTCGGGCATAGCTGAATGAAGTGAAGAAGTCCCGCCGCCGTGGGACTTTTTTGCGTGTATAAGGATTTGTTGCGCGTGCTTGCTGGCTCGGGCTTAGTGCTGAACCGCAGATAAAAAGCAACCTTGCACCCGCTTCGCGGCGGTTGCGCGACTAAGCGCCAACAACTAAGCATCAAGCACTATTGAATGGGACTTTTCGATTTCTTTAAGAAAGACAAGGAGAACAAGGAGCAGCAGGAGTCGCTGGATAAAGGGCTGGAGAAATCCAAAACCAGCTTTTTCGAGCAGCTCAGCAAGGCCGTGGTGGGTAAAGCTACTGTGGACGAAGCCGTGCTCGACGACCTGGAAAGCGTACTGGTACACGCCGACGTGGGCATCGAAACCACGGTGAAGGTCATTGACCGCATCGAGAAGCGCGTAGCCCGCGACAAGTACGTAAGCACCGGCGAACTGGACCGCATCCTGCGGGAGGAAATTGCCGGCCTGCTCGATGCTAACAGCGGCGCTACCGGCTCCCGGGCCATCCTGGACCGCGCCGACAACAACGGGCAGCCCTTCGTAATTATGGTGGTGGGCGTGAATGGCGTGGGCAAAACCACGACCATCGGCAAGCTGGCCCACCGTTTCCACTCGGCCGGTAAGAAAGTAGTGCTCGGTGCCGCCGATACCTTCCGGGCCGCTGCCGTTGACCAGCTCATTATCTGGGGCAGCGCGTGGGCGTACCGGTTATTTCGCACGGCATGAACACCGACCCTGCTTCCGTGGCCTACGATGCAGTGCAGAAAGGCGTGGAAATGGGTGCCGACGTGGTCATTATTGACACGGCCGGCCGTTTGCACAACAAGGTGAACCTGATGAACGAGCTCAGCAAGATCAAGCGGGTGATGCAGAAGGTGATTCCGGATGCACCCCACGAGGTATTGTTGGTACTCGATGGCAGCACGGGGCAGAACGCCTTTCTGCAGGCCAAGGAGTTTACCAAAGCCACTGAGGTTTCGGCCCTGGCCATCACCAAGCTCGACGGCACGGCCAAGGGCGGCGTGGTAATCGGCATCTCCGACCAGTTTAACATTCCGGTGCGCTACATCGGGGTGGGCGAGAAGATGACCGATCTGCAGCTGTTTGACCGTCATACCTACGTCAACTCCCTCTTTTCAAAGAAGTAAGCTGACCAGCAGCCTAACCAAAAGCGCCACCGCCTACCGCGGTGGCGCTTTTGCGTTATCTTGGCCCGGCTACTTATTTCTACGCTATGGGCCTTCGGCAACTCCTTAATAAACTCACGGGGCATCCCCAACTCAGGCTCTGGCACCGGCTCCACCGCCAGCCTGTATCCGCGAAGTGCTGTTCGGCGACCTGCCAATGGCGCAGTGGCCCGCTTCTGATTCAGACCTACGCACAGTAGAGCCTTGGTCGTGGTTTGCGGCGGCGCAGCAGGCCCAAGCGCAGCAGGACGCGGTAACTGCCGAGCAGGCCCTGCGGCGGGTGCTGGCCACGGCCGGGCTGGAATCGAGGCACTACTTGCAGGCCTGGCAGGCCCTGCGGGAGCTGGGCGTGACGCCTCCAGCCGACACGGCGAAACAGGTGCTAGGCGTAGTGGTGGAAGTAAGCCTGGAGCAGGGCCTGGACCTATTGGCTGCCTACGCCGACGGTTCGGCGCGCTACTATAACTACAGCGGAGCCGGTGTGGTGTGGGAAAATCCCGACGATTCGCTGGCGCCGCTCATTAGGGCCTTGCTGGGGCCGGGCAGCAGGTAGCCACGCAGATTGGGCCCTGGGAAGAGGCCCGGCCCGCCGCGCCGGGCCAAGGGCAGGTGCGCCTCAACCTGCTCACGCCTTCCGGCCTGCACTTCGGGCAGGCCCCCTTTGATACGCTGTGGCAGGACGCCCTGGGCGGCCCCGTGCTGGTAGCAGCCCAGCAGCTGATGCAGGCCCTCATTGTCAAGCACGAGCAAGTAGCTGAAAAGCACCCGTAGAGCTCCTTGCAGCGGAGCTAGCATCACCCAAATATGTTAGGGCAGTCAGGGCGCAAGCAGACAACCGATTTAGCGGTGGCCGCATCTGGAGAAGTATGCAGATTGCCTACGAAACTTCCGCTCCGGCGGTGCCCGCCGCCGGGCCTGCCCGCCTCAATTCTTTTCTTAGCCAGAAGCTGCGGTTCTGGTCGTTGGCGGCTATGGTGCTGCTGGTATACGTGCACGCCTACAATCTGCACTCCCGCTACCTGCAGCCCTGGACGCCGGTAGATGAAGCGCTGTCGGTGAGTACTTTTCTGCAGTATTTATTGGCCAACGGGCTGCTGCGCTTCCGCATCCCGATTCTGTTTGCCATTTCCGGCTACCTGTTTGCCCTGCACGATACCCGGGCCCCGCACCCGGTGCGGGTGAAGCGCCGGGTGCAGACGCTGCTGGTGCCTTACCTGCTCTGGAGTGCCTTCGGGCTGGGCCTGACCTGGGCTCTGGAGCAGTATGCGCCAACCCGGCAACTGGTGCTGGCCGCCGAGCTGAGCGTTTTCGGGCCCGATAATCCGCTGGTGAGTGGGTACAGTCCGGGGAGTTGCTGCTGCGCTGGCTGCTGCTGCCGGTACCCTTTCAGCTCTGGTTTCTGCGCAGCCTGCTGGTATATAACCTGGTCTACCCGTGGCTGCGCAAGGCTGTGCTGGCGGCCCCACAACTTTACTTTGGCGTAGCCGGGCTGTTGTGGCTGCTCGAAATCAGCGTGCCGCCGCTGCTGGAGGGCACCGGGCTGGTATTCTTTGCCCTGGGAATCTGGCTGCAAAAGCGCAACGTGAACCTGCTCACGCCGCCCCGTTGGCTGCGGCCGGGTGGCTGGCGGTAATCTGGCTGGCGGTGCTGGCCCTGAAAACCTACCTGGCCTTTGCCTCCGACCACCCGCCCTTTATTCCGATGCTGCTGCTGCATCGGGCCAGCGAGGCCCTGGGCGTGGTCGTCATGTGGTTTGGCACCGATGCCCTGGTGCGCGGGGCCATGCGGCAACGGTGGTTTGTCTGGCTTACTGGCTTTTCTTTTATGATTTATGTCCTGCACGTGCCGTTGGTAAACTACGCCACGGAAGCGGCCCTGCGGCAGTGGCCCGGGCAGAACCTGCTGGTGTACTTGCTGCTGCCCCTGGCCGTGGTGGCGCTGGCCGTGGTGCTGGGGCCGGGCTGCGCCGCCTGTTGCCGGGCGCGTACGGCGTGCTGACCGGTGGGCGGGGCTTGTAGGTTTGGCTGGAGCTTGCCTGGGAAAAGGAACAATCCGAGTAGGAAAAGGCGTTGCCGAGTTCGTACCTTTGCGGTCCGAAATTCGTCGTGGGTGAAAAGAGGGCAAGCTTCTCACTGCTAAGAAATTGCCCGACTACCCGCTTATCTCATTCGCATGAAAGTAAGAAGCCAGCTGGCCAATAAAGTCAACGTCATTACCCTGGGCTGTTCCAAAAACCTCGTCGATTCGGAGGTGCTGATGGGACAATTGCAGGCCAATAACTTCCAGGTAACCCACGAGGCCGACAAGAGCGACGCCAACATCGTGATTATCAACACCTGCGGCTTTATCGACAACGCCAAGCAGGAAAGCATCGACACCATCCTGCGCTACGCCGACGAGAAGGAAGCCGGCCGCCTGGATAAGCTCTACGTGACGGGCTGCCTCTCGCAGCGCTACAAGGACGACCTGGAGGTAGAAATTCCGCAGGTCGATGCCTACTTCGGCACCCTGGAGCTGCCCCAGCTGATGAAAACCCTGGAGGCCGACTACAAGCACGAGTTGGTGGGCGAGCGGCTTATTACCACGCCCCGGCACTACGCTTACTTCAAAATTGCCGAAGGCTGCAACCGGCCCTGCTCGTTCTGCGCCATCCCGCTGATGCGCGGCAAGCACGTAGACCGCACCATCGAAGACCTGGTGAAGGAAGCCAAGCGCTTGGCCTCGATGGGCACCAAGGAGCTGATTCTCATTGCCCAGGATTTGACCTACTACGGCCTGGAGAAGTATGGGGAGCGGAAGCTGGCCGACCTCTTGCGCAACCTTTCCGACGTAAACGGCATCGACTGGATCCGGCTGCAATACGCCTACCCGTCGCAGTTTCCGCTGGACGCCCTGGACGTGATGATGGAGCGCCCCAACATCTGCAAGTACCTGGATATGCCCCTGCAGCATATCAGCGACAATATGCTCAAGACCATGCGCCGCGGCATTAGCAAGCGCCGCACGGTGGAGCTGGTGGACACCATCCGGCAGCGCGTGCCCGACATTGCCTTGCGCACCACGCTGATTGCCGGTCACCCCGGCGAAACCCAGCAGGATTTCGAGGAGCTTTACGACTTCGTGGAGCAAACCAAGTTTGAACGCCTGGGCATCTTTACCTACTCGCACGAGGACAACACCCACTCCTACACGCTGGAAGACAATGTGCCCGCCGAAGTAAAGCAGGACCGCGCCGACCAGATTATGGAGCTGCAGCAGGGCATTTCGATGGAGCTCAACGAGCAGAAAGTCGGCAACGTTTACAAAGTACTGTTTGACCGCAAGGAAAGTGGCTACTACGTGGGCCGTACCGAATTCGACTCGCCCGAGGTCGACAACGAAGTGCTGGTGCCGGCCACGCCCGATACCTACGTGTCGCTCGGCGGCTTTGCCAACGTGCAAATCACCGATGCTTCCGACTTCGACCTGTACGGCAAGCTGGTATAGCGCCTTCAGTAGAACCTGATAAAGAAAAAAGCTGCCCGTTCAGGCAGCTTTTTTTCGTTTAGACCTTCTCCGGCGATGCCCCTTGGTCCAGTAGAGCACCAGGCCGATAACTGGCTGAGTGAGTACGGTATGAAACCAGCGGCGCTTTTCCCAGCGCCCGGGAAATTCGCCCCGTTGTATATAAAGCAGGGTGTATATCCAGGGCAGGGGCAGCACAATAAGCAGCCACAGGCCCAGGAGCTGAAACAGATTCATGCGGACGTGGTTTGACCTCTATTCAAGACGGACGTAAAGCCTTGTCAACAGCAAAACGTGCTGCGAGGTGCGCCCGGTAGCGCCGGAACTTGCGGCTTCGCTGTACTTTTTTTCCGGACCTTGCACCGCCAATTGACTTCTCCCTGCCGATATGCCCCTGCATCATCTTAGCTACGCCGCCACGGGCGCCTTTTCGTCCTTTCTCGCCGATTACATAAGCCAGAAACCTGAGCTGCAGCCCTACTACCACCGGTTTCCGCGGCTGGAGGAGTTCGGGGCCCAGATAACGGAAAAGCAGGCGGCCTACTCGCCCGAGGCCCGGCAGCGCCTGGTAGCAGCCCTGCGGGAGCAGTACCAAAGTCTGCCCGACGTGAATCCGGCTGTGGCAGCCAACCTGGAGCTGCTCAGCCTAGATACGACCTTTACCGTCACCACTGGCCACCAGCTCAATCTGCTCACCGGTCCGCTCTACTTTATTTACAAGATTGTAAGCACGCTCAAGCTGAGCCGGCAGCTCAAGCAGCAGTACCCGCAGTGCGACTTCGTGCCGGTGTACTGGATGGCTACCGAAGACCACGACTTCGCCGAAATCAACCACTTTCACCTCTTCGGCAAAAAGCACGAGTGGCAGTCCGCCCAAGTGGGCGGTCCGGTGGGCCGGATGGCGCTGGACGGCCTCTCGGAGCAGATTCTCGACCAGCTGCCCGCCGATGTGCCCGCCGCTTTCCGCGAGGCCTACGAGGCCGGCGGTACCCTCACCGAAGCCACCCGCCGCCTAGTGCACGCCCTGTTTGGCGAATACGGGCTGGTAAGCATCGATGGCGACAGTGCCGCGCTGAAGCAGGCCCTGGTGCCGGTGCTGGAGCACGAAATCCGGGAGCAGGCTTCCAACCAAGCCGTGCAGACCACCAACGCCCAGCTCGAAGCGGCCGGCTACAAACCCCAAGTGTATTCGCGGCCCCTCAACCTGTTTTTCCTGACCTCGGAAGGCAAGCGGGAGCGAATCGAGCAGGACGGCGACTGTTACGCCATCCGCAATACCGACCTGTGCTACACCCAGAACGAGCTGCTGGAGCTGGCCCGCACCCGGCCCGAGTGTTTTAGCCCGAATGTAGTGCTGCGGCCTCTGTACCAGGAGATTCTGCTGCCCAACCTGTGCTACATCGGCGGCGGGGCGGAAGTAGCTTACTGGTTTCAGCTCAAGCAGGTATTCAGTGACAACCAGGTGCCGTTTCCGATGCTGCTGTTGCGCAACTCGGCTCTGTACCTGGGCAAGGCCCACGCCGGCAAGCTGCGCAAGCTGGGCCTCACACCCGCCGACATTTTCCGGCCCCTGCCCGAGCTCAAAAAGCAGGTGGGTGCTACCCTAGGCCAGGAAGAAATCAGCCTGCGGGAGCAGCAGCAGGCCATTGCCGCCGCCTTTCAGCAGGTAACCGAGCTGGCCCAGCGCCTCGACCCGACCCTGGTGAAAACCGTGGCCGCCGAAGCCCAGAAAACGGCCGGGGGCCTGGCCGGCCTGGAAAAGCGCCTGAGCAAAGCCGCCGAAGCCAAGCATGACACGGCCTACTCCCAGCTCACGGCCGTCAAGGAAAAGCTGTTTCCCGGCGGCGACCTGCAGGAGCGCGTCGACAACGTGCTGTCTATTCTGATCAACAACCCGCAGTTTATCAACCAGCTGCTGGAGAGCTTCGAGCCGCTGGCCCTCGAGTTTGCCATTGTGGAAGAGGCGTAGCTTCGACTCTAAGTATTTGCGTGGTAGGCGCACCCGGAAGCTCCGGGTGCGCCTGTTCTGCTTTATATTGCTCCTCTTTTTATCCAGTTAGCCCAGGTTTCATCCAGTTATGCCCCAGTATTCACTTCGCTTTATCCTGCTGCTACCGGCTCTGCTGGCTACGCTTACGGGCCGGGCTCAAGCCATTACTGGCACCATCCGCGACGCCAACACCCACGAGCCGGTGCCCTACGTCAACATCGGGGTGCTGCACAAGGGCGTGGGCACGGTGGCCGACGAGCAAGGCACATACCGGCTAAACTTGGCCGAGGCCCAGCCCACTGATACCGTGCGCATATCCAGCCTGGGATTCCGGCCGCGGCTGCTGCGGGTACAGGAGCTACGGCAGCAGCCCGCCGTGGAGCTGAGCCCCGAGGCTGTGGTGCTGCGCGAAGTGAAGGTAAAAGCCAAGGGAATGTACAAGCGCACCCGCACTCTGGGGTTCCGCAACCCCGACGCCAGCGGCACGCTGAATATGTCGTCGAACGACCTGGGTACGGAAATCGGCTCGGTTATCAACCTTAGCCGCAAGCCCACCCGCGTTATCAATGCCAACTTCAACGTGGCCTACAACCACAGCGGCCCGCTCACGTTCCGGGTGAATATCTACCGGCTGCTGCCCAACGGCCGGCCCTCGCAGGAAAAGCTGCTGCGGCGCGACGTCATCGTCACCTCCGGCATCGAGAAAGGCACCATCACCGTGGACCTCACGCCCGACCAGCTGATTCTGGACGAGGACTTTATGCTGGCTCTGGAGTGGATTAAAGGTCCGGCCAATGCCAAGGTTCAGTCGCAGCTGGCCTTTGTGGCGGGCCTGGGCTACGCCAACAACGATTTTTATCTGCGCGAAACCAGCCAGGCCAGCTGGGAGCGAACTTCGGTAGGAGCATATCTGGCGGGCATGCAGCCCAAAATCAGCTTTTACGTAACCGCCCAGGACTAGCCTGGCTCTACCATTTCTTTCAAGCTTATACCTGCGTTTATGTTGAAAAGTGACCTGCGGCGGCAGATGTTGACGTGGCGGCGGGCTATGTCGGACCTGGAACTGGCAACCCGCAGCCAGCAGGTAGCCGCTCAGCTGTTCAAGGAAACCGACCTGACTAAGCTGGAAACGGTGCACGTGTTTCTACCCATTCAGCGGCAGCGCGAGCTGGATACCTGGGCCATTATTCGCCGCTTCTGGCGGGAGTTTCCCGCCGTGCGCATTGTGGTGCCGGTCATGCAGGAAGACGGACTTTCCCTGCGTCATTACCTGCTCACGCCCCAAACCGAGCTGGTGGAAAATGCCTGGGACGTGCCCGAGCCCCTGAATGCCGAGGAAGTAGCGCCCTACGAGCTGGATGCCGTGCTGCTGCCCCTGCTGGCCTTCGACGAAGCCGGCAACCGCGTGGGCTACGGCAAAGGCTTCTACGACCGGTTTCTGCAGCAGTGCCGCCCCGACGTGCTGCTCATCGGCCTCTCGCTGGAAGACCCCGTGCTGCGCATAGCCGATGCCTGGGAAGGCGACGTGCGCCTGCACGCCTGCGTGACGCCCACCCGGGTGTGGCACTTCGAGCGGTAGCGCTGACCGGGCCTGGGGCGGGAACAACAAACGGCCGTGGGGGAGCGTTGCCTGAGGGTCCGGTTACGAACCCTCGCGCCCTATGACTACCCCATCTTCTATCCGTTCCAGCCGTCGCCGCAATATTCGGCCCCTGGATTTGACGCCTATAGTCTGTGTGAGCCTGGTGCTGGCCGTGCTTTTGCTGCTGACCTCCAAAGCGGCAAAGCAGACGGTGCTACAGCTGACGATGCCCTCCCAGAATCATAAAGAGTACATTCAGAAATTTTCAGCGCACGACGGCCTTACGCTGCTGCTCGGCCGGCAGCGCCAGATTCATTATTACCGGGGCGGTTACTATTCAGGAGAATTGCCTAAGTTACAGACCATTCATAATGGCTACTCGGGCCTGCGGCGCGTCTTGCTGGAAGCCCGTTACAACAATCCCCGGGTCGTTATCCTCATCAAGCCCGGGCCCGGCGCCAAGTACCGCGACTTAGTGGACGCCCTGGATGAGATGAACATCACCGACCAGAAAAAGTACGCGGTGGTGGATCTGCACAAGCTTGATTACGCGCTGCTCCGGCAGAACGGCTTATAAACTCTCCTTGTATCATGGCTACCTCCCAACCGACTCCAGCGCCTGGTCTGCGCTCCGCCCGGCGCAACTTTCGCCGCATCCTGCACCCAGATATGACCCCGATGGTGGGGCTGGGTTTTCTGCTGGTCACGTTCTTTCTACTGGCCGCCGACTTTGTGAAGCCGACGGTGATGCAGTTGACGATGCCGGTAAAACCTAAGTATGATTCAGGCGAGAGCCACTGCGGGGGCTGTTGAGTTTGGATGTTACGACATTGATTCTTGGTAAGAACAGCCAGGTGCACTACTATAAGGGAGATGCTTATAGTTACGACGGTAAGGATACCGAACTGCGAACCACAAATCTTAGCTCTGCCGGATTGCGGCAGATATTGCTGGCAGAAAAGGCTGCAAACCCCAGAACTATAGTAATAATAAAACCGGGTCCTGACGCCAAGTACCGCGACTTGGTCGATGTGCTGGATGAGATTAATATCACCGACCAAAAGCGGTACACAATCTCAGATATGTACCACGGAGACTACGCCTTACTGAAGCACTACAATCTGTAGGTACCTGTATCATGACAACTTCTCATCCTGCCACCGGTCTGCGCTCTGCTCGGCGCACCTTCCGCCGTATCCTGCACCCGGATATGACCCCGATGGTGGGCCTGGGCTTCTTGCTGGTCACGTTCTTTCTGCTTACGGCTGAGTTCTCCAAATCCACTGCACTGCAGCTCTTAATGCCTGCAAAGGCTAAGGCGGATGATATTATTGTAGATAGACGACTCTCAGATGTTGTAACGCTCATTCTTGGCAAGAATGGCCAAGTACATTACTACAAAGGAGGACTCTACTCAGACGATATACCCGAGCTACAAACGGTACATGACGGTTCGGCAGGCTTACGGCGTCTACTGCTGGAAGTGCGACAACGCAATCCTAATACAATAGTCATAATTAAGCCATCAAACGAGGCCAAGTACCGGGATTTAGTGGATGCATTAGATGAAATGAGCATTACTAATCAACGGCACTACGCTTTGGCAGATATGTATCGGGGTGACTACGACCTGCTCAAGCAGCATGGACTATAGAGTTGCTCTTAAGGCTGGTTCGCTCCCGGCTTATCCTTGTTGCGCGGAGCGTTTACCGGCTTTATAGCTTAATACAATTACTGCCAGCACTGCCGCAAACTGAACCAATACCAGCAAAAGCATACTATCAAAGGTTTTCTCTGGACTAGGGGCCAGCGGTGCGGCCGGGTCGAGTGGCGGATAGATGGTGCTGCCATTCAGAGGGTTGCTGAGGGTATACAGCAGCCCCGAGCACAAGCCGACAAATACTGTCCCCAAACCCAGCAGGACCCAGACCACGGGCGCATAACGCCTGTAGAGCAGGTAACTGACCACGCCTCCCAGCAGCAACGGCACAAAGAGCCCCGCCACCAGTAGGTAAGGCGCCACCACAACATAGGTATTGTGCAGCTGTATATCCACGCTGGGAGCTAGGAGCTGGTCGAATCCGAGGGCGGCACTGGTTAGGACCACGGCTAAGGCCAGGGTGCCTACCCCAATAGCGAGAATGGTGACGGAAGTTCGTTTGGCTGTTGACATGGATAAGGCTACTTCGGCAGCTCTTCCACCTTCGTAATGCGGGCCTGACCCCAGGGCGCCACGCTGACGTGCACCAGGAAGGGCCGCCGGCCGCCAGTCTTTTGCAGGCTCTTGCCCGTGGCTTCGGGCACGTAGTACCGCTCCAGGTTATAGCGCAGGCGCAGGCCATGGCGCCAGCTGTCCGTCACCCAGCCGCGTAGCACGGCCTGGTCGGGGCCGGGGTGGTGGGCTCGGTGGGGTATACGGCGGTGGCTTCGTAGGCGCCGTTGCGGGGCTGCAATACCACGTACACCGGCTGGTGCTTGCGGGGCGGTTCGGGGCCCCGCCAAAGCGTGGGTGGCACCTGACTGATGCTGTAATTAAGCCGCAGGTAGTCGCCGTAGAGCAGGTCGCGCGGGTCGACGGGGGTGGTACGTAGCGTAATGGTGCGGCCCAGGGCAGTGGTAGCATAGCCGGCCCCGGCCACGGCCAGCAGAAACAGCATCTGGGCCGCCACGGCCAGCCCGATCAGACGGCGGTGGGTGAAGAAGGAGGGAGTGGTAGTAGGGGCCATGCTTACTCGGGCTGTTTGGAAGACAACGACTGGGCATTCCTGCGCCGCAGATACCAGCTCATGCCCAGCAGCAGCACCCCGCCCACCAGGAAGAACAGCGACTTATCCATAAAGGCCCAGGTCAGCTTGAAGTAGGCCACCATAGTGGTTAGGATGAACAGGACGGTCCCCAGGGTGACCCGGTCGGGGTTATTTTCCTGGTGCGCCCGCCACAGCACCGTGCCCGAGTAGGCGTAGAGCACTACCAGCGTGGCAATGGCCAATGCCAGACCGCCGTGCAGGTAGAAGCCGGGCAGCAGCAGGAGCCAGTCGGTGGCGCTGCCGGGGCGGCCCCGGCGGTACTTGCCCCACCACGACAGGGCAAACACCGCCAGCAAGGCCCCGATGTAGGCCAGAAACGGTGGCCGCAGCATGCCGGCGTAGGTGTCGGCCTCGCCGTAGAGGGCCAGGCCCAGGGTAAACAGGAAAGCCGTGGCCAGGGCGGGGTTTGCAAAGCCCGGCCCGCCGACCGGTCGGTTTGCCAGTCGCCGACGGCGTAAATGAGCATGGCCGGAATAAAGAACCAGGTGATTTTGGCGTGCAGGTGCCCGATGAGCAGCCCTGCCTGCCAGAGCAGGCCCGTGGCCAGCACCGTGCCCAGCAGGGCATCGGGGTGGCGCCACCAGTAGTAGCCGAGGCCCACCACAGTAAGAGCGGCGGTAAGGTAACTGAACGAGCCCAGCTGCCCGGTGCTGTAGCCCTGCACGATACCCCCGATGCAGGCCATCAGCACGAAGATGGTGCGGCTGCGGTAGAGGTAGGTAAGGGCCGTGCCGGCCAGGGCCCAGGCCAGCAGGCCCGGGGCGTCGTAGCCGATTAGCTGGTACATCTGGCTGGTGAGAATAATGCCGCAGCCGAACAAGATCAAGCCCAGCCCAATCAGGCCAATGCCCAGGGACTCATTCTTGCGGGCCAGAAAATACTCGCCGCCGGCGTAGGCCCCGCCCATACTGCCCAGCAGCAGCAGCAGCCGGAGCCACTCGGGTAAGCCCTGCCAGTTGGCGGCCACCACGCTCAGGGCGCTCAGGCCCAGCAGCAGGGAGCCCAGCAGGGCAGCAGCCCCACCACGCGCTGTTCCTCGGGGTACAGAGCCAGGAGCTGCGCGTGCTGCTCCCGGGTAATAATGCCTTGGCGCACCCACTCGGGGCCGTCGGTTTCAAGCAGCTTGCGACTCATAGTTGGGGGTAACTTACGCAGAAACCCGGGGAAGGTGCGGCCGCTGGCTCCTGGCTACAGGTGGGCAGGACAAGCGGCAGCGGCTGTTGAAAGTAGTATTTATTCAAGAACAGAGGTCTGAGGAAGAAGCAAGGTAGCTGGCGGGAAGGTCCAGGGAGGTCCAGGAGAGAAGGCCGGTAGACGGGGAATAGAGCGAAGGAAAGTTTTTGCACTACGCCGGGAAGCCGACCGGCCGTTGGCCGCCGGGTTACTCCGCTGCTTTGCGGGCCCGGGTCATTTCGCGCTTGCCGGGCGGGCCGGGCAGCTTCTCGACCAGCCAGCCGGCTGCTTTCAGGCTACGGCGGAAGGAGCCCTTGGCGCAGTAGCTGACCAGGGTTCCGCCTGGGGCGGTGGCTTGGTAGAGCTGTTCGAACACGGCTTCGGTCCAGAGGTCGGGCTGCTTGTCGGGGGCAAAGGCGTCGAAGTAGATGACGTCGTAGCGGGCGGCAGCCAGGGCCGTGTCTTGCAGGGCTGCGGGCAGCTTGTGCAGCAGAAAATGCTCGGTCAGGTGCACCACTTCGTTCCAGGGGCGGCGTGCAGGTACTCGTGAAAGGCCAGCAGCTCGGGGTTGAGCACGTAGCGCTCCACGCCCAGGCTCTGGATGACGGTGGGCGGCAAGGGGTACTTCTCCAGCGTGTCGTACTCGATGATCTGACTGGCGCTCAGGCTGCGCTGCAGGGTGAGCAGGGCGTTGAGGCCGGTACCAAAGCCGATTTCGAGCACTCGCACCGGCTTGGGCTCGGTGAGGTGGGGCTCCAGACCGGCGGCCAGGTATACGTGCTGGGCCTCGCGCAGGGCCCCGTGGGTGGAGTGGTAGTGCTCATCCAGGGCGGGCACATAGAGGGTGCTGGAGCCGTCGGCTGTGGTTCTAACCTCTACTTTTACGCCGCCTTCCGTTTCGTGCATCATCATCTTTGTTTTTGGCAACATGGCCCGCGTAAAAGTAGCGTTACCCACCGCATATTCCCTGACGGTGCAGATTCCGGTCCGCATCACCGACCTTAATTACGGCAACCACCTGGGGAATGATGCCCTTCTGAGCATCCTGCACGAGGCCCGGGTGCAGTTTCTGCAGCACCTGGGGCTGCGGGAGGTAGACCCCGCCACCGGTCAGGGCGTCATCATGGCCGACGTGGCTATTGAGTACAAGGGGGAAGGCTTCTACGGCGACGTGCTGCACATTCAGCTGGCTGCCACCGAGGTCAGCAAGTACGGCTTCGACGTGGTGTACTGGGTGAAAAACCAGGACGGCCGCGAAATTGCCCGGGCCAAAACCGGCATGCTGCTCTTCGACTACACCACCCGCAAGCTGCGCCCCATGGATGCGACCATGGCCCAGCGCCTGGGCAGCGAAACCCAGCACTAACGATGTTTCAACTGCTGCTTATTTCCTCGCCCTGGTTTTTGCCCGAGGAGCACCATGTTTTGACTCAGCTGTTTGAAGCGGGCCTCACGTCCCTGCACCTGCGCAAGCCCGGCGCCTCGCGGGCCGAGGTGGAGGCCTACCTGCGCGCCGTGCCGGTCGAGTTTCACGGCCGTATTATGCTGCACCAGCACCACGAGCTGGCCCGCGACTACGCCCTGCAGGGCCTGCACCTGCCCGCCGCCACCCGGGGAAAATGGCGGGGCCGCCCGATGCCTGGACAGCACCTGTCCACCTCATTTCACAGCCTGGCCGAGGTTGAAAGGCACCGGCGCCGCTACCACCACGTGTTTTTGAGCCCCATCTTCAACAGCATCAGCAAAGTGGGCTACTCGGCTGCTTTCCAGGCGGCGGAGCTGCAAGCCGCCCTGCACCGCTGGGCCATCCGTCCCACGTTTCGGCCGCAGGTAATAGCCCTGGGCGGCATCGATGCCTCAACCCTGGGCCAGGCCCGGCAACTCGGCTTCGCGGGAGCCGCCGTGCTCGGGCCATCTGGCAGCACCCGAATCCGGTAGCCGTGTTCCGGGAGCTGCAGCAGGTAGCCGCGCAGCCTGTAGCGCCAGTTGTGTAGGTCAAGCTACTGCTGGGTTAGGGGCGGGCCAGAGCGGTTAAAGTCGGGTCCCAGTCTTTCCAGACCGGCTCGTAGCCCTGGCGGCGCAGCATAGCGGCAATTTCGGCGGGGCTACGCTCGTCGGATATTTCGAACTGCTCCAACGACTCGGGGCCACGGTGTAGCCGCCGGGGTTGGTTTTGGAGCCCGCGCTAATGCTGGTGATGCCCAGGCGGATGATATTGTCGCGGAAGCTGGGGCTTTCCCGGGTGGAAATGGACAGCTCCACTTCCTCGTTGAGCAGGCGGTAGGCGCAAACCAGCTGGACCAGCTCCCGGTCACTCATTTCCACTTTGGGCTGCAACAACCCCTCGGCCGGGCGCAGGCGCGGAAACGACAGGCTGTACTTGGTTTGCCAGTAGGTGCGTTCCAGGTAGTCGAGGTGGAGGGCGGTGTAGAAGGAGTCGGTGCGCCAGTCTTCCAGGCCGAAGAGCACGCCCAGGCCCATCTTGTGAATACCGGCCCGGCCCAGGCGGTCGGGCGTGTCGAGGCGGTAGTGAAAGTTCGACTTCTTGCCCTTGGGGTGATGTTGGCGGTAGTCGGCCTGATGGTAGGTTTCCTGGTATACCAGCACCGTGTTCAGCCCCTGCGGAATGAGCCGCTCGTAGTCGGCCTGGTCGAGGGGCTGTACTTCCATGGAAATGTGGGAGAAGTGTGGCCTTAGCGTTTGCAGGGCCTTTTCCAGGTAGTCGACGCCCACGGTCTGGTTGGCTTCACCCGTCACGAGCAGCACATGGTCGTAGCCCCATTCTTTGAGTACGGCCGCTTCCTGCAGCATTTCCACGCTGCTCAAAGTGCGCCGCCGAATCTTGTTGTCGAGGCTGAAGCCGCAGTAGGTGCAGATGTTCTGGCACTCGTTGCTCAGATACAGCGGCACGTAGAGCTGTACCGTATTGCCGAACCGCCGGCGCGTGAGCTGCTGACTGAGCCGGGCCATCTGCTCCAGGTAAGGAGCCGCCGCGGGCGAAATCAGGGCCTGAAAATCGTCCAGGGTGCGCCTGGGCGAAGTCAGGGCCCGCTCCACGTCGGCCGCGGTTTTGGCGTAGATGCTGGCTTTGACGTCGTCCCAGGTGCGGGCTTCGAAGATGGGGCGGAAGCTCATGGGTGAGGTAGGTTAAAAAAAGGCGGTCATGTCGACCGCAGGGAGACATCTCGCGTGCTGATGTAGGAGGAGTAATTAGATTACCACCATTGCAGGCGAGATGTCTCCCTACGGTCGACATGACGTTCTTAAGGTTAAAATTGCCAACCAACAACTATTCGCTAATCCAGAAAGGCCGTGAGTGGGGAGCTGGCTACGGCGTGCGTTACCGGGGCGGCGAGCTTGGCTTCGTAGGCCAGGCGGCCGGCTTCCACGGCCAGGCGGAAGGCGTGGGCCATGGCCACCGGCCGCCCGGCCACGGCTATGGCGGTATTCACCAGTACCGCGTCGGCACCCATTTCCAGGGCCGCGGCGGCGTGCGAGGGGGCCCCAATGCCGGCGTCGACTACCACCGGCACCCGGCTCTGGCTTATGATGATTTCCAGGAATTCGCGGGTCAGCAGGCCTTTGTTGGAACCGATGGGGGCGCCCAGGGCATCACGGCGGCCACGCCCACTTCCTCCAGGCGCTTGCACAGCACCGGGTCGGCGTGAACGTAGGGCAGCACCACAAAGCCCAGCTTCACCAGCTCCTCGGCCGCCTTAAGGGTTTCAACCGGGTCGGGCAGCAGGTACTTGGGGTCGGGGTGAATTTCGAGCTTGAGCCAATCAGTTTCCAGGGCCTCGCGGGCCAATTGGGCGGCAAACACGGCTTCCTTGGCCGTGCGCACCCCGGAGGTGTTGGGCAGGAGGCTGAACTGCGCGTGACCCAGGTGGCGGAGCAGGTCGTCTTCGGCCGAAGTCACGTCGACGCGCTTCAAAGCCACCGTCACCAGCTCCGAGCCGGAGGCCAGCAGGGCTTCTTCCATCAATGCGGCCGAGCTGAACTTGCCCGTGCCGGTAAACAGGCGGGACGAAAACGTGCGGCCGGCAATAACCAATGGTTGAGTTTTCATAGGGTAAGCTCCTGCAAGTAGTTGACAAACTGTGCGGCCGCGCTGGGTAGGTCGTCCGTGTTGGCAATGGCGCCCGATATGGCCACGCCGTGCAGGCCGGTGAGCTGCAGCGCTTTCACGTCGGCCAACGTTATGCCGCCAATGCCGATAATGGGCACTGTGAAGCCCGCTGCTGCGCATTGCTCGAGAATGTCCGTGTAGCCTTCCAGCCCCAGAATAGGGCTTAGCTTTTCCTTGGTAGTCGTAAAACGGAAAGGCCCCAGCCCGATGTAGTCGACGCCGGCCTGCACCAGCTGCTCAATGTCCTCGAAAGTGTTGGCCGTACCACCCAGGATTTTATCAGGTCCTAGCAGCGCCCGGGCCTCAGCCGCGGGCATATCCTGCTTGCCCAGGTGCACGCCGTCGGCTCCGATTGCCAGGGCCAGTGCGGGGTTGTCGTTGATGATAAGCGTGGCGCCGTAGCGTTGGCACACGGCCTGGGTGTTTAGGGCCAGTTGCTTCCAGTGGTTGGGAGCCGCATTTTTCACCCGGAGCTGCACCCAGCGCACTCCGCCGCGGCAGGCCTGCTCGGCGTGCTCGGGCCGGTTGGTTATGAAATGAAGGTTACTGATCTGCATACGGCGGAGAAAGAGGAAGAGAGTGGTAGCCGAGCAGCGTGTCGTTGCTGGCCAGAAAGGTGGTGGTGTAGTGCTTGCCCAGCCGGCAGGCGTCGGGCAAGGAGTTTCCTAAAGCCAGCTGCGCCAGAACAGCGGCCGACAGCACGCAGCCGCTGCCGTGCTTTTCGCCGTGGGGCAGGCGGGGCTGGGTAAAGTGGTAGTTCTCCCCATCAAAAAACAGCGTGTCCACGGCCTCATGGCCGCTGCCGTGGCCGCCTTTAAGCAGCACGGGACAAAACATGGCCGCGTCGGCAGCGGCAGCCTCGGCCGAAGTTGCCGGCCACAGCCGTAGCATCTCCGGCAGATTCGGGGTGATGAGCGTACACTCAGCCAGCAGCTTCAGCACCAGCTTCCAATCGGGATGCTGGTGAAACTCGTAGCCGGCCGTAGCCTTCAGCACCGGGTCCCAGACGATGCAGGCGGCCGGGCGCAGCTGCCGCAGCCACCGCAGCAGCTCCAGCAGCTTCGCTAGACTCTCAAACAGCCCGATCTTGATGTAGTCGACCGGAAAACGCTCCAGCAACAGCCCGATCTGGTCCTGGATATCGGCCAGCGGCACCCAGTTCACCCGCTCAAAAGTTATGTCGTTCTGCACTGTCAGGGCCGTGCATACGCCCAGCCCATATACGCCGTGAGCTTCCAGCGTCTTGCAGTCGGCCAGCAGGCCGGCCCCGGCGCTGGGGTCGAAGCCGGCTATGCTCAGGGCGTACGGGCGGGTTGTGGGCATCGGAGTTGGTAAAAAAGAACGTCATGTCGAGCCTTCGCGAGACATCTCGCCTGGCCTCGTTGCAATGCTAGCTGATTACCACTGCAGGCAAGATGTCTCGCGAAGGCTCAGCATGAAGGGCGGCTTAGCCGGCAGCGACTAAGCGTCTACAGGTAGATTTCACTGCCTTTGTTGACAAACTCCCGCGACTTCTCGGCCATGCCGGAAGCCAGCACTTGGGCGGCCGTCATATCCTGGGTGGCGGCGTAGTCGCGCACTTCCTGGGTGATTTTCATCGAGCAAAAGTGGGGACCGCACATCGAGCAGAAGTGGGCTACTTTGGCGCCTTCGGCCGGCAGGGTTTCGTCGTGGTACTCCCGGGCTGTGTCGGGGTCCAGGCTCAAGTTGAACTGGTCTTCCCAGCGGAACTCGAACCGGGCCTTGCTCAGGGCGTTGTCGCGGTATTGGGCGCCCGGGTGGCCCTTGGCCAGGTCGGCGGCGTGGGCGGCTATTTTGTAGGCAATAACCCCGTCTTTCACGTCCTGCTTGTTGGGCAAACCTAGGTGCTCTTTGGGCGTCACGTAGCAAAGCATGGCCGTGCCGAACCAGCCAATCATGGCCGCTCCGATGGCCGAGGTGATATGGTCGTAGCCGGGCGCAATGTCGGTGGTCAGCGGGCCCAGGGTGTAGAATGGCGCCTCATGACACTCCTTGAGCTGCTTGTCCATGTTCTCCTTAATCAGGTGCATGGGCACGTGGCCGGGGCCTTCGATCATCACCTGCACGTCGTGGGCCCAGGCAATCTTGGTCAGCTCGCCCAGGGTTTCGAGCTCGGCAAACTGGGCCTCGTCGTTGGCATCGGCAATGGAGCCGGGCCGCAGACCGTCGCCCAAGGAAAAGGCCACGTCGTAAGCCTTCATGATCTGGCAGATTTCCTCGAAATGGGTGTACAGAAAGCTTTCCTGGTGGTGGGCCAGGCACCACTTGGCCATAATCGAGCCCCCACGCGAGACGATGCCGGTAACCCGCTTGGCCGTCATCGGGATGTAGCGCAAGAGCACCCCGGCGTGAATCGTGAAGTAGTCCACGCCCTGCTCGGCCTGCTCGATGAGCGTGTCGCGAAACAGCTCCCAGGTCAGATCCTCGGCCTTGCCGTTCACTTTCTCCAGGGCTTGGTAAATCGGGACCGTGCCCACCGGCACCGGGCAGTTGCGGATAATCCATTCCCGCGTCTCGTGAATGTTCTTGCCCGTGCTCAGGTCCATCAGCGTGTCGCCGCCCCAGCGGCAGCTCCACACGGCCTTGTCCACCTCTTCCTCGATGCTGGACGTGACGGCCGAGTTGCCGATGTTGGTGTTGATTTTTACCAGGAAGTTGCGCCCGATAATCATGGGCTCGGCTTCGGGGTGGTTGATGTTGGAGGGAATCACGGCCCGGCCGGCGGCTACTTCCTGGCGCACGAATTCGGGCGTAATATAGCCCTGGGGCGTGCGTGCGCCGAAGCTGTGCCCGCGGTGCTGCACCCGCAGCGGGTCATCCTGGGCCAACTGGTCGATACGCTGGTTTTCCCGGATGGCAATGTATTCCATTTCGGGCGTGATAATGCCCTGGCGGGCGTAGTGCATCTGGCTCACGTTGCGGCCCGCTTTAGCCCGGTACGGCCGGCGGATGTGCTCAAAGCGCAGCGCGTCCAGCGAAGCATCGGCGGCCCGCTGCTGCCCATATTCCGACGAGGTGCCGGGGAGCTGCTCCACGTCGCCGCGGCCCAGAATCCACTCCTCGCGCAGGCGAGGCAACCCTTTTTTCAGGTCGATGGCCATATTCGGGTCGGTGTAGGGGCCGCTGGTGTCGTACACGGTTACCGGCAGGTTTTGCTCGGTGGGATTCACGAAGTCGAACTTGCGCTGGGTGTCGCTGAGCACGATTTCGCGCATGGCCACCCGCAGGTCGGGGTAGAGCTGGCCGGGCACGTAGATCTTGCGCGAGCCGGTCAGGGGCTGGCGCTCCACCAGCGTCTGCTGGGGGCTTGGTCTTTTTTCTTCATCGGAAAAGGAAGTGGAAACGGGTCGGCGGCGCGGCCTAGCCCCCTTGGGTGGCGCGAATAATCGTAATCCGGTCGTGGGCCCGCAGCTCGTGGGCGGGCCAGTCGGGGCGGGGCACTACCACGTCATTCACGGCCACGGCAATGCCGCGCAGGTGCAGCAGCTGCAACTGGTCGAGGGTGGCCGTCAGGGTAGGGGAAACCGGGGCCTCGCAAGGTTTATCGTTGACAAATAGCGTCATGCAACAAGCAGAGTAGCAGGTTGATGGAGTCAGAACAATAAACGATAGGACGGCGTACGCCACGGGCACAGAGCGTCCCGTTTCTGGTCACTTTTCCCTTCGCCAGCATTACCTGGATCAGGTTCCAAGGGTATTTCTCAGTCCCGCGTAGCAGAACACCCCTAAAGTTTATGCCGGCAAGGTAAGGGAATTTGTGAAATGGCGAGGTTGCGAAATTATGATGTTGCAATCCGTGCTTTCTTTCCCTGTCATTGCGAGGAGGGACGACGGAGCAATCCATCCTCTGAAATGTGCCGGGCCCTCTAACTTGATAAGCCTTCACCGTTATAACAGGAAAGGCTTTCTGGGTAAAGGTCATTTCGTATTGCGCAGAGGACGGATTGCTTCGCTTTGCTCGCAATGACAGGCAAAAGGCGGCACTTTTTTCAGCGTCAGCGGGTTAGACAATGTTCTAGCAGATAGGACGCACATCTTCGGCTTCCGCTATAGTATCTTTGCAGTTATGATGATTGACCTGCCCGTTGTTTCCAAGCGCGACATCCGCAAACTCACCCCCGACGAGCTCAAAGCCTTTATGGTGGAGCACGGCGAAAAACCCTTCCGCGCCAAGCAGGTGCTGGAGTGGCTGTGGAAGAATACCGCGGCCTCGTTTGAGGAAATGAACAACATTTCCCTGGCCACTCGCGAGTTGCTGGCCAAGCACTTCGTCATCAACGGCGTGACGGTTCAGAATCAACAACTCAGCAACGACGGCACCATCAAGTCGGCCTTCCGGCTGCACGACGGCAACATCGTGGAGGGCGTGCTCATCCCGCACGACACGCGCATGACGGCCTGCATTTCCTCGCAGGTGGGCTGCTCGCTCACGTGTAAGTTTTGCGCTACGGGCTACATGGAGCGCAAGCGCAACCTGGACGCGGCCGAAATCTACGACCAGGTGGTGCGCATCCGGGAGCAGTGCGAGGCCCAGTATGGCACGCCGCTCACCAACATCGTGTACATGGGCATGGGCGAGCCGCTGCTCAACTACGCCAACGTGGTAAAGAGCGTGGAGCGCATCACCGCCCCCGACGGCCTGAACATGGCCCCACGCCGCATTACGATTAGCACCGCCGGCATTGCCAAGATGATCAAGAAGCTGGCCGACGACGATGTGAAGGCTAATCTGGCCCTCTCGTTGCACGCCCCCAACGACGTGAAGCGCAACGAGATTATGCCCATCAACGAGGCCAACTCCCTGGCCGCGCTGAAGGACGCGCTGCAGTACTACCACCAGAAAACTGGCCGCAAAGTCACCTACGAATACATCGTGTTCGAGAACTTCAACGACACGCTGGAGGACGCCGCCGAGCTCTACCAGATTTCGAAGTGGCTGCCCTGCAAGGTGAATTTGATTGAGTACAACCCCATCGAAAACGCCAGCTACCAGAACGCGGAAGCCGACAAAATCACGGCCTTCCACAAGTTTCTGGCCGACCGCGGCGTGCAAACCAACATCCGCCGCTCCCGCGGTAAAGACATTGATGCCGCCTGCGGACAGCTGGCGGTAAAGGAAAAAGCCGAGTTGGCGTAGTCCTTCCAACCAGAATACTACCGAACGCCACACGGCCCGCTTTCTATGGCAGAGAGCGGGCCGTGTGGCATTTGAGGTTGAATGTCAGCGTTACTTGACGTTGGCCAGCATCATCAGAATGTTTGGGCATTGCGTGCCCATTTGCAGGCCGAGCTTGGTGCCCACAGCCCGCATACGTTCCGAGTCGAGGAAGATGTCGGCGCCGTACTGCTGGGTAAGCTCCTTGGCGTGAGCCTTCATGCTTTTCTGCACTACTTCCTGCAGCACCTCCGACCGTTTTTCGGGCGTGAGGGCGTTCAAGTCCTGCTTTTTCTGGCGGGCTTCCAGGTCGTGGCAGACTTCTACAGCCATCGGCTGCAGGATCTTAGCTTCGGCGGCAGGTATCGGCTGCTTTTTGCTGATTTCCTGCGCGCCCATTTTCATAAACAGCGGCTGCGTGATAGGACACTCCTTTAGCAGCCACAGCCCAATTTTCTTCCCAAGGATTTCTCCGTATTTGTTGGCACCGGCCGGGTTACTGGTCAGAGCCGTAACCAGCTCCGGACTAGTCGAGGCGCTGCTCATGATGAGGCGCACGAAGAGCTGCTGGGCTTCCTGGGCTGTAAGATTTTCGAGGGGCTGCTTGGCATTTTCCGCCGTCAGCTGCCGGCACATATCGGCCCCCACTGTCTGAATAATTTTCTTCTCGGTCAGACTGTCGCTTAAGGCTGTCGTCTGGGCCTGGGCCCGCTGACCAACCGTACACAGGCTCACGAATAATATCAGGGTAACTATCAGTTTCTGCATCCGGCAAAGGTAGTATAGTCGAAGGCCACTGTCAGCGCCGGCCTCGTAAGAAACGGCTGGGATGCTTGCGGGTAATGGACTATGAGTAGAGAAGTAGATTGAGGGTAACCACCGACAGCATCGGTGCATGAGTTTGGCGAGTAGTGTTAGAACAGAAGCCGGATGTGCGCAGCCGCCAAGTCGTTACAAAATCAACTACGGAACACCTCATTGGCCCGGGGTAGCTACTTTTTGTGGCCGCGCCGGGCAGGGGTTGCCTTGGTAGGCTGAGCGGGCTCTGGTTCCTTCGATTGCTTTTGCAGATTTGCCATGCCCCGATCCACCCGTAAGAGACCGGTGAGGTCGGGGCATTCCTCGAACATCACTTGGTCAACATTAAGCCACATGTTGTCTTCCAGCCGCGCATCGTTCAGCAGTTCGTCGCCGAAGGCAATGAGGATAGTCTGCCCATGACGCCTTATAGCAGCAATCCGGGCTTGATAATATAGTTCCAGCCGTTCAGTTGGCAAGCGGCGGCTGAAGGCCTGGACAGAATTCAGCGCAGCCATCTGCCCGCATAGGTCCAACGCTACGGTGCGGACAATCTGTTGCTGGGAAGCCGATAAGTTGGTATCGAGGTTAGTCATCTGAATGCCCAGCTGAACCAGCAGCTTGTTCGCCAGTGGGCAAACCGTGCGCAGACCCAGCACTGCGTTTATCGAAAGGCGCTGAACCGCCGCATCCTCACTAGATGCCCGCAGAACAAACGTATTGAATTCGGTTGAATCCCGAATGATGACGTTCGTTAGCATATCCTGCAACAACCCCATACCCTGAGCCTTCGTCAGCACCGAGAAATCCTGATGGCGGCTTTCCAGGTCTATCTGCTCGCAAAGCCTTTGGGTAAACAAGCGCGTGATGCGGGCCTCACCCGCCACCGTATCGGCGGGGGCACCTCCGGGCCGGGCGGCTTGGGCGCTAGTTTGGGCAAAGCCGGTAAAGAATTGGCCGCAACAAGCGAGCAGCAACACGACCCGAAGGATAACACTTTTCATCAAGGGCAAAAGTAGCGTAGCGCCCCTGATAAATGGTGTTGAAAGTCAACAGTAAGTGCGAGTTGGCAGACAGACTTAGTTGCCCGAGTGGTAAGCCTAGCTTTTGAAGCGGCCCGTAGAGCGGGGCCGGCCGGTGCTGATTTCCTCCTTGGTTTCGCCCTCGGGCACTTCCCGGGTTTCGATGCGCACGGCGTGGTGCTTGGGCTGCACTTTCTGACCAAAGGCGTCGGCAAACTCCTGGGTAAACTCGGCCCCGAAGAAGATGATAAGCGCCGAGTAGTTAACCCAGACCAGCAGCACAATGGCCGAGCCGGCGGCCCCGAAAGCCGAGCCCGGATCAGCCTTGGCAATGTAGAAGGCAATCAGGAATTTGCCCAGCACAAAAAGCAGGGCCGTGATAAAGGCCCCGATGCCCACGTCGCGCCAGCGGATAATGGCATCGGGCAGAAAGCGGTAAATCAGGGCGAAAAGCAGGGACGTGACGGCCAGCGACAAAATAAAGTCGACAAGGCGAATAACGACCACGCCGATTTCGGGAAACCACTGCTGCAGCTGGCCCGTGAAGGCGCTCAGCACGGCGCTTACCACAAAGGAAATAAGCAGCAGCAAGGCCACGCTCAAGATCAGGCCGAAGGAAAGCAGCCGGTCGCGCACAAACTGCCAGATGCCGTTGCGGGGCTTTACTTTCAGGTTCCAGATGTCGTTGATGCTTTCCTGCAGCGTCACAAAGAACGTGGTGGCAGCAAAAATCAGCGCCCCGATGCCGATGATGGAAGCCACGCCGCTTTTCTGCTGCTTGGTGAACTCGGCAATGGAATCCTGCAGAAACTTGGCCGAGTCGGCGCCCAGAAAGCCCCGCATCTGCCCGTAGACCTGGCCCGTCACGGCCTCGGTGCCATACATGGAGCTGGCTACCGTAATGACAATGAGCAGCAGGGGCGGCAGCGAGAAAATGGTGTAGTAGGACAGGGCCGCGGCGTGCCGGAACGAGTTATTGGTCATAAACTCGCTGGCCGTGGTTTTAAGGATACCGACAATATCGGAGAAGCGGTAGTGTGTGGCCATGGGGCGGAAAGCTGGAAGGAGTAAGTACGAGTTAGTACGGGCTACCGGCCGCGGCGTTTAGTTGAGCTGACCAAAACCATCCGGTATGCGTACAGTTGCTAGCTTTAGCCGGGCGCAAATGCCCCGTCGTCCCATCTACTCTGCCCCATGATTCTTTCCCGTTCCTTCCTGTCGTTGCTGCTCGGCACTGGCCTGGCCCTGCTGCTCACCGGCCCCAGCGCCTGCACTTCCTCCAAAACGCTGCCCGCCGGCACAACTGAGGCCACTGGCAAGGTACTGAGCTACCCTACTGCGCCGGGCTTCGACCAGGCCGGCTCTGACGCCCGCGCCCAAGCCTGGGCCGACACGGTGATGCAAAACATGGGCGGCTACCCGGCCTGGCAGCAAACCCGCCTGCTGGGCTGGGATTTTCTGGACGGCTCCTACCAGCTCTGGGACAAGCACACCGGCGACTTCCGCTGGCAGAAAGACACGCTGGTGGCCGTGTATAACCTCAACACCAAGCAGGGCCATACCTACAGCAAGGGGCAGGACATTTCGACCACCGAGAAGGGCAAGAAGCTGCTGGACCGGATGTACCCGATTTGGGTCAACAACTCCTGGTGGCTGCTGATGCCCTTCAAGCTCAAGGACTCGGGCGTGACGCTCACCTACAAGGGCGCGGGTCAGCTCATGGACGGTTCTCCGGCCGAGGTGCTCAACATGACCTTCAAAAACGTAGGCGTGACGCCCGACAACAAGTACGAAGTCTACATCAACCCCAAAACCAAGCTGGTGGAAGAGTGGGCTTACTTCCCCAAGGCCACCGACGCCCAGCCCGCCTTTCGCCGCCGCTGGACCGAGTACAAGCAGTACGGCCCCCTGAAGCTGGCCGCCGACCGCACCGACGGCAAAGATGGCCGCCGCCTGGGCCACATTACGGCCAGCACCACCGTGCCGGCAGGCGTGATGCAGAACCCGGCGCCCATTGCGCGGCTGGAGTAGACTTTATTTGGCAAAGTCCCAGCGCAGCGTCACGATTGGGGCCTGGCGGATGGCTTCGCTTAGTTCCTCGTCGTCCTTGAACTGCAACTGACTTAGCTGGCAGGCTTCCACGCTTACGGAGAATTCCTTGGCCGCAAACGGCCAGGGCGTAATCGTGACCGGGCCCCCGGTGGCGGGCTGGGCTACCTCGTGGCGCTGCCCGTCGGGGCCGGTACTGATTTCGAGGTGGCGGCCCATTTCGGGCAACTCCTGCCGGCACAGAATCAGGCTGAGCCGGTCGCACCACTGCATCAGGTCATAGGCTTGCTGAGCTTCGGCCTTGGTAATGTGCAAGGCCCGGCGCCAGCGCTGCTGACAGGCTTTCTGCTCGTCGAGGAACTGGTCGGTTTCGGGCTGCTGGCCGCGTAGGCTTTCGTAGAGGAAGCTCATGTGCATGCTGGTGAGCAGGCTGCGCCACTGTCCCTGGAAGCGGGCGGCCCGCATTACGCCGGTGGCCTGGGGCAGGGAGAATTCCTTCATGGTAAAGTTGGCGGGGGCTCCGGCCGGCGTGAGGCCGTAGTGGCCGTCCCAGTGTTCCTGCTCGTCGTCGTGCTGGGCAATGGCAGCCAGCAAACCCACCCACCGGTCGGTG